>JAJCYU010000117.1 GCA_029262755.1 Anaerolineae bacterium
GGGACGAGGACGGGGCGAGGACGAGGACGGGACGAGGGCGGGGTTAGGGCTGAAGCTAGGGCCGACGCGCAAGGCCGAACATTTGCGCCTCGAACGCGCGCTGCGCTGGGAGCCGCACTACCGCGCCGCGATCTCGCGTCCCTAGCGCGCTCCCCGAACTCGCTCTTACTCCAACAACGACGAGTCCCGCGCCGCCGTCGAATCTACCGCTGTCGCCTCTACCACCTCCGCCCACAGTCCCTCGACGTCCAGGCCGAGCCCCTCGATCTCTTCGGAGTCGTAGCGGCCGTCCGCGGCCATGGCCACGAGCCAGCGGCCTTCGCGCAGCACGAGGAACTCCGTGGCGTGCGTTTCGGGGTCGACGAGCCAATACTCGCGCACGCCTGAGTCCGCGCATAGGCGCAGCTTCTCGCCCCGATCGCGCAGAACGGTGGAAGGGGAAAGCACTTCGACGAGCAGGTCCGGCGCGCCCTCGATACGCGTGCCCAAGACGCCGGCACGTGCGGCGGTGACCAGCACGAGATCGGGCTGCACAACCGAATGGTCGGCGAGGGCGACGTCGATCGGTGCCACGACGACGAGCGCGCCGGAGGGCGCCATGGTCTCGCGCAGCCGAGCGAAGATCTCCCCGACCACGACCTGATGGGCCAGCGTCGGGCTGGGCACCCGGTAGAGTCGTCCGTAGAGCAGCTCGTGCCGGGGTTCATCCGGCAAGCCGGCATAGTCGGACGCCCGGTGCGGGCCGAGCGACGAAGGCGGCGTGAGGGGCGCTTGCGAGCGGGTCTCGAGCATGAGTTTCGATCATAGCAGGCAGGCTCTCCTGGGCGATCGGGGTGTAGAGCCTACCCCGTGTAGCTCTCACGCGGGGATGGGGTTTGCGCCGATGTTGCGCCCCGATCGCGCCAGACTCGCGCTCTCACTGCGCCAGGTTCGCGCCACGTTCGCGCCTCCGCCGCGCCGTGCCCTATGCCACGTCCACGACACGATCGTCGTCGGCGTGAGACCGTACCTCGGTGACGCCGCGCGCGGCGATGCCATAATGAGCACGTCGCACGACAGGATATCGCCGCACTCCACGTGGCTTTCGCACCCCAAGGAACCGCCACACCTTAGGGATTCGGCGCACCCTACGTATCCGTCGCACCGAAAAGAACCTGTCCCGTTCAACAACCCTGTCGCACGGACGCGGTCGCCATGACGCTCGCGATCGCGTTCCCTGCGGATCGCCTCGATTACCGCCAGCCGCCGGACCGCGGCGCCGCCTTCGGCGCACGCGACCCGAGCCCGGAGCTTCTCATGCGCCTACGATCTCGTATCCTCGCCGGATTCGTCCTCACGCTCACGATCGGCCTGCTGCCCTGGGCCTCGGAGGGCGACGGCGTCGTGCCGGGCGATCGCGCGCCCCACCGCGCTCTGCACGCCCAATCCGCGCCCTTGGCCTACGAGGTTGTCGCTACGTGGGAGGGCATCGCGACGGCGTTGCCCGCCGATGCGTGGCGGCGCGCGACGGGCCTTGCGCTGGGCGCGAGCGGGTCGATCTACGTCGTCGATGCGACGGACGGGCGCAACTCGGTCATCGCGCCGGACGAGAGCGAGCGCGCGTTGGCGCCGACGGCGGACGGCGGGAGCGGGCTGCGCGATGCGGTCCATTTGGCCGTGGACGAGGCGCGGGATCGGATCTATGTCACCGACGGCACGCGCGGCGAGGTCGCGGTCTTCGACCTGGCCGGCGAGCGGGTCGCCACGTGGGGCAACGTGCTGGAGGCGGCCGGCGTGGCCGTTGCGCCGGATGGCTGGGTGGCGGCGGGGTCGGCCGAGACGGGCGAGGTCGTGCTGTTTGACGTGGACGGCACGGAGCGGCTGCGGTTCAAGACCTCCACCACGACCCAGACGGGCGGGCTCGTGCGAGGGATCGACATCGACGAGGACGGGCGCATCCACGTGCTCGACGGCACGAGCCAGACGCTGCGCGTGTTCAACGAGGCGGGGCGGCGCACGAGCCAGACCGCGTTGCGCATCCCGGAAAGCATCGAGATCCGCGACGTGGCGGTGGACTACGAGCAGGGCCTGACCTCGTCGCGGCGGATTCGCTTCGCCACCTCCATCGGCATCTTCACCTACAAGCCGAGCAGCGACGACTACGACATCTTGCCGCGCGGCGACCTACACGCGCTCGATGTCTCGACCGCAGTGGGCTCCGTGGCTTCGCAGCCGGCGACGCGGCGCAACGAGGGTTCGCTGGTGCTGCGCTTCGCGTACGCCACGATCACCTCCGCCGCGCCGACGACCGTCTGGGGCCGCTCGGTCGCCGTGCCGGGCACCTTCGACCAGCCCGAGATTGTCGCGATCGGCGCGGACGGTCTGGCCCTCGTGTTGGACCGGGCGTGGCGCGTGCAGCGCTTCGCGGCCGACGGCGCCGTCGTCGGGCAGCTCGATCCGCCGGGGCTGAGCCTCAACCCCGTGTCCGCGACGAGCGCACCGGACGGTCGGGTCTTCGTGACGGACGGCGGGATCGTGGCCGGCTTCGACGCGGCGGGCACGGAAGTTTGGCAGCAGACGGTGGCGGCCGGCGGTGGGGAAGGCAACGCGGTGGCGCTCGCATGGGACCAGGCTTCCGACCTGCTCATGGCACTCGACACCTTGGGCGATACGCTGCACCGCTTCGACGCGGACGGCACGCGCCTGTCGAGCATCCCCCTGCAGGCAGCGCCGGACGGCAGCACGATCTGGGGCGATCTGGACGTGCGCGACGGGCGCGCGTACGTGCTGGACCGCATCAACCGCGCCGTTCGCGTCGTCGAGCCCGCGGGACCCGGCGGCTGGACGCAGCGCACGATCGCCCTGCCGGCCAGGGCGCGGCGCATCGCTGCCGCGCCGGACGGGGCCGTGCTCACCTTGGAGCGCGACGGTTGGGTGCGCCGCGTCGCCGATGACGGCGCGCCGGCGGGCGCCTTCGACGCGACCCGATTCGACCTGGCCTTTGCCTCCGCACCGAGCGATCTGGCGGTGGACGATGCCGGGCAGGTGCTCGTCAGCGACCGCTCGGCCAACGTGGTCACGCGCTTCGCACCCGACCCTGACCCCGGCGCCGTGCCGCCCGAGCCACCCGGCGATCGGGCTGCGTGCCGGACGTTCCCGGACAAGACCGCGGCGCCGGACACCATCGAGTTGGGCGACACCGTCGAGGTCCGCCTGACCGTACGCGGCGGCTGCGGCAGCACGGTTTCCAGCGAGCCGCGCGACGTGATTCTCGTGCTGGACCGCTCGGGCTCCATGCAGGGCGAGCCGATCCGCGTCCTGCGCGAGGCGGCGCTCGCGTTCCTGGCGGACGTCGACTTCACGACGACGCGCGTCGGCGTGGTCGCGTTCAACGAGACTGTGCAGCGCACCCCGCTCTCGGCCAATCCGGCGCCCGTGCGGTCGGCCATCCGCGGGCTCCAGGCCTCGGGGCAGACCTTGTTGCACGTCGGCCTTGCCGAGGCTCGTAGCGAGTTCCAACAACGCGGCCGGGCCGATGCGCGGCCCGTGCTGATCCTGTTCTCCGACGGACAGGACACCGGTAGCGACACGAAAGACACCGAACGCGAGGCGCGCTTTCTCAAGACGGGCATGGGCGTCGAGATCTTCACGATCGGCATCCAGGCATCGCCCACCCTCCTGCGGCAGGTGGCCACCGACGAAGACCACTACTACGCGGCGGGCAACGCGCGCTTCCTCTACGGCATCTTCGAGCGCATCGCGCAGCGCGTGACCTCCACGACGCTCTTCCGCAGCCTGGTGATCGAGGACGAGCTGCCGGCCGATATGGAGCTGCTGCCCGGCAGCGCAGAGCCGCCGCCGATGGTTCAGGGCCGCTTGCTGAGATGGACCTTGGTCGATGTTCCGCTCAACGGGCTCGGCCTGCGCTACACCGTGCGGCCCACGACACCCGGCGACCGCCCAACAAACGTCTTCGCACGCGGCACCTTCGAGGACGGCTTCGGCAACCCGGGCACCTTCGATTTCCCTGTACCGATCGTGCGCGTGATCGTCGACACCCCGACGCCGACGGCCACGAGCACCCCAACGCCCACCGCGACTCCAACGGCCACGGCCACCGCGACCGCGACCCCCATTCCGGTGCCGATCTTCCTGCCGCTCGCGTTGCACGAGCGCACCTGCAAGCCCGGCGAGCGCCACGCCGACGTGATGCTGGTGGTGGACACCTCGTCGAGCATGGTCGGCCCGAAGATCGTCGCCGCCCGCGCGGCGGCGCGCCAGTTCATCGACCTGCTCGACCTACCGCGCGACCAGGTGGGTGTCGTGCGCTTCGACAGCGAAGCCCGGCTCGTGGCGCCGCTCTCCGGTGACGCGACGAGCTTGCGCGCGGCGATCGACGGCCTGGCCACGGCCAGCGGCACCCGCATCGACCTCGGTCTGCGGCGGGCACTGGACGAGCTGGCCTCGGGCAATGCCCGCGCCGGCAACACGCCGACGCTCGTGCTGCTCACGGACGGCCGGATGCCGGATCCCGACGCCGCGCTCGGCATCGCCGCCGAGGCGCGCGCGGCGGGCGTGCGGCTCTACGCGATCGGGCTGGGCGACGAGAGCCAGGTGGACTTCGTGGTGCTCGTGCGGCTGGCGGGCGACCGCTCGCGCGCCTTCCTGGCGCCGCGCCCCGAGGATCTGACCGGGATCTACGCCCAGGTGGCCGGCGAGGTGCCCTGCCCGCCCGATGTCTACTGGGGCCGCCGCGTGATCGGCCGACCATGAGCGCCGCCCAAACGACCGCATCCCAAACGACCGCCTCCGACGCGACCGCCTCAGACCCGATCGTCGCAGACCCGATCGTCGCCGACACGCTCGGCGGCGCGGGATCGCCGCTGCACCTGGCGCATGCGAACGGCTACCCGCCCGCATCCTATCGAGGTCTCGTGGAGCACTTGGGTGCGCACTTCACGGTGCAGGCACTGCGCACCCGGCCGCTGCGCCCCGGCACCAGCCCTTCCGCGATGACAAGCTGGCACCAGCTGGCCGACGAGCTCGTCGCGTGGTTGGACGCCGAGGACATGCGCGACGTCGTCGGCGTCGGCCATTCGCTGGGCGGCATCGTAACGATGTACGCGGCGCTCGCGCGGCCCGAACGCTTTCGCGCGCTCGCGCTCGTGGAGCCCGTACTGCTGCCGCCCGCGCTGCTGGCCCAGGTGGGCGACCCCGACGAGGCCGCGCAGCGCATCGGCCTTGTGAGGGTGGCGCTCCAACGGCGCACGTCGTGGCCAAGCCACGAGGACGCCTTCGCGCACTTCCGACCCAAGCCCGTATTCGCGCGCATCTCGGACGAGGTACTCTGGGACTACGTGCGCGGCGGGCTGATACCGGACTCAGCGGCCGGCGCGGATTCCCGTAGCGCTTCCGAGCCCGCTCCCGCTGCCGCTGCCGCTGCAGATGGCGATGCCGCTACAGATGTCGCTCTCGCTGCCGATTCCGTAGCAAGTGCCGCTGCCGCCGCCGCTGCGCCCAACCTGACGCTCGCCTTCCCGCGGGAGTGGGAAGCGCGGATCTACAGCACGCCGCCCACCGATGTCTGGGACCTGCTCCCGCGCCTGTCCGTCCCGACGCTCGCGCTACGCGGCGCAACCAGCGACACGATCAACATCGAGAGCTGGCGGCGCTGGCAGACGCAGCAACCGGAAGCGCGCTTCGTGAACCTCGACTCCGTCGGCCACCTGCTGCCCTTCGAGGCTCCGGAGCGCGTGGCGGCCGAGATCCTGGACTTCGTCGACGACCTGCGGTGAGCGAGGTGGGTGAGGTGAGCGGGCGTGACAGGGCGATGGCGGAAGAGGGCCAGGTCGCGCAGCCCCTTGAGGTGTCGCGCTCTCGTGAAGACTCGCTAGCGCACCCGGTCCCGCTCCCTCGCGCGGTCGACGTCGTGGTCATCGGCGCCGGCGTGCTCGGCCTGGCCGCCGCGTGGCGTCTGGCCGCCGGCGGCGCGGGCCGCGTGCTCGTGCTCGAGCGCGCGCACGTGGGGCACGCGCGCGGCGGGTCCGGTGGCCCCACGCGCATCTTCCGCGCCGCGTACCCCGACGTGCGTCACGCGCGGCTCGCGCGTCTCGCGGCGCGGGTCGATTGGCCCGCGCTCGAGCGTGCGGCCGGGCAGGTGCTGCTGCATCCGCGACCGGCGTGCTTCTTCGGGCCTAGCGACGGCCCCATGGCCGAGTATGCAGACGCCGTCGGACGCTCCGGCGCGCCGATCGAGCGCATCGATGCACTCACCGCTGAGCTCCGTTTCCCGGCTTTGCGCTTCGACACGGTCCCAGATCCCGTGATCCTCGACGATCGCGGCGCCGCGGTGATCGCCACCGCCGACACGCGTGCGGCGCTCGTACGGTTGGCCCGCGCCGGAGGCGCGACGATCGCCGAGGGCTGCGCGGTGCTCGCGCTGGAGGGCGGCGGTGCGGGCGAGCGGGTGCGGCTGCGGGTTGCGCGCGCGGAGGCGACGGACGTCGATCGCCCCGCTGAGGACGGCGTCTCGATCCACGCCGAGCACGTGGTCGTCGCTACAGGAGCGTGGCTCGGCGCGTTGCTGCCGGCGCTGGATGCGGCCGTCACGCCGGTGCGCCAGCGGGTTGGGTATTGGAAGGCCCCGGGGGCGCGAAGGGCGCTCGAGGCGCAGGAGGCGCACGAAGCTCCGGACGGCTGCGTGGAGCCGCCGATCTGGGCCTACGTCGGTCACGGGCCCGACGACTTCTACTACGGGCTACCCGACATGGGCGGGGAGGGCCTCAAGGCCGCCCGTCATTGCACCATCGGAGGCGAGCATCCGGACACGCCGCGCGACGCGTCGCGGGAAGCCGCCGCGGATCGCGCCGAGATGGCCGCCGTTGCCGATGTGCTCGCGCGCGTGCTCCGACGACCGCCGTCCACGCTGCTGCGGGTCGAGCACTGCGGTTATGCGATGGCGCCGCGGGAGCGGTTCATCGTCGGTCCGGTGCCCGGTCGGCCGCAGGTGTTCGTTCTGGGCGGCGGCTCGGGCCATGCCTTCAAGTTCGCCCCGCTCCTCGGCCGCATCGCCTCCGAATGGGTCCGTGATGGTGGCTTCCTCGATCCCGAGGCCGCCGCTCTTGCTTCGGAATGGGCGCCTTCGGTCTGATCCGGCGGGCCACGTTCCGCAGGAGTTGGCGTCTAGACGTGTCTAAACCCGAGTGATCTCGGCGCAAACACCCTTTCCGATCGCCATCGAGCGACGGTTGAGCGTGGGGCGCGCGTAGGGTGGGCGTGGGGAACGCGTGACATTCAACCGCTGGCCTATCACGTAGCATATAATGTGATCCCAAAGCGCCCGGATCCGTTCGTCCCACAATCCACCCTTCACCTTCGTCGGGCGCCCCCACAGGAGCATGCCGCATATGTCGCTGTCTAAGATTCTTCGCCCCTCTTTGTCGATGGCCATGGCCGCGTCGCTGTTGGTCGCTCTGACCGGCACGGCCGCCGCGGACGGTCACGCGATGACGGGCTCCGGTACCGGTAACGTCGGTGGTGCGCACCAGCAGTGGAACGCCACCCTTCCCGCCAACACGGACGCCGAACTCGGCATCACGTTCTGGCCGTGCATCAACCCGCATGCCATCGATCTCGAGGTCTACGACGCGAGCGGCTTGGCCGGCGCGGCGATGCAGACGGGCCCGTGCTCCAAGAGCCTCAGCTGGAACACCGGCGCCGGTGGCGACGTGATGATCCAGATGGCCAACTACCTGCACGGCATCGGCACCCACTGGACCATCACCGCCGAGGGCTTCAGCCTGGGCGAGGGCAGCGCCATGATGGCCGCCTCGATGGACGACGGCATGATGGCTGATAGCGACGACGCCATGATGGCTGACGACGACGCCGCGATGGCTGACGACGATGCCATGATGGCCGAGGATGACGGCGAAGAGGCCATGATGGCCGATGACGACGCCATGATGGCCGAAGGCACCAGCGACGCGATGGCGCCGAAGGTTGCGATGATGGGCGACGACGCGATGGCCGGCACGTTGGTCGGCGACGTCGGTGGCTCGTTCTTCACCTACGACATGCCGGTTACGGCGGGCGAGACGTACACGCTGCGCATGACCAACGGTCTGGGCGTCGGCGGCAACTGGAACGGCGTCGGCTTCAAGGTCTGGGGCCCGAACGGCCTCGTGGCCACGAGCACGACCATGCACGGCGCGCCGGATTCGGTGACCTTCACCGCCGACATGGACGGCACGTACCAGGTCCAGGTCTACAACTACCACCATGGCGAGACGTTGTACTACGCCTTCGACATGGGCGACGACACGATGTAGTTCGACGCGGGGCAAGGGCCACGCCTCGCGACGAAGAACGAGGGCCCGGCGCGATTCGCGCCGGGCCCTCGTCTTGTTTAGGGCGTGTTGACCCAACCGTCTACAGCGCCTGTCCCGCTTACATCGCCTGCCCCGTTGCTCCGCCCGTCGGTCGCACCCAACCTCCCTAGTCCGCCAACCCCACCTCAACGCGTCCCGTCATGCCGGCGCGCAGCGGCAGATCCGTCTCGTCGACGGAGATCCACACGCGGTACACGATCGCGCCGCCGCCGTCCGGGCTTCCGGTCGACGCGATGCGGCGCACGCGGCCGCTCAACGGGCGGTCGGGCCAGGCGGTGAGCGTCACCTCGGCCGGCGCGCCTTCCACGACGTCGCCCACGTAGCGTTCGCCCAGGTTGGAGGTCACGAAGTCCAGCGGCGAGGTCTTGGCCACCGTGACGGCGGGCGAGCCTGGCCCCACGTTGACACCAACGGCCACGTGGACCACGTCGACGATGCCCGCGAAGGGCGCCACGATCGCGGCATCCGCGCGGGCGTCGTCCGCGCGAGCCACGGCGCGCTCCGCCTGGGCGATGTTCGCCCTGGCGGAGGCCACCCGTGCGCGTGCGGCCGCCAGCTCGCCCTCGCGCGCATCGAGCGTCGCCTGGTAGCTCTCCTGCGCGATGAGGAGCGACTGTTCCGCCGCCTGTACGCTCGCGTCGGCGCCGTCGCACTCGCTCTGCGGGGTGAAGGCCGTTCCCGCGCGGCCGCAGATGCTGTCACGGCTTACCTGCTGCGACCACAGCGAGTTCTTGGAGCGCTCCACCTCGAGCCGCCCGGTTTCCACGTCCGTGCCGCGCTCGGCTCGCTGGAGCGCAAGGCTGGCCGAGGTCAGGCCTTCGCGGGCCGACGTCAACGAGGCCTGCGCGTCCAACACCGCCCCGTCCAAATCCGCCGGGTTCACACGTGCCAACAAATCGCCCACCTCCACCGGGTCGCCGCTGCTCACCGTCACCTCCAGCACCTCACCCGACGTTGCAAAGGAGAGCGGCTGTGGCGCGATGGGTAGCTCGAGCGCCCCGTCCGCCGTGACCACACGCTCTACGCGTCGGTCGTAGGTGGGCGTGGGACCGGGCTCGCCGCCGTCGTCCTCGTCGCCATCTCCGTTATCGTCCTGGTCGCCGTCACGTGCGCTCGAATTCGCACCGTCGCGATCCTCGCTGTCGCCCGCGTCCGCGGACTGCGCGGCGTCCGACGTTGCGCCCTCGTCCGCGCCCGAGCCGCCGCAAGCACCGAGGACGGGCACGAGGCCGAGGAGCAGGAGCAGCAGCGCGATGCGTGGCATGATGCGGGCGATGGGGCGCGCAGGCGCAGAGGGGCCATGGGATCTCGACACCGTAGGGGCGACTAGGTGGGCGCCTTTCTCAGCGTCTCTATCAACAGGTCGGCCGACGGCGGGATGAGGACGGTTCATCGCGGAACTCCATGCGGTGCGGGATGTGCGAGGCGGGAAACGGGCGTTGGCAACGCGGGCGTGTTGTGATTGGAACGCGGGACTCAAGCTGCGTGGCGGATGTCCGGTCTGCGTTGCGTTGGTCGGGTGGCATCGGGAGCGCTACAACGTGCGTAGGATCTCGACCGCGCGCCGCCGGCGGTAGCCGTGGGTGGCGACGGTGGCGCTGATCAGGCTGGCCAGGATCATGAGGGCCAGCATGGCGGGCACCACGATGCGGTCCACGGCGAAGGCGGTGGGTACCTCGTTCTGGAAGCCCTCCGAGACGCGGAGCATGTAGCCGAGCAGCACGCCCGCGCTGACACCGGTCAAGGTGGCGGCGAGGGTCATCACCATGGCTTCGCCCACGAAGACCTTGAGCAGGTGGCGGCCGGGAGCGCCCATCGCCTTGAGCATGCCGATCTCGGCGCGGCGGCCGTAGATCGAGACGTAGATCACGGCGAAGACGCCGAATACGGCCAGGGCCGAAGTCAGGGCGGTGAGGATCAGCAGGAACATCTGGCCCGTGCGCGCTTCTTCGCGCACCGTGGCGATGGACTCCGCGGTGCTGTCGATGTTGAGCCCGTGCTGCGTGCCGTAGCGAAGGCGCAGGTCGCGGGTGAGCTCGGCCTCCCCTTCTTCGTCGATGGCTTCGGACGGCGTCGCGAGCAGCGTGCGCACGATCGGCGTGTTGGGGTCCGGCGGTCCGGTGACGGGGTCGTTGATGAGCCGGCGATACGTCGCCATGCCAAGCAGGACCGTGGAATCGCCGCCCCACACGGCCGTCTTCTTGGCCGTGAAGGTGCCCACCCCGCCCAAGCGCTTCGCGATGCCGACGACCAGCACGTCCTCGTCGTGGTCCAGACCGCCGCCCTCCAAGCGCAGGGTCTTGCCGACCGACGCGCCGAAGTGGTCGGCCAGGCCGGCACCGATGATCGCGGCGCCCGGCTCGTCGAGCACGCGGGTGAGGGCGGCCTCGCCACCTTCGATGATCTCGATCGCCTCGTCGTAGAGCAGGCCGCGCAGCTGGCCGTCCGTGGCGGTCACGCGTACGGAGGCATCGCGCAGGCCGACGCCGTCCGAGGCTTGGGTGCGGAAGGGTGCGGCGAGCGCGACTGTCGGGCCTAGACCTGCGTCGGCGCGTAGCTCCGCGAGCACCTCGGGCTTGAAGTTGCGTTGCTCGACGGGCTGCGGTGGGCCTGCGCTGGTCTGCTGCAACGAAACCGGCGCGGTCACGCGCAGCGGCGCACCGCCGTCGAGGCGACGGTCGTTCTCCGTGTTGGCCACCTCGAGCGCCAGTGTCGTCGACAAGAAAGAGGGCAGGGTCGCGCTCATCACGATCATGAGCGAGATCAAGGTGTTGCGGCCCTTGCCGCGCAGTACCGTGCGGCGCACGAAGTAGCCGGCCCGCGGCGCCGTGATGGCCTGCACGCGCAGCAGCAGCCGCTCGAAGGGCAGGATGATCACGAAGAACAACAGCGCGGCGCCCACGATGAGCGCAAGCAGCGCGCCGAAGAACAGGGCGGCAAGCACCCACAACACGCCGAAGTCGAAGGCCAGCGGAAACGCGAAGAAGATCAGCAGCGGATAGGTCAGCACGACGAGCCCGCTACGCGAGATGCGCAGGTCCGTGCGCCGCTCGCGCATCTTGGCCAAGTCGTCCAGACCAAGCCCGTCCGCGACGCCGGGGTTGATGGCGTGGGTGACCTTGGTGTTGGCCGCCTTGCGTGCTGGCGCCCATGCGCTGATGGCCAGCACGAGCCCGCCGACGGCCACCGCGAGGAGAACGCCGGACATCGTCACAAGCGGCACGTCGGCGATCATGTCGCCGGCGCGCTGCGCGATGAAGCGCACGATGATCTTGTTGTTCACCCACTGCCCCACGACGATCCCGAGGCCGATGCCGATCGCACCGATGGCGGCCACCTCAGCGGCCACCGTGTTGAAGAGGAAGCGTCGCGATGCGCCCAAGATGCGCAGGACGGCCATGTCGCGCGTCTGCTCTTGGACGTTGGTCAGGATCATCGTGCGGATCAGCATGCCGACCACGGACAGGCTGAGCAGCCCGTACATCGAGATCAACGACTGGAAAAAGATAAACGCGTTGGCGCCGTCCATCACCGCGCGCGGGCGCGGCATGCGGAACTCCACATCCTCCGCGCCGAGGCTCTCGCGCACGAGCAACGTGACTTCGCGTGCGGCAAAGGCGGACTTCTGGGGGTCACGTGCGTCATAGAGCGCGGGGTCGTAGTCGAGCACGATGCGTTCGGCCAGACCGGGCACGCCGAAGCGCTCGCCGGCCGACGCGAGCGAAACGAGGATGCCCTCGTTGCCAGACTCGCCCGTCACGCCGCGCTGGGTGGCCACCGCCCGCACACGCCAGCGCGCGGTCGTACGCCGGCGCGCGGCGCTCGCCGACGGCGCCTGGCCCGGCAGCCGCGTCTGGGGCGGCGCGTATTGGATCTCGATCACATCGCCCGGAGCCACGCCGAGCACATCGGCCGTCTGCTGCAGCACGACGGCGCCGGGCACGCCGTCGACCTCGCCGAGCAACGCCTCCATGTCGACAGGGATCTCTTCGTCGCTGGATCGGCCGAATCGCGAGCGCGCCGCACCCGGTGCGGCTTCGTCGCCGGCCTCCGCGCCATCGCCTTGCGCGCCATCGCCTTCCGCCGAGTCGCCTTCTTCATCGGCCTGCTGCGAGCCGTCGTCGACGATCTCCAGCGTGCCCGCGGTGTCGACGGCCGGGTCGAGCGCCACCAGCGCCGCCTCGCCGTCGCGCTCCGAGACGCCCGTGCGCACCGAGACCACCGCGTGCAGGCGCGGCGCGGCCGAGCGCACGCCCGGCACGGCCTCGACGAGCGGGATGATCTCGCGCGGGACCATGAAGGGATTCGGCGCCGTGTCCGGGCGGGTCAGGACGAGGTCGAAGTCGCCCACCTCGCCCGCGACCGTGCCGGCGTAGAAGCGGCGGTAGCTGTCCACCGTGGCGTTGAGCGCCACGAGGGTGCCCACCCCGACGATCAACGCGAGGATCATCAGAATCGTGCGCACCTTGCGGCGCCGGAAGTTGCGGCGGACGTAGGTGAGGATCACAGGACGCGCTCCAAAGCGCGTTGCGGATCCTCGTCGCGGGCGACGATTACGCCGTCGAGCAGGTGGATGGTGTAGTCGGCGTAGGCGGCCATGCGCGGATCGTGCGTGACGTAGACCACCGTCTTGCCCTGCTCTTGGTTGAGCGTGCGCACGACGTCCATGACCTCGAAGCCCGTCTTGGAGTCCAAGTCGCCTGTCATCTCGTCACCGATCACGATGGCCGGGTCGTTGGCTAGCGCCCGCGCGATCGCCACGCGTTGCTGCTGGCCGCCCGAGAGCTCGCTGGGAAAGTGCTCGGCGCGATCGGCTAGCCCTACCAACGCAAGCAGCTCCTTGGCGCGTGCCTTGCGATCGCGCTTGGACAGAGCGCCGAGCAGCACCATGGGCGCCTCGACGTTCTCCTCGGCCGTGAAGTTGTTCAAGAGGTTGAAGGTCTGGAACACGAAGCCGATCTTCTCCAGCCGCAGGCGCGCCAGCTTCTCTTCGCCCATCGAGACGACGTCCTCTTCGTCGATGGTCACGTGCCCGCGCCCGGGCTCGTCCAGACCGCCCACGATGTTCAGCAGCGTCGTCTTGCCCGATCCGCTTGGCCCCATGAGGCACACCATGTCGCCGCGCTCGATGGCCAGCGATACGCCGCGCAGGGCCGGCACCGCCTCCTTGCCCATCAGGTAGCTCTTGTGGATGTTCTCGATGCGGATGAGGACGTCGACCTCTTCGACGGCGTCCTGGGCAGCGTCCTTGGCCGCGGCCGGGGGCGCGCTTGGCTGGCTCACGGTGTTCTCCTGGGCAGGCGATGGCGGAAGGCTGATTATTGCACGCTGCGGGCAGCGGACCGCGCTTCCACGCGCACGACACGCCACGTCCCATGAACATCGACGTCGTGCGGCGGGCCGATCTTATCCGGCGTGTCGTTCGACCGGGCCGGTCGTGTCCCGCCCGGTTTCGGTGCGCGCCACGGCACGCGGAGGGTGTACTCGTTCGGACGCCATAGGGTTGCGCGATGCCGGAAGATATGCCTTCCCCGGCGCCCTCAAAGGACCGGTCAATGTCTTGACAGCCCCACCCCCCCATGTATACTTGCCCACCTTATGCGGGCGTAGCTCAGTGGTAGAGCATCTCCTTGCCAAGGAGAAGGTCGTGAGTTCGAATCTCATCGCCCGCTCTCGTCGCCTCCGGGGTTCCCGGAGGCGACTTTTCCGCACTGGAACAGCCTGCAGCAAGCCAGTAGCACCCCGCGCGGACCGACATCGCGCAGGCCACCCTAGCTCAGTTGGTAGAGCGGCTCACTCGTAATGAGCAGGTCGCCGGTTCGAGTCCGGCGGGTGGCTCCACGACAATCTACTTGCGGCTGCGTCTCGTTGCCATCTGCGGTTCAGCCATTGGCGCACGCGCCGGATCTTTTGCATGATCCGGCGTGATCGCGTTAACCGACCGGCCGGGGGCAAAGACATGGGACGATGGCGGAGGCTGTGGGGAGCAACAACCACGAGACGCTGGGCGAATCTTGTTGCTGCCGCCGCCGTCGCTTCCTCCGCCGCCATCGTGCTGATCGGCGTAGGCGATCCCAATTCGCTAAGCAGCCGATGGGACGAGTACGGCGACGGTGACGGATGGCGTACGCGTACGCGGAGCACGCTCGCGCAAGCCCCGGCCGTTCCCCAGCGCTTCGTCGACCAACTGGGCGGGGCCAGCCACGCGGTGGCCTTCGCGGACCACGGATCGCATGTGGTTGCATGGCTGGGTAGCGGGCCGCGGCTGGTGGCCGTCGACGTCTGCCATCCGCATTCTCCCGTCGAGATCGAGCGCAGCGTTGTGCTCGGCGGGCTCGTGCACGACGTCGTCGTGGACGATGATGCGAGTGCCGGTGGCGGCCTCCGGAGGGCATGGATCGCCGCTGGTGCGCGCGGGTTGCTCTCGGTCCAGATCGAGCCGCCTTGGTATCCGACGCCGCGCCCGGGCCTTGTCCTGCCCGGTCTGATTCCAGACCTGCCCGGGGAAGCCATGGTGATCGCGCAGCGTGGCGACCTGCTCTGGCTCGGTGGATCCGCCGGCGTGCATGTGGTCGATGTCGCGGCGTCGCGCGGTTCTAACGCGACCATCCCGCCGCGGCTGCTGCGTCATATCGCGGCGCCCGAAGGAGGCTTCGGCGATGCGGTGCGGGGTCTTGCGGTGGTCGGCGAGCACGTGCTCGTCGCCTGGGGCGTCGAGGGTTTTCGCGTCCTGCGCGCGGACGAAAGCTCGGCGGAGATCGGTGCCTTTGCGCCCCGTGGTATTGTGGCGGCCGCGGTGGACGGCTCGGCGGACGGCCGCATGGCCTTCCTGGCCGAAGGCGAATCGCTCGTCGTGCTCGTGTTCGACGAGACCGGCGCGCCGCGTGAAACCGGACGGCTGGCGCTCGGCGACGGCGTCAACGGCCGCGCCGTGGCCTTCGTCCCGGGTTCCGGCGACGTTGGCGACCGCGTGGTCGTCGCCACGCGCGACCGCGCCGGCAAGCCCGGTGGCTTGCTCACGGTGGACGTCAGCGATCCGTCCGCGCCCCGCATCGCCCACGTCCGCGCCCCGGACGCTGCCGCCTACGCGGCGGCGCCGGGCCTGCCCGTCGAGCGGCCCGTGGACCTCGCGCTGCACGGCGACGGCGCCCACGTGCTGTGGGCCGAGGACGACGTGGGCCCGCGCGTGGTGAGAACGGACGGGGACAGCGAGCCCGAGACCTCGCCTCTCACCGCGGTCGGTTCGCTGGACCAGGCGCCCGGCCTGCGCGCCGTGGCGGCCGATCCGGATCACGCCTGGCTCGCCGGTGGCGGCACGCGTCTGCGCTGGTCCTGGCCCTACGGCGGCTTCCCCCAGGCCGAGCTGCTCGGTGGCGTCGCGCTGCCCGACGCCGGCGCGCCGCTCGCGGCCGTCGCGCTGTCGGGCGAGATCGTGGTCGCGGCGGCCGGCGGATTGTACGTTGCGCGCAGTGGTCCGCCGTGGGCAGCCGACATCGGTGCGCTGCTTGGCCGTGCGCCGGGAATCGCCACGGCGCGCGACGTCGCGCTGACCGGCCCGCCGGCTCGCCCAGTAGCGGTCGTCGCCGACGACGCGCAGGGTGTGGTCACCGTCGATCTATCGGACCCGGCGGCGCCGCGCATCCTCGGCCGGCTGGCCCTGGTCGAGCCCGCGGGCCCGGTGGCGCCGCCCGAGGCCGTGGCCGCGGCCGACGGTCTTGCCGCGGCGGTGGACGGGCTCGCGCTCACGATCATCGACCTGTTCTCGCCGGCCGAGCCGCGTGTCCTGGCCCGCATCGATACCGGCGGCGGCGCGCGCGACGTCGCGTTGGGCGGCGAGCTAGCCCTGGTGGCGGCCGAGTTCGCGGGCCTGCTCGTCTACGACCTCGAGCGCGCGGAGCGCCCGGTCCTACGCGCGACGTTGCCCATCACTACCGGCGCGCGCGCCGTGGCCTTCGATGCGGCGACGTCGCTCGCTTGGGTCGCCGCCGGCGCGGGCGGCGTGCTGGCGGTCGATCTGCGCGATCCGGGTGCGCCGAACGTACTCGCCCGCTTCGCGACCACGGGCTGGGCCGAGCACATCACGCTACAAGACGGCGTGGTCCTGATCGCCGACGGCGCGGGCGGCCTGCTCGTCCTCGCCGACGTGCGCGGCACGCCGATGCCACGCTTGCCCGCGCCGACCCCGCATCCGCCCTGCCGCCCGCCGGGTGCGTGGCTGCCCGCGCTCTCGGTGCCGTAGGGGCGAGGGAAGGCGGCGGGGAAGGCGGCCAGGACGGTGGCGTGGAGGCGATCGAGAAGGAGGCAGGGCAGGCGAACGGGAAGGCGAACAAGGAGGTATCCGCGACGGTCGGCACGTCGCGTAGAACGCGGGGCCCCGTGCTCGACGCCGTTGGTTCGCCGTTGCTCCTTGAGCGCGGCCGGTAGCCGGGGTATGGTGGTTCGGGCCGTACGTCACGAATCGGTAGCCCGCGCGATTCGAAACGTTCTCGCCCCGCCCTCGCTCCCCCCCCTCGCCCACGCCCACGCTCCCCCACGTCGGACCGCAGCCCATCCCGATCGGAGGCCCCCATGCGCCGCATCGTCATCCTTGCCGCCGTCGCTACCGCGTTGGCGATCGTCTGGTGGCTCGCATCGCCGCTCTTCCTCGACGAGACCGTAGACGAGGACTTCCCCATCTCGCTAGAGCTCCAGCTGCCCGAGGGCATGGAGGAGTCCGACGCCATGGCCACCATGGATTCCGCCGCGGCCGACGACATGCGCGCCGACGACACGATGGACGATCGCATGGTGGAGGCCATGGTCGTCTCGCGTGGCTCCTTCCGCGACGTGGACGCGGTGCATCGCGGCAGCGGCGAGGCCGCGATCTATCTCCTGGAAGACGGAGACTACGTTCTCCGTCTCGAAGGACTCGACGTGACCAACGGTCCCGACCTCTTCGTGACGCTTAGCCGCCATCCGGACCCCACGAATCGCGACGAGCTGCACGACGGCTTCGTCGAGGTTGCCCCGCTGAAGGGCAATCGCGGCAACCAGAACTACACGCTGCCGGCAGACGTCGACGCCTACGACATCGGTAGCGTGTCCGTCTACTGCCGCGCCTTCGGTGTGCTGTTCAGCGTTGCGCCGTTGGAGCTGGAGGCGGAGGGCTAGTACTTCGGCAAGCTTGCAGTTGTGGGTAGTGAGAGAGCCAATGCGCCGCGCCAGGGGTTCGATGAGACGAGGGAATCGTGGAGCTATTGCCGAGGAACAGCGGGCCGCTGGTGCGAGTGCAGTGGCTGCCGAGCCCGCAAATGCAGGCTTGACGAAGTCCATGGGCGTGAGCGGCGGCGCAAAGAAGGGCGTGAGCGGCGGCGCAAGAGAGATTGATCTTCCGCGTACGACCGACTCCGAGGACCGACTACGTGCCGCGCTGCTGGATTGGTACGCGGCGAACAAACGCGTGCTGCCGTGGCGGGATGAGCGGGATCCCTACGCGATCTGGGTGAGCGAGATCATGCTCCAGCAGACGCGTGTTGCGGCGGTGATCCCCTACTACGAGCGCTGGATGGCCCTCTTTCCCGACGTCGCGACGCTGGCGGAGGCGCCGCTCGAAGCGGTGCTCGGCGCCTGGCAGGGGCTCGGCTACTACAGCCGCGCTCGCAACCTGCATCGCGCAGCCCGTGCGATCGCCGCGGACGGCGGCGCGCTGCCCGCGGACCGGGCCGCCTGGCGCGCGCTGCCCGGCGTGGGCGCCTACACCGCCGGCGCTATCGCATCCATCGCGCTCGGCGAGCCGGTCGCGGCCGTCGACGGCAACGTGAAGCGCGTGCTCGCGCGGCTGTACGCGGTGGACGCGGATCCCGCACGGGTCGCGTTCCGCCGGGCTATAGAGACCCACGCGGATCGCCTCGCGGCAGGCGTGCCCGCTGTTGGCGGCGCCCCGGGCGACTGGACGCAGGCGCTTATGGAGCTCGGGGCGACCGTGTGCGTGGCGCGGGGGCCGCGCTGCGAGCAATGCCCGGTCGCCGCATGGTGCGCCGCACTGGCCGTCGGCCGCGTCGACGAGCTGCCGCGCCCCGCCGCGCGCAGCCGCGTACGCGAGTCACGCGTGCTGGCGCTGCGGATCGCGCGGCCGGGCCTGGGGGAGGGGCCGGACGGGTCCGAGCATTTGTTGGTCGCGCGGCGACCGCCAGAGGGCTTGCTCGGCGGATTGTGGGAGCTGCCGCTCGTGCCATGGGATCCCGGCTACGAGACCGGGCGGGACGAACCGGCGGCGATCGCGCATACGCTGCTCGACGGCCTGCGCGACGGATCGGGGGCCAAGCTCGCGATTCACGAGGCGCTGCTCCTGCCGCCGGTCGAGCACGTGTTCAGCCACCTGCGGCTGTCGGTCGAGCCGTTGGCGATTACGCTGGCGGCGGGGAGAGGGGGGTGCTCGTCCCGCGGCGATCGCTCCAGCTCCGGCGATCATTCCGCGGCCGACATTCGCCCCGTCGCCCGCTACGGCCAACTCGACCGCGACCCCATCGTCGCCGTCCTGCGCGAAGGTGGGCCGGACGCCGCGTCCGCCCGTCGCGCGGGGCTACCGGTAGCCTACGAAACCTGGCGCTGGGTGACGCGTGAGGAACTCGCCGAATTGGCGACCTCGGTGCTGATGGACAAGCTGGTTCGTGCCTTCGAGCACGCCGCGCGACCACAGGATCGGTAGGAATAGATCCGGCGCGTGGGGAGTTGGTGACGCTTTTGGATCTGCCGAGCAATGCAGCGTCCATCACAGGGCCCGGCGGTTGCTCCAACGATGTGATAATCGAATCTCGCAGACGACCTCCTGAAGTGGAACCCAACCCCACGGTCTCCGTGTGCGTTCGCCTCCGCGTTCATGCTTTGATAGGCTCGTCGTTCATGGTCGGCATCGACCAATCGGTCCGCCGCGTGAGCCCATCGGGACTTTGATCCTGATCGCGGTCGGCGCCGTATCTACCAGTTACGAGAGCCTCCCAATCTCGGACGTGGAGAAACACGTGCGCCCCCCACCTCCATTGCGACCCTCTCTGTCGGCTCGGATGCCCGGCGAAACGTAGGAGAACGTGATGAACCGCACCCACCTTGCCTGCCTGACGGCGGGCCTGACCCTCTTCGGCCTGCTCGCGGCGCTCGGAGTCCTGTCCCACGCCGAATCGCCCGTCGAGGCTGCTCCGGCCGCGCAGGCGACCACCGCGTGCGACGGCGTCGTATCCGCCACGCTATCGACCGAGGACGCGGCGAAGTGCCGCTTCGACGTCGGTGTCGAGCTGGAGCCCGAATGTCCCATCTGCCCCAACGGTGTGCGCCTGGTGTTTGTCCAGGCGGCCCTTGCGCCGGAGGCCGGTTGGCAGAACGAGCAGTCGATCCAGACCTTGGAAGAGGTCCTGCGGCTGGTCGGCGACGACGTGACCGTCGAGGCCGGCGTGGTCCACTACGACGAGAACCAGAGCCGTATCGCGCTGCGCATGAGCGACAACGAGTCGCGCATCCGAGGTGCCCTGCGCAAACCATCGACGGGCTACGCGCCGCGCGCGGTAACCATCGAGCGGGCTGCGCAGGAGGCGGTGCGGATGCTGCAGCAGTCGCGCAGGGAAGCCGGTGTCGACAAGGCCAATCCCGAAGACCTATGCGAGCTCATGGTGATCTTCGGCTACACCAAGTCCCACTACGACGACATGCGGCAGGCCATGCTCGACGCGGCGAAAACCATGCATCGGGAGCGGATTCCCGTCCTGGTCGGCTGCCCGACGGTCCCCGGAAGCTGGTATTGCAGTGTCGCGCGCGAGATGCCGCGTAGCGCACGCTATTACAGTGAGTTCAACGAAAGCGGGACCTTCCGCAGGGTGACGCGCAACGAGCTGCGCGAGAAGCTGCAACAGCAGGACGAGGTGGTTGCCGTCGACCTCGTGCAACACTTGCCCGAGGGCCTCCAGTACCTCGATGGCTCAGCGCCCATGACGCCCACATTGGAGACCGTCGAGGACGGCACGCTGCTGCGTTGGGGGTGGGAAGATCTGCAGGGCCTGAGTTGGCCGGTCACGATGACGTACTCCGTGCGCCCCACCGCGCTTGGCATGCACGAGATCTCCGGCGACATGACGATTCGTGACCGCCGACGCCAGGTCCGCGAGCTGCCGGCGCCGACCCACGCGCTCACGGTGACCACGATCTGTCCGAACGCCACCGCGGAGCCGCCCACGGCGCCGCCTCCGCCGCCACCGACCGCGACCCCGACCGACCCGCCGACCGCCACCGCAACCCCGCTCCCGACGGCCACGCCCACGGCGGTGCC
>JAJCYU010000118.1 GCA_029262755.1 Anaerolineae bacterium
AGGCCGTTGTCGCCCACCTGCTCGCACTGACGGCACGTTGGCCGGACGACCTGACCACGAATGGTGGCGACGCGCCGTGTGGCAGCGAGAGCAGCGACCCGGGTGACAGCGCGGGGCTCGCGTGATCCGCGGGACGGCGACGTTCCTGTTGGCCGTAGGCGTGCCGCTCGCGCTCGCGGCCGCTGTGGTATCGATCCTGGCCACCCCCGCCGCCGTACGCATGGAGTACGAGCGGCCGGGCTTCCCGCCGTCCGTAGGCATGTCGCACGAGCAACGCGCGGAGCTCGCCGTGGTCTCCACCCGCTACGTGGTCGGCAACGCGACGACGGCCGAGCTGGAGGCGCTGCGACGGCCCCTGCCCGACGGCGGTGACGCACGCGATGCGCTCTACGCGGCCGACGAGGTCGAGCATCTGCGGGACGTGCGGGTGCGGATCACGTGGCTCCGACGAGCCGGGTTGCTCGCGGGGCTGGCGCTGGCCGCCGCGTGGCTCGTGCCCGCCTGGCGCCCGACGGCCGCACGCGCGAGCGTGTGGGGCGGCGGGATGACGGTGGGCCTCATCGCCCTGCTCGGGGCCGGGATTGCGGTCGCCTGGTCGTGGCTCTTCACCACGTTTCACGTCCTGCTCTTTCCGGAGGGCACCTGGCAGTTCGCGGCCGATAGCGGCCTGATCCGGCTCTTCCCCGACGTCTTCTGGTCGGACGCCGCGGTCGCGCTTGTCGGCGGCGTTGCGCTCGGCGGCCTCGGGATCGCGCTCATCGGTAGGGCCCATGCACGACGTCGGTTCGTTCCTACGCGCAGGAGAAGACGATGAGCGACGGCCTGCCCGACACCAGCCCCCTTGCCTACCGGATCGCCCTCGGGGCGCTGCGCGCCTTTTTCGACGGCGGCTACATTACTACCCACATCCAAGGTCGCGAGCACATGCCGCCGGCCGGCGTTGCGGCCATCATGCCCATCAACCATTCCAGCGCCTTGGACATTGTGGCCGGCCACGTCGTGGGTCGGCCGGGATTCTTTGCGATCAAGCGCGAGTCGGTGGAGGTTCCGCTCGTCGGCCGCTTCCTACGGTCGATCGGCGGGATACCCATCCAACGGGACGAGCAGGACGTAGCGGCGCTGCGCGAGATGAGCGCCGCTCTACGTACGGGCCACATTCTGGGCATCGCGCCCGAAGGGACGCGCAGCAAGACGGGCCGGCTCGGCCACTTCGATCCCGGCTTCATCTGGCTGGCTGCGCGGACCGGCGCCGTCGTCGTGCCCACCGCGGTCCACGGTACGGCGCGCCTGCTGCCCAAGGGCGCGCGCTTCCCGAAACGCGGTGAGATCTGGGTACGCGTCGGGGAGCCGATCTCCTTCGAGGCGGAGGGCCGCCGCATCACACGGGAACGGATGCAGGAACTGGCCGACGACGTGCGCACCCGACTGCTTGCCCTCTTGGCCGAGTTGGTGGAGGAAAGCGGTGTGTCGAGCCCGGCCCTCAACCCGGACGGCAGTGACGCCGGCACCGAGACCGGCAGCGCCGCGAAGCCGCACGTTGCGGGTTGAGCCGTTGTACGGTGCGGGGAAGGTTGGCACCGGGTTCCAACGTCACGCTCGCTCCACGAACCGACACGCGCCGACACGCCCGCACGCCGCACAGGCCGCACGGCGGACAGTCGGCGGGCAGCGGCTGGAACTCGACGTTTGCGCTGCGTCCGGACGTGGTACTATGGTCGCGAATCCACGGGATCGTGGAATCAAGACTCGGCGAAGTACACACTGGAGGTGTCACTAGGAACCGCGATTCACGCGCGCCCGGAGCGCGCCACAACCGAGCAGGCAAGCACCAGGGCTCACGGCAGGGCGTCATCGTGCGACGGGTAGCGGCCGTCGTCGCGGGCCGATGAGTTGACGAGGAGGAGGTTCCCGGACGCGCCGGGTGAAGGGCGCAAGATCGCATTCGCGCCCCAAGATTCGAAAGATCGGTGGATGCCTCCAGGGCTGGCACGGCCCTCGGCCTGCTCTCCCGAGCCGAGAAAGCGGCTCCCAAAACCGTCGGGCGACCGACGGGACAACGGAGCCCGCGGTGCGGGGCCGCGCGCATGCGCGCACGGCCTTCTACCACCGCGCGCCCATCCATGACCGTTGCGACACGCTCGCGACACGTCGTGAACCCGTTGCACACTTCGCGGATGGAGCGCCCGACTTCGGGAGGGACACCCCATGTGTGGGATCGTAGGCTATACCGGCACGCGCGACGCGCTGCCGGTCCTGATGGATGGACTCCGCCGCCTCGAGTACCGCGGCTATGACTCGGCGGGCGTCGCCGTGATCGATGGCAATGGCGCCATCGATATCCGCAAGACGGAAGGCAAGCTCGCCGCCCTATCCGCCTTGGTTGAGGCCCGACCGCCGCAGGGCAACGTCGGCATCGGGCATACCCGTTGGGCGACCCACGGCGCGCCGATTACGCGCAACGCCCACCCGCACCCCGACCGCAGCGGGCGGATCGTCGTGGTGCACAACGGGATCATCGAGAACCACAACGCGCTGCGCGCCGAGCTGGCGGAAGCGGGCGTCGCCTTCGACTCGGACACCGATACGGAAGTGGTCGCGCGCTTGATCGGCCGCGAGTGGGAGCAGCAGCGACACGCCAACGGCACGACGGACGTGCACGCCCGCTTCGAGGCGGCCGTCCGCGCCGCGCTGGCGCGGGTCGAGGGCTCCTTCGCCCTGGCCGCCGTTTCGGTGGATGCTCCGGGCACGTTGATCGCCGCGCGCCACTTCAGCCCCTTGGTCGTGGGGCTTGGCGAGGGCGAGCAGTTCCTGGCCAGCGACATCCCCGCGCTGCTGGCCTATACGCGTGACGTGCTCATCTTGGAAGACGGCGAGCTCGCCGTGATCACGCCTTCGGGCGTCGTGCTCTCCGACCTGGCCGGCAGCGTGATCGACCGGGCGCCCACCCACATCACGTGGGATGCGGCCGCGGCGGAGAAGGGCGGCTACCCGCACTTCGTCCGCAAGGAGATCGACGAGCAGCCCACGGCATTGGTGGAGACGATGCGCGGCCGCGTGACGGGGGATCGCGCACACCTGCCCGAGCTGGACGGCCTTCCCGTGGCCGGTGCGCGCCGCGCGCTGGTCGTGGCGGCGGGCACGTCGCTCTACGCGGGGCTGTACGGCAAGCGCTTGCTCGAACGCTGGGCGCGCATGCCGGTAGAGGTCGCCACCGCGAGCGAGATGCGCTACGGCGATCCGGTCGTCGGGCCCGAGACCCTCGTGCTTGCGATCAGCCAATCGGGCGAGACCGCGGACACCCTGGCGGCGCTACGCCGCGCGAAGGACGCCGGCGCCGTGACCGTGGCGTTGACCAACGTCGTGGGCAGCAGCATCACGCGCGTGGCGGACGCCTGCCTACAGCTGCAGGTGGGCCCCGAGATCGGCGTGGTCGCCACCAAGACCTTCACGGGCCAGCTCGCCTTGCTCGCGCTCGTCGCCGCATACGTGGCCCAGCGCCGCGAAGCCGAGGGCGCGGCGCACGGCGGCTCCGCCGCGGACGTACGCGAGCACGCGGCGGTGATCGCCGCATCCGCGGAACGCGCGCGCGCGGTGCGCACCTTGGTGGAGCTGCCCGCGACGCTGGAGGGGATGCTCACCGAAGCCTGGGAAGACCACATCGCGGAGGTCGCCCGGGCGCTCGCCGACGTACGCTCGATGTTCTACGTCGGGCGCGGCTTCGGGCACATCGTGGCCTTGGAAGGGGCGCTCAAGCTCAAGGAGATCAGCTACATTCACGCGGAG
>JAJCYU010000119.1 GCA_029262755.1 Anaerolineae bacterium
GGTTGCAAGCCACGACCGACCTGACCATGGAGCGGCCACCGTCCAAGGTCAACGAGGTGGCACGCCGTATCGGTGAGCTCCGTGGGCCGGAGCGCGCGCGGCAGGCCATCGCGGTGCGCCTGGAGCCGCCTGCGCGCAGCGGCGAGATCGTGCTGCGCACGAAGGGCGTGTTGATCGGCTACCCGGGCACGCCGCTTGTGCGCATCCCGAACCTCGAGGTGCGACGTAAGCAGGTCATCGCCTTCATCGGGCAGAACGGAACCGGCAAGACGACCTTCCTCAAGACCTTGCTCGACAAGGTGCCGCTGCTGGAAGGCGAGCTGAAGCTCGGCGCCAGCCTGGATCTCGGCTACTTCGCTCAAGCGCATGAGGGGCTCGTCCAAGACAATACGGTCCTCGACGAATTGATGCGCCACTACCGCTTGAGCCCAGGCGAAGCCCGCGGCTACCTGGCCGGCTTCCTGTTTCAGGGCGACGACGTCTTCAAGAAGGTGTCGGCTCTTTCCGGTGGCGAGCGCGGCCGACTTGCCCTCTCGATTCTGGCCAAGCGCGGCGCGAACTTCCTGATCTTGGATGAGCCAACGAATCACTTGGACATTCCCGCCCAAGAGGTGCTCCAAGCGGTGCTAGAGGCCTACGAGGGTACGGTGCTCATGGTCACGCACGACCGCTACCTCGTAGACCGCTTGGCCACCCGGATCTGGTCGATTGTCGACGGCCGGTTGGAGGACCACAAGGGCAACTACCAGCGGCTACTGCGCGAGCGTGCCGCTGCGCGGGAGAAGCAGGCGTCGGCGCCGGCTCCCGCTCCGCGGCCCGCACCGGTCGCAAAGCATGCGTCGACGGCGAAGAAGGCTGTCAGCGCCGGCGCGACCTCAAACGGCGCCGGCCCAGATGCGGCGGAAGCCGTGGATGCGCTCAGCAAGAACGAGCGTCGACGCCTCGAGAAGGAGATGAAGAAGATCGAGGCGACGATCGCCGAACTAGAGCAGACGATCGCGGAGCTGGCGGACGACATGCAAGATGCGAGTGCAGAAGGCGATTACGATGCGATCCAACGCATCGGCAGCGCGCATGACCAGACGATGGCGACGCTCACGAAGCGCTACGCCGACTGGGAGGCGATGGCCGCGTCGCTGGCATAAGGACTAGTCGGCCTCCGGAGCACAAGGTCGCTCGCGCCGATCCCGCAGCGCTCCGATCGAGGTGGAAACGTGAACGGGTCGAGGTGCGCTCGGACGTGCCCACCGGTACGGTTTGTCTCGCAACCCCCACGTCGCGTGTTATCTTGACCCAAGGCCGCGCTGCTCGTCGATCACGACCGCGTAGGCATCCCCTGGAGATCACCATGTCTGCACGACTCCCCTTCCTTCCCGCATTCGGGCTTGCCCTACTGCTGGTGGCGACCACGTTCGCCACATTGCGCCTCGCTCAAACCGCGGGCGCGGCCCCGGAATCGGCATCGCCGGCCGTGCAGGAGATCAGCCCGTGCGTGCTGACCGGTACGAAGCGCGCGGCGCCCGAGCAGGTGCTGTTGGGTGAAGAGGTGCGCATCACGATGACCGTCGGCGCTGCCTGCCCCAGCCCGCCCGTGCATTGGGTACTGGTGCTGGACGGCTCGGATGCGATGAGCGGCAACGCCCAACGCGATGTGCAGCGGGCGGGTCAGGACCTGGTGCGTGGGCTGAACCTCGACGATCATCCTGAGCGCCAGATCGGCGTGGTGGTCTACAACGACGAGCCGAATTCGGTGTGCCAGCTGACCAATCGCGAGAGCATCGCGTTGCGCTGCCTCGATCGGCTGACCAGCACCGGTTCGCGCGACATCGGCGCCGCGATCGAAGAAGGCCGCCGGGTGCTGGTGCGTGGCCGACCCGGCCGTCCGGATGCCCGCGAGATCATGCTCGTGCTCTCCGCCGGCGAGGATGCGCAGGGCTGTTCGAACGTCTCGGCCAATGCCGGACAGACCAAGAGCCAGAACGTGCTCTTGGCGATGGTCTGCCTCGGCCAGGACTGCGATACACAGTGCTTCAGCCAGGCGGCCTCCAACCGCAGATACTTCCACCAGGTCGATCAATCCGGCCAGCTGCGCCAGACTTTCCAGGAGGTCGCAAACGAGGCTTCCCCCGCCTCCGCCGACGTCGAATCCGCCGCGCTGGTCGATCCGCTAGGCGCCAAGGTCGGGCTCGTCGCCGGCTCGGCCATGCCGCCCGCCACGCTGCCCGGACCCAACGGCCGGCGACCCACGTGGCAATTCGGCACAGTGCCGGAGAGCGGCATCACCGTGACCCTCTTGGTAACCCCCACCGGCGCGGGCTTCGTCACGACCAACGCCGGAGCCACCTGGACGATCACCGACAGTGAGGGCCTTACCGCAACGATGCGCCTGCCGGATCCACGAATCCTGGTCCTGCGCCCGGCGCCGCCGCCGAGCGCGACGCCCACCGCCGCCTCCGGCTCCGCGACGGCCACGTCGAGCGCGCCTACCGCGCCGCCGACGATCAGCGCGACGCCGCAGTCGCCGCCCACCGCCACGTTCACGCCTCCGCCGACGCGCGGGACGCCCTCCGGGCCGAGCCCGACCGCAACGCCAACGCCAACGCCCACCGGCGGTGTCACGGGCGAGCCGCCCAGTGCGACGCCGACGCCGGCGGAGGGCACGGAGCCCGCGACCGCGCAGCCCACGTCGATCCCGACCGGCGACGGCGGTGCGACATCCACCCCGACCCCGTCGTCCGGAACGCCGGACGATCCGGCGCCTGAGGCCATCTATCTGCCGGTCTTGAGCCAGGGCGCCTTCCTCGGCGGCGATCCCGACACAGGGGGCGGCGGCTCGCGCCTCGATACGATGATCGCGTTCGAACGCCACGCGTCGACCACGACCGACCCGCTAGGCACGCAGCGCGCAATCCGCCAGCTCGCCCAAGGGCTGCTCTTCCCCGTCGACGAGCTCCCCCGTCGCATCGGCCTCGTCTCCTTCGGCGGCGTCGCCGTCACGTGCCCGCTCGGATCGGACATCGATGTCTTCGACGCCTGCGTCGGCCGAGCGCTGGCGTCGGGACCGGCCGTGGGCGGCAACCTCGCCGCGGGGCTCGACGCCGCCCGCGCCGCGCTGGACGCCGCGGCCGACGGCCGGGACGGCGCGCAGGCCGTGGTTGCGATTGCGGTCCTCGAACGCCCGGCCGGCTGCGACGCGGCGCTCGTCGCGCGCGATGCACTCAGCGCTCAGGGCGCGCGGTTGATCACCCTCTGTCCCGGCGACGGCTGCGAGCGCACGTGCCTGCGCGACGTCGCCAGCGGCCGGGCGGACTACATCGTGATGCAATCCTTTGCATGGCTGCTGCCGACGCTCAACGGGGTGCTCGATCGCCTGATGCCGATGGGCATGCCGTAGGGCCCACGTGTTCGAAGCACGGCGCGGTGCTCGCTCGGACGCAGCCCTCCTGCTCGACGACCTCGGATCCGGTGGTCGTTCCAGTCGCCATGCGCGTCGACGTCAAAACCACGGTCCGCTCTCGCAGCTCGAGCGGGACGGCCGGCGTCCGATCGCAGCGCTCGCCGGCGCGCAGGGGCTGTAACTTCGGGCCCTTCACGCGTGTCAGTTAAGGCGTAGTGAGCACGAACTGCGGCCATCGGACAGGCAGGGCAAACGTCTAGTCCTCTGGCGCTCCACCATTTCCTCAATAATTTTCGCCTGACTGGAGCCTTGGCCTAATGAATACGTCACGCATATACAGTGCAGTTGTCGCCGCGGGCTTCCTCGCGCTTGTCGCCTTCGCCGGCCTCGCGGTCGTGGGATTCGGTCCAATCGCATCGCCCGTTTCTGCGACACGTCTCGGGCAAGACCCGGGCGTCGTCCCCTCGACGTGCGAGGTCACCTCGCGCGCATCCGCCTCGCCGGACATCGTCCTGCGGGGGGAGGCGGTCACCGTCACGCTGCACACGGCGATCCAATGCCCGGCCGTGACCCCGACGGTCCACATCGCGCTCATATTGGACGGATCTGCCGAGATGGCCGGGGCGCCGATCCGGGATCAGACCGATCGGATGCGCGAGTTTGTGCAGGGTCTCGACTTGGAGAACAACCCGGGCGTGCAGGTTGGCGTTGTCGGGCATGGTGACGGAACCGCGTCGAACCTTTGTGCGCTGTCGAACAGTACGGCCCGGCTGCGAAGCTGCATCAGTCGCATCGGCGCATCCGGCGCTCCGGACCTGGAGGGTGCCATCGATGAAGGGCTGCAGCTGATCACACGGGGTCGAGCCGGCATCTCGTCGCCGGATGAAGTGAGCGAGATCATGCTCGTGGCCTCTGGCAGCACCATCGGAGGCAATGGATGCAACGATGCCAAGCGCGCCGCCGGCGGCGTGAAAGCGCAGGGTATCCTCTTCATCACGACGTGTGCGGGCCGTACGTGCGACCAACAATGTTTGAACCAGTTGGCGTCAAGCCCACGGTACTACTGGGATGAGATCGATGTCGGGCTGATCCTTGCAGCCATGCGCCCCATCCTCAATCCCACCGCCGGCGCGTTGGTCCGATTCATGGCCCTCACCGAGACGCTGGCGGCCGGTGTGACGCTCGTTCCCGGCAGCGCTTCCCCCGCGCCGAACGATGTGTCGCCCGACGGGATGACGCAGACATGGCGCACGGCTTTCGTGCCGCGCGAAGGCGTGACCTTCACCTTCCAAGCGAAGCCCAGCCGGCTCGGGCCGCAGGCGGTCGATACGGGCGCCGAGGGACTCTTGCGGGACACGGCGGACCGCGAGCGGAGCTTCCGCCTTCCCGCGCCCCGCGTCCTCGTGCTCGCCCCCTCCGTCGTGCCGACGGCAACGCCGGACGCATCGTCGGAGCCGCCTGCGACGGGCACTCCCGGCGCAGGCGCGACAAGTACGCCCACCCCACAACCACCATCGACGCAGACTCCGACGGCGCGCCGCTATCACATTTACCTGCCCTACGTCCTGCTCAACCACGAGATGTAGGCGCGTGTCGGTCGCGGTCGGCTCGGGTGGGTTGCGAGTTTCTCGACCATCCAGCGGTGATCGACACACAACGGACCCGGACCATCCTCTATGGCCCGGCGCGCGGCTGGGGGGCCGTCCGCCGGGCCGTTGTCCGTGGTATTGGTTGGAGGCCGCGTCGTTCGGCGTGGTGGAGCACACGATCATTCGATCTCGCGCAGTGTCCTGACCGAGCAGCCTCACGCGTTTTATCCCTGCATGAACGACTCGAATGTGCGTGTAGCACGCGCCCCCCGATCGCCGACCTCCAGCCGCGGATATGCGCGCGCAGGCCGGTCCGCGGGTCTCGCGCTCGCCGTCCTTCTGGCGGCGATCGTTGCGCTGCCTCCACATCACACGGGGGTTGTAGGGGCCCGCATGCTCGAAACGTCGAGCTGTATCGATGTCCACCGGGCCAGCCAGAGTTCGAAGGTGGTGCTTCTCGGTGAGAGCGTGACGGTCACGCTGTCGGTCTCGATTCTGTGCGCTGGAATCTCCTTTCCGGACGACCAGATCATCGTGGCCGGCAAGCCCGCACGTTGGCCGTGGAGCGAAGCCCGCGGGGCTGCACGCGTGCTCTCGGACACGATTCCGTTGGTGGGCGAGTACCCGGTCGGGATCGTCGGCCTTGCAGACCGTGGGAATGTGCCCCGATGTGTGCCAAAAGCGCGGAACCTTGATCTCGCTGCGTGTCTGAGCGCCGTAGGTGGACTTTCGCCGAACGGGTGGGAGGATGCCATCGACGGTGCCCGGCGTTCCCTCGGTGCGGCAATCGACCCAACCTTGCCGATCGAGGTGCACAAGCTTCGGCTCTGGCTACTCTCGGACGATACCCTGAGCGCCAAGGACTGCGACGATATCGCGGCGGTTCTACCCTGGGTGCAGCGCGGCGGCGTGCTCGTTGGAACGGCGTGTGCAACACCCGGATGCGGGAGCCGCTGCATGGATTCCCTGGCGAGCATTCCCGATCTTGCTCTCGGTCACGTGGACGGGCCTCTCTTTTGCTGGAAGACTCGCCCGATCCCGGCAACGATTCTTTCTTAACCTGATCCACGCCCTTCAACTCGACGTGCCCCGCGCTGAGGGCGTCGTGGTCGAGCATACCGAATCGCATGCAGAGCACGAGCCGGTCGGGGATGGACCGACGCTGCGGTGGCGCACGACGTTCGTGCCGCGCGCCGGCCTCACCTTCACGCTGCGGCTGCGTCCAACGGCGGCCGGATTCCAGCCCCTGATCGGCGCACCGACGATGGCCTACACCGACAGTGTCGGGCGCGGCGCGGAGGTGGACTGGATGGACGGCCGGAACTACCAGTCGCGGATGGTTCTCGTCGTAGAGCCGAGAGCGCTGGGCGCGGCGTATCCGGTGCGAACCTTATTCCTACCCTATGGGTTGGTCAGACCCTAAGGGCAGAGGAGAGGGAGAGGTAAGCGACAACCATTGCTCGTCGAACAACATTCCCGCGCAACCGTGCCAGGGCCAGGCCCGTCGGGTACGACTTGCCCGTCGGCGATTCGACGCACCGTCGATCGCGCACCCATCAGCGATGGCAGAGGTCGACGGCCGGGTTGAACGCGACGTCCGGCATCGCGGCTTCCGTCGCCGGCCGGTGAGCCGGTCGCGCGGGCACCCGGGGCGATTGCGTCTCCCATCCAACCGCCTCTACACCCCAGCCAGCGCCTAGAAGAACACCTTCGCCAGGCGCAGCGCGCCCTGCTTCCATGGCACGCGGTGGCTGACGCCGGAGGCCTTCTCGAAGTCCGCGCGGTGGGCTACGTACCAATCGTAGTTGCGGACCAAGGCGTCTTGGTTCGAAAAACGGGGTGCATAGCCGAGCACGCGTTCTGCCTTCTCGATGCTGACGAAGGAGTCCTTGGTCACGGTTTCGTAGACCCAGCGGTAGAGGGGCGACCAGCCGACACGGTCAAGGAGGCGAAGGGTAATCAGGGCCGGGAGTGCCGGGATCGGAACGATCTGCTTACCGTGGCCGGCCGCGTCGAGCACGGCCTGGTAGTCCGCCCGCAGCGTTGTGTATTCCTTTGCGCCTATGTTGAACACGTCGTCGACATCGGCCTTGGGCAGTGTCGAGAGCGACCACAGCGCGTCGCACAGGTCTTCCACGTCCAGGAGCTGGTAGCGGTTGTCGCCGCTACCGAGCACGGGGAAGTTGTGGCCGTCGAAGGCCCAGTCGTAGAGCAGGGCGAAGACGCCGAGGCGCTCCGGGCCCACGAAGGATTTGGGCCGGACGACGGGTACGCAGAGGCCCTTCGTCCGGTACTCCGTGCACATCAGCTCCGCGATGACTTTGCACTCGCCGTAGGGTCCCACGCCCACGAGCTCGTCGGTCTCGTGGAGCGGATGGTGGTCCGGCACGCCGTAGACGGCCGTGGACGATACGTGGATGAAGCGGTCGACGCCGTGCTCGTAGGCTGAGTCCAGGCAGTTGCGGAGGCCGTCGAGGTCCGTCGAGTAGATGTCCTCGGGATCGTAGAGCGGTAGCGCCGCCGCCGTATGGATGACGACGTCAATGCCGTGCATGACGGCGTCTACGGTCACGCGGTCACGGATGTCGCCGCGCACGGCGGTCACGTCGCCGCGTTCCGGGTAGTCGAAGTCGGCGATATCCAACGACACGACCCGTTGCCCGTTGGCCAGCAGGTGACGGACCATGTTGATGCCCAGGAAGCCGGCACCGCCGGTGACCAGGAAGGTTCGCGCTTCGCGGTCGGATTCGGTGTCGGTGGCGAGGTTCGAGGCGGCGTCGACCGGGGAGGTAGCGGCGGACGCGGGACGTTCGGAAGCGTTGGTCACGGGGGCACGTCTTTCGGATAGATGCTTCGCGGTGTCGGTTGGACGAGGATGGGGCGCGGCGCTGGTCGACCGACACCCATGAATCCGGCGCGGTGAACTCGAGCGGACGCGCGAACCCGACGGAGGAGCAATGCAATGGGCTTCATTGTCGGCGCGGGAGATGGTAGGACCCGTCTGGGGTGGCGGCAAGCGCCGAGCGGCCTCTCGAATTGAGCTTTTGACGCGTAAGCTCCGGTACCGGCGCGCCATCGCCGGCATGCGGTCTCATCGGCGATCTCGCAGCGGGGGCTAGTGCTGCGCGGGCACAAGAACACGGTCGATCGCCAGTCCAACCCGAATGTGCAACAGCGGGATACGCATTCATTCCTCGACCAGCTTGCAGTTGCTGAACTGGGCGCGCCAATGGGCCGTGCGTGGGTCGAAGGGACCAGGGTATTGCGGCGAAAATGGCTGGGGAGCAGCGGACCTCCGGTGCGCGGGCCGTAGCCATTTATCCCGTAGAAGCAGGTTGGACGAAGCCCTAATCCGCGGCGGCCAGACCCGTGCCAAGATCGAGTTGGGCCAGGTCGAGCTCGCCCATCGACGTGAAGCCGGCGGCGGCGAGCGCGTCGGGCGCGAGATCGTCCATGGCAAGCACCCGGCGCGGGTCGCGTGTCATCGTCGGGATGTCGAGCAGGCGGCGCGATGATTCGTGGCGCGCGAGCAGGGTCTCCCAGCGGCGTACGACCGACCACAGGCGCCGCCAGCTACGGTCGGTGACGTCGGCGCCGAGCTGGGGGACGAAGCAGTGGATATCCACCACGCGCGGGACGTCCCATAGCCGCAGCACGCGCCCGGCCCGCTGTGCGAGTTCGATCGGCGTCCAGGCCAGGTCGTAGCTGATGACCGCACGTGCGTCTTGCAGGTTGACGCCGAGACCCCAGGCGTCGGTCGCGATCAATACATCGTAGCCGCCGCGCCGGCCGACGCGTGCATCGTTGGCGATCGGGGCGAAGTCATCGATCAAACGCCGAATGCGGCGCGCCTCCTTCTGACGGAAGCCGTCGCCGGCCGCCTCGACCGTTGCCGCCACGCGTAGCTCCGGCCGTAGGATGCGCAGGGCGCGGCGCAAATAGGCCACGGTGGCCAGGCGCTCGCAGAATACGAGGGCCTTGTCGCCGTCGGCACGGAGTGCGTCCAGTAGCAACAGGAGTCGGGCCAGCTTCTCGTCATCCGCCGGGGCTAGAGCGTCCAGCTGTGCAAGCAAGGGCTCGAGCACGACGCGTCGTTCTTCGGGCGTCCGGCGGAAGCGCGCGCGGGTGTAGCCTCCCGGGCCGGGCGTAGCCAGCGTGCGCCGCAGAACCTGCCGCAGCGCCCACGGGCTGCTGGTCAGGCCGAGACGAACGTGTCGGTCGACGCCGCCCACCGGCATTTCCTCGCCGCCGGCGTCGAAGAGACCGTCGGCCAGGGCCAATGCAACGGGACGACCGAGCGGGACCGGCGTATCGACGCGGTGCAGCGCGACCCGTGGGAAGTACTTGCGCACCCGACCGAAGCGCACGAAGACGCCTTCCGCATCGCGCTCGCCGTGGCGATGGGCGACACGGGGCGTCGTGGCGACGACGGTCACGGGCAGGCCTTCCAGCGCGCCGGAACGGGTCACGCGCCATGCACGCGGATGCTCGACGCCCTCGTCGAGCAAAGCGCGGGTCGGCGCCGTGTGCGGCAAGAGCAGCAGCTGGTTGTTGAGATTCTCCGTTCGCGTGGAAAAGGGCGTTGCGGTCATGGCCAATACCGGGCAGCGCGCACGCGCCACCGCCGGCAGCCAGCGAAGAAACGCGCGCCGCTCCTGTCCGCTTGCACGACGATTGCGCAGCTGGTGGCACTCGTCGACGATCAGCAACCAGCGTTTGTCCAACGTCCGGAGCCGCTCCGCGAGCTCCGCCGCGGGACGCGAATGGCGGATATCGGCGTCGAGCGCTTGTACGTTGTGCAGCAGAAAGGGCAAGCGCGCGCTGTCAAGATGCCGTCCCCAGGCGCGATGCACGGCATTGGGCGCGATCACGATCACCCTCTCGATGACGCCGTCGCGCCGCAACCTGCGCGCGATATCCGTGGCGATCACGGTCTTGCCGAGCCCTGTGGAGGCCACCAGGTAGGCGCCCCGATAGCGACGGACGCGGGCCAACACGGCTTCGACGACCTCGTGCTGGTAGGCCACGGGATAGCGATAGTCGGGTCGGGGAAGCGGAACGGGAACGCCGGCTGTCGCGTAGCGATCGAGCGGGATGGGGCGATGGACGGCGCGTCGCGGTGGGGGCGCGGGCACGGCGGTCACGAGCACCTCGGTTGTGGGGAGGGCGGGTCGACGGCGATCGCTGGAGAACACATTCGGTGGCGACGATCCAGAGATGAATCTCGGGAATGCTAGAAACGTGTCGTTATAGCACGCATGTTCTATGTTACGATGAGGCACGACAGGAAGTCAACAAGCAGAGAGCATCGAGCGCTGCTTCGGTGATCGCGCTCGATGTGGGTCACCGAGCCAGGAACTTGAACGGCCCCCAGCAATCCGCGGTCATCTCCAAGTACCCGTTTTGCCTCGCGAACGAAGGAGCCCTGCGTGCCCGAAACCACCCAGTCCCCGTCATCTTCCGCCGCGCCGCCGGACGCCGCGCGCGCCCTCGCCGAGCGCTATGCGCGCGAACCGGTATGGGCCGTCGTGGGGGCGAGCAACGAGCGCGCGAAGTTCGGCAACCGCATCTATCGCACGCTGCGCGATGCGGGATACACGGTCTATCCGGTGAACTTGCATACGTCCGAAGTCGAAGGCGACACGGCCTATGCGTCCGTGCTCGACCTCCCCGAGCCGCCGACGGTCGTGGATTTCGTGATTCCTCCTGATCGCGCGTTGCCGGTTGCCGAAGAGGCGATCGCGGCAGGCGCACGGTGCCTGTGGTTCCAACCTGGAGCGGA
>JAJCYU010000120.1 GCA_029262755.1 Anaerolineae bacterium
AGACGGGCGACCTCGTGATCAACGAGCTGATGGCCGCCAACGAGACCACGCTCGCCGATCCGGAGGGAGAGTTCGACGACTGGGTCGAGCTCCACAACCGCGGCGACGCACCCATCTCGTTGGCGGGCTACTTCCTTACGGACGCGGAGGACGATCCCTTCGCCTACCCGCTGCCCGATCTCACGTTGCCCGCCGGTGGACACCTCCTCATCTGGGCCGACAACGACCCGGAGCAGGGCCCCGAGCACGCGAACTTCCGCTTGGCTACCTCCGGCGAATCGCTGCTGCTGAACACCGACACGGAGACCGTCGACCGCATCGACTTCGGCGAGCAGACGACCGACGTGAGCCTGGCCCGCGACCCGGACGGCGGCGCCGCGTGGGTGGCGTGCGCCAGCCCCTCGCCGGGTACGGTGAACGATTGCGCCGGAGGGCCGCCGATCACGCCGCCGGCGACGCCGACCGATGCGCCGTCCACGCCGACGCCCGAAGTCACCGCGCCGCCCGAGTCGACCGCCACGCCAGGCCCGCCGGCGACGTCGACGCCGGACGAGAGCACAATTTGGTTGCCGATCGCGAGGCGGGGAGGCTGACGGTCGCGAGGGCCGTGCAAGGGAAGTCCGTGTAAGGTGCGCCCGGTCGCCCAATCGCCATCGAGCGACTATCGTCGCGTACGCGAGTACCTTGGCCGACGCGAGGCCGGCACGGCGTGCCCCTTGAGAGAGTGAACCCATGATCGATCGAAGGCTCCGTACTTTTCCAGCCGCGCTCCCATCCCTGGCCCTTGTCCTGACCCTCGGCCTCGGATTCCTGCTGAGCGCCTGCGCATCGACGGCGGTCGCGCCTGGTTCGGACCTGCCGTCCGAGGACGGTGCGGACGGGACGCTGCCGCGGATCATGGCGGGCCTGAGCGAGGACGCCGCCGGCGTCAACGCCGGAATCTGGCTCGAGGACTTCGACTCCATCGCGGCCTCGGCCCAAGCGATCGCCGATCACCCCACGGTATCGGACGAAGAGCGCGCTTCCATCCAGGCGGTGCTGGGGGAGGACATGGCCGACTTCGCTCTCGGCGACAAGACCGTACACGAGACGGCGGTGTCGTTGGTCGAGGCCGCCAAGGCCCAAGACATGGCTGAGGTCCTGGCCCTCAACGCGAAGATGCAGACCGAGTGCGTGGCCTGCCATACGGAGTTCCGGGGCCGGTTGGCAGATCGATAGGACGCGCCCGTTACATCGCCAGCATCGCATACGAGAGCAGCGCGGTCGCGGCGACGCTGGCGACGGTGCGCACGTGATTCCAGCGCGTCCACTCCACGCGGTAGCGGTGCCATGCTTCGGCCGAAGCCGGGTCCGTGGCGTCGAGCGATTCCAGCGCGTTGTTGCGGGGCACGTTGAAGGCGACCGTGACAAGCAGCCCGCCGATTAGGTAGCTGAGGCTGCCTGCGACGAGGACCATTCCTACCGTGGAACCGTCGGAGTACAGCACGGAGAGTACCAGCACAATCAGGCACGCGATGGGCGTGAGCAGGAAGAAGGCAAGGAAGAGCGGGTTGATGATGCGCACGTTGAGGCGCTGCATGGCCGCCATACCGTGAGCGGGTGGTAGATCGCCGAGCGCCCGCATGGCGAAGTTGGAGAAGTCGAAGAAGAGCCCGCTCATCAGGCCGCAGCCGATGACGGCCAGCCATGTGGCGAGCGGCAGGATGATGTTCGCGTCAGGATTGCTCATGGGTGGCTCCATGCGGGGCGAGGGGAGTTGCGCCGCGGGAGTCTATGCGACGGGGATCGATTCGACCACGGCCGTCGCGGGGAAGACCTTCGCGACCGAGACCGAGCCTTCCGATTCAACGATTGGATCGACGTCCGGGTCGCCCGTAGACGTGCGCGCTGTGCAGGAGCCACGCCCACTACACCGCCGCCAGCATCTCCCGCACGCGCGCCAGATGGTGGTCGTCGTGCTCGGCTTGGAAGAAGAGCATGTCGATGACCCGCATGCGCGTCTCCAGGCGCGGATGGCGGGCCTCCCGCGCGAAGTACTCGGCGGGCGCCGCGCTGAGGCGTGCGACGAGTCGGCCGCGTTCATCGGCCAGCTCCGCGAGCACCGCGTCGATGCCCCGCGCGTTGTGCTCCGCCGCGAAGGTGGCCGCGTTGCCCATGTCGGCCGCGACGAGGATCTCGTCGCCCGCGTCGAATTGGTCCAGCCGGCGGCTCCACAGGCCCTTGTCGAGGTCCGCCAGGTGGCCGAAGTTCTCGATGATCGACCAATCCGGGCCGTCGCGCAGCGCGAGCAGCGAGGGCGGGACTGCGCGCACGAGCGCCTCTGCGCGCAGGGGCAGGCTGCGCAGGCGCTCCACGAGCTCGGGGTGCAATTTTGCATCGAGCGTGTAGTCGAAGCGGCGAGTGGACCAGTCCATCAGCGTGCTTGTCATGAGCTCAGTTCTCTTCGACGGATTGCCCGAAGGTGATGCGGTTGCCGGAAGGGTCATGGATCGTGAAATCGCGCATGCCGTAGGGGTAGGTCTGCGGCTCCTGGGCTAACGTGCCGCCGCGCGTGCAAATCGCGTCGGCAAGGCTGTCCACGCCCTCGAGCATGACGTAGACCTTGGCGGGTCGGCCGGCCTCGTTGTCGGCGCTATTGAGGTGGATCTGCGCCTCGCCGTGCTGGACGCCGCCGTAGAAGGGGGGCTTGCCTGACTCGGGTTCGGCCCACAAGAAGGTCGTCTTCCAGCCGAGGATCTCCTCGAACCAGCCGGCGGCGGACGTCACGTCGTCGACGGGCAGGATGGGTACCGCACGGAGGGTGTTTAGGGGGCCGTTGGTGTCGGTCATGGAACTACTCCTTGCGGGGTTGCGCGATGGAGAGTCGGCGCAGCGGGGGCGGGGCGGCGGGCGATCTCGATCGCCGTCGAAGGCTACGGCCGAGAGGCGGATCGCGTTCACGAGGCAACGCGCGTGTGACGCGTACGCAAGCCTTCTCGATTGTCCACGCGCAGCGGCACCGCGCAAAACGCTCCGTGCAAACGCCGTGCGTAAACACCCAGTGCAAACACCCCGTGCTGGCGCACGGCCGGAGCACCTTGTTTAATGCTGGGACCCAACCGAGTCGAAGCGCGACTCGCAGTACCCGATTCGCGTACACTCCGGAAGAACCCACACCCGATAGCAAGGAGCCCGCCCCGTGCTGACGATCTGGATCTTGCTCGCAGTCACCGCCGTGCTCGTCCTGTGGGCGGCCGTGGTCTACAACAAGCTCGTCGGTCTGCGCAACCGCTCCGACAACGCGTGGTCCGATATCGACGTACAGCTCAAGCGCCGCCATGACCTGGTCGGCAACCTCGTGGACGCCGTCGAAGGCTACGCCGGGCACGAGCGCGAGACGCTGCAAGCGGTGGTCGAAGCGCGCCAGGCGGCATCGGGCGCGGCCGCGCAGGGCGACGCGGCGGCGGCCGGCATGGCGGAGGCGCTGCTGGGACGACGCCTCGGTTCGCTGTTCGCGGTCGTCGAGGACTATCCGGACCTGAAGGCCAACGAGAACTTTCTCGACCTGCAGCGGCAGCTCGGACAGCTCGAGGACGCGTTGCAACAGGCGCGGCGCTACTACAACGCTGTCGTGCGCGATCTGAACACGCGCATCCAGTCGCTGCCCGACGTGCTCATCGCACGCGCCGCCGGGTTCACCGAACGCGCCTTCTTCGAGCTCGATGATCCAGGCGAGGCCGCCGTGCCGGTCGTCGGCGGGGCGCGAGCGTGACGCGCCAGGAAGCGAAGGGATCCCTGAGAACTTCGCCAGTCGCTGCGAACTCTGCGAACTTCGCGAACCCCGCGAGCCCCGTGAACCCTGTACGCAGTGGCGCCATCGCCCTCCTGCTCGCAGCGCTGCTCGCCACGGCGTTCGCCGTTGCCCCGGGCGGCGCACGGACCGCCCGCGCCGACCTGGCCGGCTTCACGATCACGGACTTCCACACGGAGCTGTTCGTGGAAGAGGATGCCGGGCTGCTGGTCGAGGAGACCATCCAGGTCAACTTCAACGAGCCGCGGCGCGGCATCTACCGCACGATTCCCGTGCGCTACACGGACCCGCGTGGCTACCGCTACGGCGTGCAGTTTCGCCTCCTTGACGTCGTGGACGAGGACGGCAGGAGTCATACGACGGACGTGTCGCGCGAGGGTAGCGACGTTCGCATACGCATCGGGGACGCCGATCGGACGATCACCGGCCCCGTGACCTACGTGATCCGCTACCACGTGGATGGCGCGATCCAGCACCTCGAGACGCACGACGAACTCTATTGGAACGCGGTCGGCGACTCCTGGGCCACGACGATCGAGCAGGCCTCCGCCACCGTGCACCTGCCCGGATCGCTGTCCGAGAACGATGTCGAGGCCGCTGCGTTTGCCGGCGTCTTCGGGAGCACAGAAGGCGACGTATCCATCCAGGTTCCGGAGCCGAGCACGGTGATCTACGCCAGCCCACGTGCGCTCGCGCCCTTCGAGGCGATGACCGTGGTGGCCGGCTGGCCGCACGGCAACGTCACGTTTCCCTCGCCGGCGATGATCTGGCTGCGCCGGCTGCTCAGCAATTGGGTGCTCGTGCTGCCCTTCGTGGCGCTCGCATGGATGACGTCGCGCTACCGAAGCCACGGGCGCGACCCCGAGGGCGCCGGCAGCATCACCGTACAGTACGAGGCGCCGGAAGGCATTGGGCCGGGCGAGATCGGCACCTTGGTGGACGAAAGCGTCGATATGCGCGATATCACGGCCACCCTGGTCGACCTCGCCGTGAAGGGCCTGTTGCGCATTGAGATCGAGGAGAAGAAGGGACTGTTCCGTACGTCGGAGGAAACCGCCTTCGTGCGCATCGCCCCGCCCGACGATCCGCAGCTGGCCGCCCTGCTGCCACACGAACTGGCCGTCTTCAACGGAATCTTTGCCCACGGGCAGCGGGTCGACACCAGCGATCTCAACCACGCCTTCTACCGCGAACTGCCCGGCATCAAGAGCGCGATGTTCACCCATCTGGTGTCCGCGGGCTTCTTCGCGGAGAGTCCGGAGTCCGTGAAGCTCAAGTACGGTGGGCTCGTCGCGCTGTTGGCGCTCGGGGTGTTTGCTCTCGGCGCTGTGACGGCCTTTCTTACCGGTGGGATCTTCCCCAACGCGCTTGTCGTGCCGGGTGTTGCGGCCGCATTGACCGGATTGTTCGCCGCCCCCTTCGTGCCCGCCATGCCGCGCCGCACGGCGGAAGGCGTGCGGATGCGCGAGTGGGCGAAGGGCTTCGAGGAGTTCGTCGGGCGCGTGGAGTCCGACCGGTTGGAGCGCGTCGAGGCCGTCACGGCCTTCGAGACCCTGCTGCCCTATGCGATGGCCTTGGGCGTCGCCGAGACGTGGGCCAAGAAGTTCGAGGGCATCTACGCGGAGGGCCGCCAGCCGGGCTGGTATGTGGGGCCGCATCACGGCGGCATGTTCTCGACGCGCTCATTCGAGCGCAGCCTCAGTTCCTCGATGGGCGCCGTCGCGACGAGCATGGCCGCCGCACCACGCTCGTCGAGCTCGAGCGGGATGGGCGGCGGCGGCTTCTCCGGAGGCGGCTTCGGCGGCGGCGGCGGCGGGAGTTGGTAGGCTAGCGCGGCCTCGGCGGAAGCCGCGGTGGCGGAACATGAAGATTCAGTTCGTTCGAGCATTGGGGCGAATGGTCTCGGGGTAACCGGTCGCGGACGAAGTGGAGGGCTGCGCGATGAGCATCAGCCAAGTCGGCGGGGACATTCGCTGGCGTATGCACCTGGGCGCGCCACCGGACGCGGTCTTCGCGGCGCTGGACTCGGACGAGGGACGTGCGTCCTTTTGGGCGGAATCGGCCGTCGAGACCAAGGGTGGAATCGAGTTCCGCTTTGCCAACGGCTACGTCTGGCGGGGCAAGTTGCTCGTCCGTCGACCACCGCGGCTTTGGTCCATCGACTACTTCGGCACGCCGGCGACCTTCACGCTCGAGCCGGACAGCGAGGGGGGCACGGAGCTCCTGCTGACCCACGAAGGCGTCTCGGCCGAGGACTGGCATGAGGTGCATGCCGGCTGGCTCAACGTACTCTTTCCCCTCAAGGCCATGGTCGATCATGGCGTCGACCTGCGCAATCACGATGCGACGCGCACGTGGGAACAGGGCTACGCCGACCAGTAGATCGCAATGTCAGATAGCAATGGATGAAGGAGGCCGTGCCATGACGTCGCTGGGCCGCATCCACGCGGTGCTGGCGGTGCAGTCGCGGATCATCATCCTGCTTTTCGATCAAGCGTCTTTCGTCATGGACCCACGCTACCGTGGCGACGAACAAGTTCCTGCGCTGAGTTGACCGAAACAACATGCTCGGCTTGCCGCTGGCGAGCACTACGCGGCGCCGGCGAGTTCGCCAACGTGGTGTCCGAGGCTATCGGCCTCGCTCTGTACGTCGTTGCGATGCTTGTGGTGCCCACGCCATGGCTGCTCGGGTCGCAGCGAAGGCAACCCCTGTCCGTGTACTACGCGACGGCCGACTTTGCTGGTCCGGCAGCCATCGGAGCACGGAAGCTGTTGTCCACGTAAAGTCCGACTCCGTGCGCATCGGGCTCCAAGCCATGATCTATTCCTCGCGGTGGGAAATGGGCAAGTAGATCCGAGCAGCCACCGTGATGGCTGTCGGAGGGGGCGGGGTGCTGCTGGCTGTAGGCGCCGGCGAAGTGGCGCCATTGGGCGTTGGCGTGGCGGTCCCGGAAGCCGCAGCGGTGCCGCTCGCGTCGGGCGTCGAGGTGGCGCCGCCGCCGCTCGGTGTCGGGCTGCCGGACGCGGGTTGGGTCATGGTCGCGCTTGCCGTGGCGAGCGGTGTGCCGTTCGCGGGCGTCGATGTAGCGCTTGATACGGGTGCCGGAGATGGCGTAGCGGTCGCGGACGCTGCGGGCGACGCGCCGGCGGTCGGTGATGCGGCCGGCGTTGGGGTCGACGTCGGGACCGTCGACGCGGCCGGCGTGGGTGTCGGCGTCGCGACGGCGGTCGACGACGCGGTCGACGATGACGTTGCGGTCGCGGCCGGCGATGACGTTGCCGTCGCGGTCGGAAGCGATGTCGCCGTAGCCGTGGCGGTCGACGAGCTCGTGGGGGTAACAGTCGCGCTCGCCGGGCGCGTTGCGGTGGCCGTCGTGGTGGCGGTGCGGGTGGGCGTGCGCGTCGCGGTGGGGGACAGGGTGGCCGTGCTCGTCGCCGTCGCGGTCGCGGTTGCGGATGGGGTCGACGATGCCGTGGCCGTTGCGGTGGGCGTCGGCGTCGGCGGGTCGTAGACGATCACGAGGCGGGGGGCTCGCGAACCCGTTGACTCGAAGAGGCGCTCGAACTCGGTGCCGGCCGGGCCACGGACGACGAGCCCGTGATTGGGCATGCTGTCGCGGACCCAGTTCTGGGTCAGTACGCGCAGGTCCCACTCGCGCCAGCCGGGTGATGTCCCAACGGAGGTCGTGGCCCACGTGCCCTGCATGGGCGGCCGGTTGTTCCAGCGGACGGTGCTCTCATCCCAGGTGAGCGTGATGCGCTGCACGACGAGATCAGCGACCGGCTCGCCACTACCCTGCTCGAGCCACATCTCCAGCTCGGCGGATACGATGCGCGACTCCTCGGGAATCGCGCTCGTGTCGAAGCGCAGCAACGGATAGCGCTCCCGTCCTGCCGCGTCGATCTCGACCGGCCAGGCGGCAGCATTGTTGTAGTTCGTGGCGGGAAACTGCTCGGCCACGTAGGCATCTGCCTCGGGAGTGAGCGTCACCGACTCATCGGCCACAGGCGCAACCACAGGTGCGAGACCAGGCGCGAGGACTGGGCCGATCGCAGGTGCGGCGAGCGCGACGTGCGGGCGACCGATCGGCGCCGCGACCGGGGCCGCTACCGCGACGGAAAGCGCGAAGCCGAGAGCGGCTCGGCCGACTCTCGGCATGTTGGTGGCTGAAAACCCTTCGCGCTGTCTCCGCCTCGACGGGCGAGTCTCGTTCGTCAAACCATCCACCTCTGATTCGCTACTGGTGAAGCCGCTGCCTACCGGCCGCGGTGTCTATACAACAGTGTTCATCCTTGCGAGCACGCCGTACGCGAGCCCGCCATATCTGCAACAGCAACCGCCCGAAAGGGGACGATGTGCCAAGCTCCAATACCCTCAAGCACCAAATCCAAACAGGACGCCCCAACAACGGTGTGCAGACATCCAAAGGGCCTACCGGTGCTGCGAACCGCCAAGCAAATGCACGTCAAGCTCCACAAAACCCAACCGCCTCTGCCGTCCCGTTCGCAATTCCACGATGGCCGCGCCGCAGCCCTTCGTTTCATCCAGGGAGGTGCGCCGCCTACAAGACGTAGAAGCCGATCACGGGGTTACATCCACCCAAGCACCACGTCCAAGAACCCGAGAAAAGCACCAAGTACCAAGCCCCAAGGAACAAGAACAAGCACCAAGAAACAAGCCGAATCACCGAAACACCAGCCTACGTTTAGAGCATAAGGCCCGCATGGCGGCGCAGCTATGGCGCTTCGCGCTGCAAGGAACCTGGAGCTTTCGCCAGGAGGGTGGGGTTAGGGGGTGGGCGCGGAAGGGCTTCGCCGGTACCGCAAGGTAGAGCGACGATGGCCGTGGATAGCTGCGAATCACCGGCCGCCGTCTTAGGGCTCGCCCTTAGGGAGTAGCGCGGACGTTGGGGCTGGGTGTTGCCAAGCGAGCTTGTGTTTGCTGTCGCAGACTCGTCCTCGCCGTGGCGCCAGGGGGGTTGAAATCTCCTCAGCAATACCGTAGAATCTGACAATCATAGAATCAGACTCGCGGAGGAGCCTACATGCGTACGACCATGAGTGTTACCGAGTTAGCGCGCAGCCTGGCGGACGCGATCAATCGCGTGTTGTACCGTGGCGAGCGATTCACGATCCTCCGTGGCGGCAAACCTGTCGCTGAGATCGTGCCCGTGCCGGTTGGGCGCCGTCTCGGCGATCTTCCGGACTTGCTTGCTTCGCTGCCCCGGTTGGGCAAAGAAGGCGCGGCCTCCTTCGCTGAGGACATCGATAGCGCTCGACACGAGCTTGCCGAAGTGGAGCAGCCTGATCCATGGGCCACCTGATCGACACGAGCGTGTTCATTGACGCCGAGCGAAAAGGCCTGGACATCCGTGCACGCATCGGCGACAGGACGGAAGACCATTTTTTTGTCTCTGTCGTGACAGCCAGCGAGTTGCTTCACGGTGTCCATCGCGCTCAGGATAGGGCGACCCGGCAGCGGCGTTCCAGCTTTGTCGAATCGGTATTGGAGGGCGTACGGCTGCTAGAGGTCGATTTGGCAGTGGCGCGTCAGCACTCCCTGTTGTGGGCGGACCTCGCGTCTCGCGGAATGCTGATCAGTCCCAACGACATCTGGTTGGCAGCAACCGCGCTCGCGCACGGTCATGTCTTCGCGACAGCGAATCTCCGACACTTCGAGCGCGTGCCGGGCCTACAAGTTGAGCACTGGGCCTAGATCTCGCCCGCTGCTGGGTCCAACAGCTCCCTCACCCCGTGCGTGGATTGCCCCCACGTGCTCGTTGAAGCGGGTCGTGTAGACTTTGGCGGTAGACAGTCGCTCAACCCTCGACCCGGACCGTCCAAACGTACGCCCGCCCGCGGCCCGCCACGGTCGCGCGGCGCAGGCTGATCTCGCGCTCCATGCGGGCGATCCACTCCGGGCATGGCGAGCGGTGGGGTAGGGTGAGGGAGGATTTCAGCTCCGTCCACGTGAGGCCCTCTGGGTGCTCCAAGAGGGCGTCGCGGATTCGATCTCTGAACTCGACGTAGCGCATGGGCTCAGTATAGGCTGTGGAAGGTCGTGGTATCTGGATGGCGTACTGGATGGATTCGATGACATAAGAGAGGCCGGTCGAAGAACGAGGAGTCGGAGATGAGCCCGCTGTGTGATTGGGATCGAAGGCCGTTGCGATTCGTCGTCCTTGTCCTCGTCCCCGTTCTTGTCATACCGATGCTGCTCGGAGGCCTCGATGCGTCCGTGCAGGCGCAGCCGTCACTTTTCGAGAGCGAAGCAAGGCCGGTCGATGCGTCAGCGGAGTTTGCCGCGGCAGCCCAGGTCGTCATCGACCTGCAGCCCGAGAAGGACACGTACGTGTCCGAAGGGTTTCCGACAACCAACTACTGTCAAGACGCGACCTTGCGCACGGGCGGGCTGTTCTTCGAGAGCCAGACATACAAGGATCGCGCGCTACTTCGCTTCGACCTCACCGGTATTCCGGGCGGCGCGATAATCCAGTCGGCCACCTTGGAGCTCACGCTTGAAGCGAGTTCCGGTGGCGGCACGTCCACGATCGGCGTCTACCGGATCTTCGGAGCGTGGGACCCGTGCGCGACGACGTGGGATGCGCAGCCGAGCCACGACGGCTTGTTCGCACAGACGGGTGTGGGCACGGGCGTGCAGGCATACACCTGGGACGTTCGGCAGTTAGTGCAGTTGTGGACCGACGGAACCGGCAACTTCGGCATGTTGCTGCGCACTGTGGACGAGACGGAGACCCTGCGTCGACGCTTCCAGAGCGTGGACGTCGGCCAGAGCGTGCCGCGACTACGTGTGACCTACGCGCTGCCCACGGCCACGGCGACCCGCACGACGCGGCCGACTGCCACGTTCACCGCCACGCCGACGCGGCCGCCGACCCCAACCTCGACACCGAGGCCGCTGCCGTCCTTCACCGCGTCGCCGGTTGCAACGTCAACGGCAACGCCGACATCGACCGCGACCGCGACGCCGACGCCAACCGCAACGCCGACGATCACGCCGCTGCCAACCCCGACCTCGACGCCGACGCGCACGCCCACTCCAACCGCCACATCGACGCCGTCCGCAACGCCGACGCCGGCGCACACCGCGACTCCGGTGTTCACGTGCGAGCGCGACGGCTTCGAGCCGAACGACGACGCCGCGTCCGCCGGCCTGATCCCCGCGGACAGTTGGCTCGACGCGTCGCTGTGCCCGGCCTGGGATCGCGATGTGTACCGCGTGGCGGCGAAGCCGGGCGAGCGGATCCGGGTGGAGCTTCACGGCTTGGACGCCGCGGCATCGGTCGCGCTCTTCGATCCGGCCGGCGACCTGGTCGCGAACTCGGACAACCCCGACCGTCTGCCGGAGGATCTGCGTGCCGTGGCCAAGATGGAAGGCGAGTACCGCGTGCACGTCGCGGCGCCGGCTACGTTCGGACAAGCCGTGAAGGGCCAGAGCGGAGGCGACGCGAACGAAACGCCGTACCGCTTGCGCGTCAGCTTGGGCGATCCCTTGCTCGAGGCCGTGCCGGCGGTATCGCAAGCGAAAGGCGCCATTTACTTTTCGGGACGTGGGCTTGGGCCGCCGTCCGGCGCCTGCGAGGTGCGGGCCTATTGGGACGATGCGCGGCCGGAGAACGTGCTCGGTACGGCAGCGATCGATGCCGCGGGATCGTTCTCCATGCAGGTCGCGGTGCCGGATGGTGCGCAGATCGGCTCGCATCGCATCGTGGCCGAGCAGGTGTGCAGCGACCTGGAGGCGAGTGGCTTCGCGCGTTCCACGGCATCGCGATTCCTCGACGCACAGCCCGATCGCACCCAGCAAGGCATGCTGCCCCTGCCGGACACGGGGGTTGAGATCGACCCGGAGCTGCTGGAGTGGATGGGCCTGCTGCCGTGCGAACGCAGTGGTCCGCCTCGGTTCCCCGAGCTCGATCTGACGGTGGCCGACATCGAGGTGACGCAGGCTATCCAATGCCTCGATTCGGAGGAAGGTGACACGGATTGTCCCGACATCAGCTTGCCGCTGGTGCGGGATCGGCCCACGCTCGTGCGGGTCTACCTTGCGGTGGACGGGATCCCGGAAGGAGAGACCGTGCGCTGGGTCCGCACCACGCTCTTCGTGCGGCGACCGGGGGAGGCGGAGCCGGGCGTGACCGTGCGCTCCGTGCACGCCTGGATCGACGTCGAGCGGGAGTGGGAGGGCTTCGTCACGGATCCGCTCGCGGGGGGCCGCACGACGCGCGAGACCATGTCGGCCACAGCCAACTTCCGGCTACCGGCCGAGTATCTCAGCGGGGACGTGATCCTCACCGCGCACGTCAACCCGCGCACCGCGCCGCTGTGCGGCACGCCGGAAGAGGACGCGAACCGTGACAACAACGCGGGCGATCCACTCTCGATCTCGTTCGAAGAACGCAGCGATCTGCGAATCGGCTACGTGCGCGTCGACTACCGTCCGCCGACCGACTGCGGCTTCACGGGCACGCCCGGCCTGCCGGGAGCCACGATCCACGACGCCGCGGACTGGCTCTACAAGATCTTCCCGCTCGGTCGTCCTGCCGAGTACGTGCAGGGGCCCGACCTGAGCTTCAATCGGTGCCTGGTCACGTGGGACTCCAATCCGGAGGAGCGCGACGACGTGCGCGACGCCGACCGGGCGCTCAACCAGGCGCTCAACCGGCGGTGGAGCCTGCACTTCCTGGCCTGGCTATTCTCCCTCGGTGGCACGTCGCTGCCACCGGACCAGATCGTCGGCTGGCTGCCCGCGGACGCCGCCGACGCGGTCCGCGGAGGGAAGGCATTGCTCGGATTTGCGGATCCACGTTGGTACCGGGGCGGCCAGGGTGTCTCCGCTTGGGTGACGGAACCCGGCGGAGGGCGTACGCTGGCGCACGAACTTGGGCACAACTTCGGACTCCGGCATTCGAGCCCCGGCGACGAACGCTGGCCCTACGACACCGCGGACATTCAAGAGGACGGCGTAGACGTATTGGAGATGACGGTCATCGAAGCCGATCGGGCCAAGGACTTCATGTTCGGCCGACGCGAGGACGCCGATTGGATTTCACCTACATCGTGGCGGCGGCTCTTCGATGCCGACCTTCGGCCGTCTCGGTTCGCCTTGAGCGCTGCGGACGGGCATGTGTCGGGGTCAGCGGCGGCCGCCTCTACGTCGGCCCAGACTGCTTCCTTGGCCATCATTACCGGCGAGATCAGCCGTGATGGCGGTGGGGAGCTGGACCCGTTGATCGTCGGTCCGGCCAAGCCGCTGCCTACGGGCCTGAATCCGCCGCCGGGCGAGCAGGCGTGCGTCGCGTGGTTGGACGCGTTGGGCGCAGAGCGCGCGAGCTATTGCTTCAACCCGCACTTCGAGAGCGCGGAGACCGGTCCGACCGATCGTGTGCCGCTGCGCCTCGTGCTGCCGCACCCGCCTGACACAGCGGCCGTGCAGCTGCGCTGGCAGGGTCAGCTTGTCGACGAACTGCGGCCGGGTGGAACTTCGCCCGACGTGACGCTGCTCTCTCCCAACGGAGGCGAGGTCGTCGCCGGAATGCAGCGCGTGACGTGGGAAGCGAGCGACCCCGACGGCGACCCGCTGCGCTACCACGTGCTCGCCAGCATCGACGACGGCGCATCATGGCGCACCGTGGCCACGGACCTCGTGGAGACGAGCACGGTCTGGGATACGACTCGCGCCGGCGGCGGAGGTGCCGTGCGCCTGCGCGTTGTCGCCACCGATGGCATCCACACCGCGCACGACGACGTCGACGCCGCCTTTGTGATGCCGCGCATGGCGCCTTCGGCGCGGATCATCACGCCGCGTATGGGATCGGTCTTCGCTCGCAGCCAGGCGGTGCTGTTGCTGGGTAGCGCGCAGGATCCGGAAGAAGGCGCGCTCGGCGGCGCCAGCCTCCGGTGGACGTCGGATCGCGACGGACCGTTGGGTACCGGCCGACAGGTCGTGAGCCCTGACCTCAGCCGCGGGCCGCACGTCATTTCGTTGCAGGCAATCGACGCGGACGGCCTCAGCGACGAGGCGACGGTGGAGCTGTTGATCGGCGAGCGGATCTGGATGCCGTGGGCGGGAGGGGGATCGTGATGGGGATCGGCCCCGCTCCATTTTTCCGCCTTGGGACACCTGGCTACACTCGAGATCTCGCGAGGCCAACCGCGTCCGCGATCTCGACAAACGCGCTGGAATACGCACAGGAGAAGAACATGAACGGTGTCGATACTCTACGCAGCGCCTTTCAATCGTCCTACACCTGGTTCGACGGCACGGTGGCCGACGTAACGGACGAGCAGGCGGGGCACACCCCGCCCGGCCGGGCTCATCCGATTGCGGCGCTCGTGGCCCACGTGCACCAGTCCGAGGACTGGGCCGTGCAGGAGCTCCTCCAGGGCAAGCAAACGCTCTGGGAGAGCGGTGGGTGGGAGGAGAAGCTGGGAATCCCGAACTTGATCACGCTCACCGAAGACTGCGCGGTGAACCCCGCGGGCTGCGTCGCGGCATTGGCGCCCTACGGCGAGGCTGTTCGCGCGGCGACGGCGGCCTACCTGGACGGCGCGTCGGAGGCCGACTTGGATCGCGAGATCGACATGTCCGCCTTCCATTTGCCCATGATGCGCGCCGGCGACGTGCTCACCCTGCTTCCGGTGAGCAACACGCTGGCGCACACGGGTGAGATTTCAGCCATCAAGGGCACGCTCGGGGCGCAAGGCTACGCCTTCTAGAAGCGCGTTCTGCAAGAAGCTACATTCAGCGGTACTCGGTAGCCGTAGGCGACGTTGCGTTGGGTGCACTCGCTCGGGCCGACACAGCGGACGACTTTTCGGGTATGGCACCTGCCTACCGCGGCCGCAGCGCCGGCCGTTCCAGCGCACGGTGGGCGAAACGCGTGCCCAGCGGAGTCGGCCGCGTCTTCGCATATGCACGGTTCCGACGGACGCACGAGCGCAATGCGGGGTTCATACTTCCCTAGCAATCCTCAGGTACATTCGGATCTATGATTTCGGAGCCTTTCGAAGGAGATCCGCCATGATCCGATCGCGCGTTCTGTCTTTCATGCTGATGTTCGCTGTGCTTGCTGCGTTCACGGGCGCCTGCGCGGCCGGGGACACGGACGCACCGGCAGCCGTCGATTCCGCCGTGACCGAAGCCTCGGCGGCCGAAGGTGCCTTGGCGCAACCGGCCGTCCCCGTCCAACCCGATGCCGACGCTGCCATCCCAACGTCCTCGTCGGAGGCGGTCGTCGAAGAAGCAGTGCCGGCGGAGGACGACCCCGGGTCGGCACCGCCCGACGCAGCGGTGCCCGAGCCGGTCGACTCCGACTCCGATGCGGAAGCCCCCGCGCCCGCCGCGGAGATCGACACCGCTTCCGCGGACGCCGATCTGGAGCCCGCGGAGGCCACGCTCGATTCCGCCTCCGCCGAGGTCGAAGCGCCCCCTGTGCCCGAGGACGGCGGGCCGGCGGCGGCAAGCGTCGACCCGGCATCCGTGCCGGTTGAAGGCGATCCGTTGCAACCGGGTGCTCCGGACGAGGCGGTCAGCTTTGCATTGCCGCCCGGCTATGAGGTGGGCAATCCCGCCACGCATCCCCTGGCCATCGAACGGCTGCGCGGCTTGAGCTATCCCGGCAGCGACCTGGTGGTGGTGCAGGAGCTGCCCGCGGGCAGCAACTACTCCCGTTCGGTCGCCACCTACCAGTCCGACGGGCTCACGATTCGCGGCCTGCTGACCATCCCGAATGGCGAGCGGCCGCCCACCGGCTGGCCCGTGGTCATCTTCAACCATGGCTACATTCCCCCCGCGCAGTACCGCACGACGGAACGCTACGTCGCCTACCAGGACGCCTTTGCGCGCGCAGGCTACATCACCTACAAGTCGGATTACCGCGGCCACGGGAGCTCGGAAGGCGAGTCGGGCAGCTCGCGCGGCACGCCCGACTACACCGTCGACGTCATGAACGCGCTGGCCTCCGTAGAGCGCCATCCAGACTCCGACCCGGAGCGAATCGGCATGTGGGGCCATTCCATGGGCGGTCTTGTCACCCTCAAGAGCATGGTGATCAGCGACCGGATCAAGGCCGGGGTCATCTGGGCGGGCGTGGTGGCCTCCTATCCGGATCTGTACAACCGGCTTGGGCGTAGCGACCAACCCTCCAGCGGATCGCAGGACCGGTCCGGCCGTCGTGGATGGCGCACCGAGCTTGTCGAGCTCTTCGGCCCGCCGGAGGAAAACGCCGCGGGTTGGGATGCCGTCTCACCCAACGCACACCTCGCCGCGATCTCGGGGCCGCTGCAGTTGCACCATGGCACCGCGGACAGCTCCGTGCCGGTGATCTATTCCACACGGCTTCAGGAGCAGATGGAGGCGGCGGGCCGGCCTTCCGAGACCTTCGTCTACGAGGGCGACGACCACAACCTGGCCGGAAACTTGTCGACTGCGCTGGCACGGTCCGTAGAGTTCTTCGACCGGCATGTGAAGGGTGGGGGATGAGGTAGGGGATGAGCGGCCGTCCGGTGCTCCATCCCGGCCCGCCCGGCGCCGGGCGCGTACCCGAGAGACCGTAGGAGCGAACGATGCCTTCGCAAGACTTGTCGAGCCTGGACCGACCCATCCAGCCCATGCCCGATTTCGTGCGGAAGGCGCTCGAAGCGCGTGGCTTGTGGGGCGCGTACGCGTTGCGGCCGCCCTACCAGCGCAACGACTACCTGGGCTGGATCCATCGCGCCAAGCGCGAGGCGACGAAGGCCAAGCGCTTGGCGCAGATGCTCGAGGAGCTCGAGGCCGGCGACGTGTACATGAAGATGGATTGGCGCGGCGGTGCGGCGGACGATCGTAGCGCGGATGATGGTACGGCGGGCGGTGGTCGCTAGGCTGGAACGGGATAGCAGCGGTCGGGGCAGTGGCGGTTCTGCCGAAGACGGTTGGCCTCAGTGCCTCCCTTGACCGGCAGGTAGCATTTCAGCCAACGACGGGAACGAGGGCCGGCTCTCAAAAAGAACCGGCCCTCGAACCAACCAACGAACTAAGTACTCATCGTTCCTTCAGAGCGAATCGGGCTGCAATCGCCCCACGGATTCGCAGGTCAGCCTCTACGGACAGCCGGGGATGCTCGCCTGGATCTCGGCGTAGATACCGGCCAGGGCGCCCGTGTCCGGGGCGAAGAAGTAGCGGCCCGCGTCGCCCGCGACGTCGGCCAGCAGCGCCGCGTCGGCGCCCTCGCCCAGCCCGACCGCGTAGACCGTGATGCCGGCCGCGCGCGCCGCGGCGCCCGCGGTGTAGGCGGTGTCCGGCTCGATGGTCTGCTGCCCGTCGGAGAGCAGAACGATGACGTGGCCCGCGCCGGGGCGGCCCTGCTCGGCGAGGACGCGCGTCGCCGTGGTCAGGCCACGGTCAATGCGAGTGCCGTTGCGCGCCGCGATGCGCGCGACGGCGGCCTCAAGCGCGCCGCGATCGTCCGTCATGCGTTGCACGACCGTTGCCTCCGTCGCGAAGTCGACGACGGCCACGCGGTCGTAGTTCGTACGCAGGTCCGTGTTGTCGATGAAGCCGCGCATGCTGGCCTTGGCCGCGGCCAGCTTCTCGCCGCTGCCCTCGGCCATCGAGGAGGAGACGTCGACGACGAGCGTAATGTCGAAGCGACGCTTGACGGGGAAGCAGGCGGCGTTGCCGGTCCAGGGAAGGTAGATCGCGACCGGCTCCGGTGTGGGCGTCGGCGGCAAGGGGGTCTGGGTGGCCGGCACCGGGGTGGCGGTCGGCGTTTCGGCCGGCGGGATGACCTCAAGTTGTGGGATCGGGAAGGTGAGCGTTTGGGCCTGGCCCCAACCGTCGGTGAACGCGGCCACCAGGGAATCGGCGATCGGCATCGTGCCGCCGACCTGGGGCTCGATCGCGACACCGTAGGCGCCGCCGTTGAAGCCCATCTCCGGTTGGGTCCATGCGAGATTGGGCGCGCTCCATACACCATCGCCCGTGCCGACGATCGTTGCCTCGTCCGGTGTGATGTCGGCCGGGACCTGGTAGGTCAGCGTGATGTCCGTGGCCAGGTTGGCCGGCGGCTCGTAGAGCACCATGCGGCGGTGCGCCTCGGCGCTGCCGAAGAGGGCGTCCTCGTCGCTGGAGGCGAGGTCGAAGGCGCCGAAGCTGTTGATCACGATGATCGTGACGCCGTTCTGGCGCAGCAGGAGCGCGGTGTCCTCCGCGGGCGGGATGCCCTGGCATTGGCCGGGAAAGAACTCGTTCTCCGGGTTGCAGTAGTCGGCGTTGAGGATGACGAGCACCTTGCGGCGGGTGTCGTCGTCGAAGAGCGTGAAGGCTTCCTCCATGCCGTCCTTGAGGCGCTGTTTGACGTTCTCGTTGGGCGGGTTGAAGCGGGTGATGTTCTCGGTGGCCTCGAAGTAGGCGTCGCGGTCGTTGGTCAGCGGCAGGTCGACGGTCGTGCCCGTGTAGAAGGACACGATGCCCGCCCGGTGCTTGCTGAAGTTCACGCGGCTGACGAGCTGCTTCATCTCCGTGATCAAGGTGCGGGCCGGATCGACGCCCTGCTGCAGGCGGCCGAAGTACGGCACGGTAACCACGATATCGGCCGGCTCTTCGAAGATGCCGCACTTGCCGAGCATCGAGATCGAGATGGCCGAGGTGGCGCCGAGGTCGAGCGTGGTCGGCGACGCGGTCGTCTCACCCACGAACTCGCAGGCGCCGTCGCCGGGGACCGGCAACACCAGGCGGTCGGAGGAGGGCGCGAAGACCGTGATCAGGCTGGACTGTGCGTCCGCGACATACACGCGGCCGCTGCCGTCGACGGTGAGGTCGGAGAGCGTCGTGGGATCCGAGAAGTCGAGCGGGCGGCCGTCCAGACGGGCGGTGATCGTACCGTCGTCGGCGTAGCGTTCGATGGAGCCGGGCTCGCGCAAGACGTACACGGCGCCGTCGGGCGACGGCGGGCCGCCTGCAACGCGGCGTGCGTCGAAGGCGACGGGCACATCGACGATCGGCGTGCCGTCGGGGGCCATGATGCGCACCAGGTCCTCGAAGTCATCGAGGGCGAAGATGCGGCCGTCCGTGGCCACCTTGAGGTCCGTGTACGGGTTGGCGCTGCCGTCGTCCGGTAGCTCGATGGGCGGCTGGAGCTCGCGGCCCTCTTCGTTGTAGCGGACGATCTGCACGTTCTGCGTACGCTGCTGCTCCACAACGTCCACGCGGACGACGAGCAGCTCCTTCGTGACGTGGTTCCAGGCGAGCGCGGGCACCTCGATCTCCTCGAACGAAGAGACGAGGGGGTCGGTCCAGATCGGCTCGATCACCGTCTCCGTGCCCTGCTGGGAGCGCCGCTCGACGTTCTGGAACCGGCCGATCCCGCCCTCCACGACGAAGTTGCCGCCGGAGCGCTGGCCGTTGAGGTAGTAGCCGTAGATCTCACCGAGCACGTCGCCGCCCGACGCTTGGATCACTTGGAAGAACTCGAAGTCACCGCCGAAGCTGCCCGACGAGCTGGCGCGCTCCGACGTGGCCACCTGTTGGCCCTCCAGATCGAAGTAGCGCAGCTGCGCCGAGTTGTCCGACACGAAGAGGTGGTTGGTGCTGGGCATCGTGATGCGGTTGGGCGCGAAGAGCAGCGGGTTGTCGGAGTTCTCGTTGGACGCCGCTTCCCAGATCGTTTCGACGGACTTCAACGATTCGTCGCCGTACTTCACGATGACCGGGGTGGTGTCCAGCTCCGTGCGCTTCTCGCCGCAGCGGCCCGTGTTGGGGTCGTTCTGGGCGAGCGCGTAGTAGTCCTGCGTCATGGCGTTGAGGCGGGGCAGGGTGACGGTGTCCTTGCAGATCGAGCGCGAGTTCGCGCTGGCCGCGATGGCGAAGTCGTAGTCGCGGCCGTCCAAGATGCAGGCCTGCGTCGCTTCGCCGATGAAGACCTTGTCGCCGCCCATGGCGTTCATGCGCGTCGCGCGGCAGCTGTTATCGCCTTGGGTGTACCTGGGGTTGAGCAGGTCGTAGGACCGGCGCAGGGTGAAGGCGGGCGGCGGGGTCTCGCCGCCGAGCTCCTCGGCCGTCGCAAGGTCGAACAGCTGCACGCGCGCACCGCGCTTGTCGCCGACGGCCAACACCCGTCCGTCGGGTGAAACGTCGAGGTCGGAGACGTTCGTGAACTGACCGGCGTCTAGCCCGCGCTCCCCGATGCGGAAGAGCTCCTGCCCGCTGAAGACGTCGATCACGGAGACGTTGCTCTCGTCCGCGTCGAAGAGGTACACGCGGCCGTCCAGGGAGGCGGCGATGCTGGTGGCGTTGATGTCCTCCCACTGCCCGGCGTAGCTGCCGTCCATGCGATACATCACGACCCGCTCGACGGCCGGGTCGAGCACGTACAGGCGCTCGGCGGAGAAGGGGAAGCCCGGCACTGTCGGATCGGGTCCAATAGCGAGCTTACCGACGCGGCCCAGCTGCTGCGGGAAGCCGCCCATTACCCCGAAGGGCGTCGAGAAGACGCCGGTGGGAAGCAGACGGTGCACGCCCCCGATGCCTTCATCCGCGATGAACACGGTGCCGTCGCGCGAGAAGACAAGGTCATTGGGCGACTGGAACAGGCCCTCCGCCGTCGAATCACGCACCGGCCATTGGTCGACCATCTGATAGGCGAGCAGCGATTCGGTCTCTTGGGCGGTCACCGCATCCGTGCGGGGCAGTGCAACGGCGGCGCAAACGAGCGCGATGAGGGTGGCGGCCACGGCAGATGCACGACGTGGTGACAGAGTATTCCAAGGCAAACGAGGAGACATGCAGGTGTCCTTTCGAGGCGCAGGGGCTTGAGGCGCTGGGATACGAGGCGCTGGGGTGGGAGGCGCTGGGATTCGAGACAAAGGGGCAGGGCGATGCGGCGGTCGGACAGACGGTGGGCTTGTGGGAGGGCCGGTGCCGACGCAGCACGGCGCAACCAGAGGGGATGGGGCATGGGATCGGAGCTGGGTTACGCACGAAGTGTGCTTCGGGTTGTCGGTGCGATTTTCCGGCACCGGGACGTTTGCGCTCGGTACACGCTAGATCGCCGACGCCTGTCCTTCGACGCGCGGGGAGCACAGAGTCTTATCCTTTCTTCGCAATTGGGTTCGGTGTGGGGCGTACCCTTTTCAAGGAACCACGTGTCTACTTCCAGAGGACGGTGCTGACACCACGGGGGCCACGCAACCATCTGCAGCAGTATCGTCGCAGGACCACGCCCTTCGGAGAGACGCGATGAAGAACGCTCAGGCGGAACACGGTCGAAGGGAGCGAGGGCGTCGAGTCCTCGTGTACGCGCTGGTTCTGCTGGTAGGTGGGGCAGCCGCCCGTGGGGTCGATGCATCCCGCGCATCGCGCTTGGCGCAGGTCGCTACGGCGACCCCCGTGCCCGCCATGTCTGATCTCGAGTTGGGCGAGGTGGTGATCACGTCTCGGCCGGGCGTCGTGTGTGGGCGGACCGCGAGGGGGTTGTTGTTTCGTTTCGCGAACGTTGGCCACGGGCCGGCGTCAGGCTTTCTGGTGCGGGCCGGCGATCGCTGGCTCGCGGGTGGTCGTGTGGCGGCCGGAGCCAATGGCTGGGTCTGGTTCGATGGCCTGACATCGACCGACGTATTGCGGGTGGTTGTGGACGATGCGGATCAGGTGCTCGAGCTCGACGAAGGCAACAACGAGCGGACGGCGCGGCCGGATGAGGGTCCGATCCCCAACTGGCCTACGTGCACACCGACGGCGGTGGCCACGGGTCCGCGGCCGACCGCGACCGCGCGACCGGATCTGCTCGCGGAGATTCTCTCCGTCAGCGTCGCGCCCGATTGGCGCTGCGAGGACACGCCTGTGTTGGGGCTGCGCGCGCAGTTTCGATTCGAAGACGGTGTGGATACGCCGGCCTTTGTGGTGACGACCAACGGCACGCCGCGCGCGCACGATGGACGCGCATTCCGCTCCCGCGGCACCACCTGGGTTCCGGGCTTTCGTGCGGAGGGGGGCAACGAGTTGGTCGTCGACGCGGCGGAGCAGGTCGACGAGGCGGATGAGACGAACAACCATCTGGCGGGGGGCACGCCGCTGCCCCTTCCGACGTTGCCGCCCTGCCCTCCCGGACCCAATCCCGAGGATCTGCCCGATCTGGTGATCGGAGACACACGATGGGTGCACAAGGGCTTCAACGGCATCTGCATCCCGGCCGACGAGGGTATCGAGCTGCGGCTGGCGGTGTGGAATCGCGGCGGGTCGACGGCCGGGCCATTCCTGGTCCGCATGCGTACCTCCGGCCGCACATGGCGCGTCGAAGGCCTTGCGCCGGGCACCGTGGTACGGCTCGAGCCGCAATCGGGCTGGCGTGCAGGCGATTTTCCGCTCGAGATCGAGGTCGATCCGGACAACGAAGTGCCAGAGTCCGACGAAACGAACAACCGGCGGTCGTTGCCGACCCCGCCACCCTTCACGCCGCCGCCCTTCTGCACGGCGACACCGACGGGAGGCGGACCGACGGTCACCTCGCGCGTGCCGACGCCGACGGGTACCGTTCCATCGACGACGGCTACCCCAACGGCCGATCCGGTGTACGTGCCGCTTTCGATTCGGGAGGCGCGGTAGGAGGGGGCATGCGAATCGTGGATCGCATGCAGTAGCATCCATTCGGCGAGTATCCACCCGGCCACGGCGCCTCGCGCTGCTCGTCTCTCCCCGTGCCTGCTACTGCTGAGGGAAAGACGCCCAAGGACGCAGACGACCATGCCCGAGCTCCCCGAGATCGAAGCCTACCGCGCTGCCCTGCGAGCACGCGTCGAAGGCGAGGTCATCGAACGCGTGCGCAATCGGTCCGTCTCGTTGCTCAAGACGTGGGATCCGCCGCTGGAGGCCGCGCACGGCCGGCGCGTGCTCGACGTGCGGCGATTGGGGAAGCGTATCGTGCTGGGGCTGGAGGACGAACTCTTCCTGGTCGTGCACTTGATGGTCGCCGGGCGGCTAGCATGGCTCGCTCCGGGGGCGGCGATCCCCAAGAAGTACGGGCAGGCGGCCTTCGACTTTTCAGGCGGGACGCTGCTGCTGACCGAGGCGGGGACGAAGCGCAGGGCGTCGCTGCACGTGGTTCGCGGCGAGGACGGGCTGGCGGCGCTGGATCCGGGCGGGGTCGAGATCGCGGACGTATCGGCGCCGGACTTCGCGCTGCGCCTGCGCGCAGCACGGCACACCCTCAAGCGTGCGTTGAGCGACGCGCGCATCCTGAGCGGCATCGGCGGCGCCTTCGCCGACGAGATCCTGCACCGTGCGCGCCTGTCGCCGATGCAGCTGACGACGAACCTCAGCGACGAGGAGATGGCACGACTGTGGTCGGCGGCGCGTGCGACCATGGCGGAGTGGGAGGCACTACGCGTGGCGGAGACCGGCGACGGCTTCCCGACAAAGGTGACGGCCTTCCATCCGAGGATGGCCGTCCACGGCAAGTACGGCGAGCCGTGTCCGGTGTGCGGTGCGCCCGTTCAGCGCATCGTCTACGCCAGTCGCGAGACGAACTACTGCCCCGGCTGCCAGACGGACGGGCGGATCCTCAGGGACCGAGCGCTCAGCCGGCTGCTGCGCGAGACGTTTCCGAAGCACTTGGATGAGCTGTAGGAAGGACACGAATCGCTTCGGAAACGCAGGCGCACGCAAGCACAAGGCGTGACACGCAACTAGGAGATTACCGTGGGAGCCCATCCGCTCAACCTTGCCGTTCGATTCGCCCTCGAGTTGGCCGTGCTCGCGACGATTGGTGCATGGGGTTGGCGTCAAGCCGAGGGGTGGCCGCGGTTCGCGCTGGCCATCGCCCTGCCGCTCGTCGCCGCGACCGCCTGGGGAGTGCTGGCGGTGCCGGGCGATCCGAGCCGCTCCGGTGCGGCTCCGATCCCGGTGCCGGGGATCGTTCGGCTGGTCCTGGAGCTGAGCCTGTTCGCCGTCGCCGTCGTGGCGCTGCGGCACATCGGCCGACCGGGTCTCGCGGCGGGCCTCGCCGGCGCCACCCTGCTGCACTACCTGCTGTCGTGGGACCGAATCGCGTGGTTGCTCGGGCGCTAAGAACGCAATGCTGGCGGAGCCTGACTCATAGGCCGCAGACCACCAAGGACGTCTCTCCATCGCCTGACACTCAGCGCTTCGCCGCCCACCACACCTTGAGGCCGTAGCCGAAGGACGCCATGCCGCCGAGCACGAAGAGGGCGAGCATGACGCGGCCCGGCGTGCGGCTCCAGCCGTCCACGTGGTCCGCGAGCTGCGCCGAGCGCGGATCGCCGGGAATGTAAACGACCTCGACCGCGTCGCCGATCTCGTAGCGACGGAACGAGCGCGCCGGAACGTCGATGCGCACCGGCTGGAAGCTGCCGATATCCAGGGACGGCAGCTCGAACTCGCCGGCCATCACGTCGATGTGGGCGGTCGGACGCGGCGCGGCCGAAGCGCGATGCATGTACGTGATATCGAAGACATGACTCGTGGTGTCTTGGCCTGGATTACGAAACCGCATCTTGTCGCGCACGGTGGCCTCCGTCCGCAGACCGCTGGCGCGCAGCTCGGCCATTTCCTGCTCGTTGAACCAGAGTATCGAGAGCAGCAAGAGCCCGAGCCCCCAGATCGTGATGGCGAGGGCGATAGCGTTGTTACGCGTGGTCTTGGCGGCGGTGCGAGCACTCGATTCACGGTCCGCTTCGTGTTCATCAGCGGCGTTTCGAGCCTGGTCCGACGCCCTTCGATCCTCGCCCACGATCAAGCGATGACCTTGTGTACAGGGCCGAGCGTCGGGGTGAAACGCGCTGCGATCATGGTCGGCAACTCCTGGTGGGGCTTGCGGACAATGCGCTGGGGCGTTGGTCATCGGCAAGCTGGGGTGTGGGATCGCGAAACCAGATTGCTCCAACACGACCGCCGATCACTCTGTAGCGGATTCTTGCACCGCGTTAGGCGCCGCGGTCAGCGAGCGGATGACGCCAGCGAAGACCCGGAAAACGGCTGAAGTCGCGGTCCGTGGTGATCCATTCGCAACCGGACTCGATCGCCAGGGCGGCAAAGTAGGCATCTGGAATCAGGTTCCCCTTCGCGCCCGCAGACGTGCAAAGGCGCTCGAAGATTCCCCAATGTCGATCGCCGGGGCTCACCTTGACGGATGTCGGTGACATCCGCAAGGAGTGGCAAAAGGTCATTGCAGTTCCCAACGGGCTGGGGGGATCGAATATCCGAGAATGGGTGACGATTCGAACAAATCCGCTGAGCACATGCTCCGAGAACGCCCAGGAGGCATTGCCGTTGACTATCTCTTCCACCCAAGTGCGGTAGGCTGCATGGTCGGGCGCGTCCTCACGGTGCGCGTAGACCAAGACGTTGACGTCCATCAGGATCACGGCTTCGTATCGTCCGTATTCATGAGGTCAAGGAGCGCTGCGCCGTCGTCCAGATCGACTCCCGGAAAGAGGCCGTTGCCGCCCACGGTGGCTAGCCGTACAGCGTCGCGCGGAAGCTTCACCTGCTTCTGCCGGGCAAGGAGATTGCGAAGAGCTTCCTCGATCAGCGAAGTCATGGTGCGGTCGGTCTCAGCCGCAAGGACTCTGAGCTCTTTGAGCAAGCCGTCATCGAGTCGAATCGTCGTACGCATGCATCAGAGCATATTGCTGGCGCATCAATATGTCAACCGTCTGCATTATGGATCCAACTCGTCCCAACCCAATAGCGCTCACGCCCTACCGCTCCGCCACGAAGCGGTCCACCTCGGCGCGCATCTCGGGTTCGCGCATCTTCGCCTCCACGGCTTCGGGGCGCAGGCTTAGGGCCGGGATCTCCGCGGTCACGTCGAGGATGAAGTCCGCGCGTTGCCAGAGCAGGTCGACGAGATCGCGCACGTCCGTTTCGGCGCGTAGGGCGGCGTAGTCGTCGGGGTGGTTCTCGCGGGCGTGGCGGAGGAAGAATTCCACGTAGAGCATCATCGTGACGAGGCCGTCGCGGTAGCTGGTGCTGCCGCGCAGTTGGTCGTGGATGCCGTAGCCGGTGAACATGGAATGCGTGTAGGCGTTGAACTCGTCCAGCAACGTGAAGAAGTTCTGGTCGCCGGACTGGCCGGTCAGGTACGTGTCTTTGTATTGGTTATCCAGATCGCCCGTGATGTATGGGGCGATCTCGGAGCGAGGGAAGGTGTCGATGTTGGGCACAAGGCGCGTGTCGTCTGCGCGGATCGCGTAGTAGTACTCGCGGAAGAAGGTGGGGAGCGCGCCTTCCTGGAAGCCGAGTTGGTGGTCCATCTCGTGGACGGCGACCTGGAGTGCGCGCAGCAGGCCGTCGAAGGAATCGCGTTGGCCGCCGGTCCAGATGGCCGCGTTGGTCTTGCTGTCGTCCAAGGCCGTGACGATGAAGTGACCGGTGGCGTAGCGGCGTTCGAGGACGGCCAGCATCGTCTCGTACCAGCGGTCGGCGTCGTAGCCGTCGCGCAGGTCGTCGATGGACGCGAGGTCCGTCAGCGCTTCGCTGTAGGGCGGCTTGCCCGGCGTGGCGGCGGCCGTGGATGTGGCGGTCGGAAGAGGCGGCGGCGGGGGCTCGCGGTCCGGCGTGGCGGTGGGGCCCGTGGGTGGCCGCGACGTCGGCGCGGGCGCGAACGCTGAGTTGCCGGCGTTCCGTGCCACGAGCGGCACGAACAGCCAGGTGCGCTCTGGGTCCGGATCCGGTTGCATCGGCGGCGCGGCACCCGCGGGCGGTGGGGCGAGTGAAAGCGCGATCGTCAGGCCGACGGCAGCGAGTGCGAATACGCCTTGTTTGAGGGATGAGTCCGACGTCATGCTTCGCTCCTGCTCGTCCGTGCGAATCGGCGGGGAGCCTATACTGCCCGTGGCGCGCAGCGATCGCCACTCCAACCGGCGATCCGCCCAGCCGCTAGCACATCATATGTTGGCCACGCCACCGGGCTTCCGCTATATCACCGCGGCGCGCAATATCTTCGCCGATTCCCCCCTCGTATTTGCCGGCGCGGTCGGCATCGGCGTCGTCCTCGCGGTGGCCGTGCCCCGAGCGGCGGCGCGCGAACGCTAGCGCCCCCGGAGCCTCCATGACCGCTGCCCCCGACCCGTCTGCCCTCCCCACGACCGTGCGCTTCGTTCGCGACAACCGACGCCTGCTCGCTTTCGGCCTCTTGACGGCCTTCTTTTCCTCCTTTGGGCAGACGTACTTCATCGGGACCTTCGGCGACGCGTTGAAGGCCGAGTTTTCGCTTAGCGACGGGCAGTTCGGCGGTCTGTACTCCATAGCCACCTTGGCCAGCGCATTCGCGTTGACGTGGACGGGTCGACAGTTCGACCGGCTGCCGCTGCGTCGCTATGTGACGTGGGTGGTGGTTGGTCTCGTCGTGGCAGCCGTATTGATGAGCACGGCGCGCAACGTGTGGATGTTGGGGCTCGCACTGTTCGCGTTGCGACATACCGGACAGGGCTTGATGAGCCATACGTCAGGCACGAGCATGGCGCGCGCCTTCGACGGGGCGCGGGGAAAAGCGCTGAGCATCGCGGCGATGGGTTATCCGCTCGGGCAGGCGGTGCTACCCGCGATCGCGGTGGCGGGCGTGGCCTTCCTCGGCTGGCGGGCGACGTGGGGGTTGGTCGTGCTCGTGCTGCTCGTGCTGGTCGCGCCGGGTCTACGGTGGCTGCTGCACGGCGTGGAGGATCACGGCGAGGAAAATCACACGGACGAGAGCGGGGCGGGGTCGTCTGGAGGCGGCAAGCCGAAGGCCGTGTTGGGGGGAGCGCAGGAGTCGTCTACGGGAGTGAGCACGGCAGCGGCGTCGGCGTCGAGTGCGGGGTTGTCGGCAAGCGCACCGTCGTCGTCGAGCGCGACGTTGACGACGGTATCCCTACCTGAGGTATCCCTACCTGATTCGGTGTTGCCGCTACCGCCTGTGCAGGACGACGACGCGTGGACCCGCAGCCGTGTGCTGCGGGATCCGCGTTTCTGGTTTGTACTGCCGGCCGCGATTGCCCCTGGCTTTATCCTGACTGGGGTGTTCTTTCACCAGAGCACGCTTGTGGCGGCCAAGGGCTGGGACCTCGCGACGTGGACCGCGCTGTTCATCGTCTACTCCGCGTTCCAGATCGGCGGTTCGCTTGGGGCGGGGCCGCTCGTAGACCGGGTCACGGCGCGCGCGGTGTTGCCGTTCTTTCTGCTGCCGATGACCGCGGGCCTCGTGCTCCTCGTGGTCGGTGGTGGGTTGGGCATCTGGCTAGCCCCAGCCTTCCTGGCGACGCAGGGGATCACGGCGGGGCTGAGCATGACCCTCAGCGGCGCGCTGTGGGCGGAGCTATACGGGGTGCGACATTTGGGTGCGATCCGTGCGACCGTAACATCGTTTGGAATCATGGGTACCGCCGCATCGCCGGTCGGCATGGGGGCGTTGCTCGATCGCGGTGTGAGCATGGACACGCTGGCCTGGCTGGCCGTGGGCTATCTCGTGGTGGCCATGCTCGGTGTCGCGATCGGATTGCGTGGTGGCAAACGATCGATGCGTGAGGTCGTTTGACGGGCTGGGGCTCGATGAATGGGGACCGACGTGCCAGCCAAGAGTACGGCGCCGAGATGCCGAATCGATAACAGTTCCTTGATACGCTTCCGGCGGCGGTGACGAGGATTGCAACCGCCCCATCCCCCACGACTCGACGAGCCTGTAGGAGCGCCACGATGCGTCGCTACTCGATTCCCACCGTCCTGCTGCTATTCGGCGCGACGGCCGTGTTCGCCATTGCGCCGGCTTCCGTCGAGCAATCGGTCGCCGCTGCGCCGGTGGATTCGGTGCCGGCCGGCGTCGCTCCCATCGCCGCGGCGCCCGACGGCCTGCTTCAAGATCCACCGGCCGACGAAGAGCCGGAGCTCTACGACGACCAGGTCGTCCACGACGTGCACTTCACGTTCGAGTCGAGCGATTGGCAATCCCAGCTGCACTGTCCGGCGCGCGGAGGACCCGGGGGGCCAGGCGGACCGGCTCGCCCAACGCCGGAGCCGCCGACCGACCTGCCGGCGCGGTTGGAGATCGACGGGCACGTCATTGAGCGGGTGGGCGTTCGTTGTAAGGGCAACTCTTCGACGGGGATCAACGGCCCCAAGAAGCCGCTCAACCTCACGATCGACTCGTTCGACGATGGGCAGGATCTGTGGGGCTTCGACGTGATCAACTTCAACAACAACTACAACGACCCATCCCAGATGCGCGAGGCGATCATCCTGTCCATGTTGGGCACGTACATGCCCGTGCCACGCCATTCGTGGGCGCAGGTGCACGTCAACGGCCAGGTTGTGGGGCTGTACCTGCTCGTCGAGCAACTCGATCGGACGTACTCGGAGGACACCTTCGGTGATGCGGGGATCATGATTCGCGGCGACTCGCCCGACATCATTGCGTTCGAGTCCTCGACGCTCAATTGGCTGGGCGAGGACGTCGACGCGTACCGTGCCGGGTACGAGGTGAAGGGGCGCAACGCCGACTCGGACGAGGGCTACGAGCTGGTGCGCGAGCTGACCCGGGCGCTCGATGCACCCGAGAGCGCGGGCGGGCTCGCGGAGGAAGACCTCAACGAGGGGCTGTGGGAGATCCTCGATGTGGATAGCGCGCTTTGGTACATCGCTGGACATAACATCACGGCCGATTACGACAGCTACTTCGTGGGCAAGAACTTCTTCCTGCACTACGGAGAGCGCGATCCACGCCACCACATGATCAGCTGGGATATGGGTCTGGGCTTTGGGCTGTTCCCCTTTATCGTTCCCGGCGGAGGTTTCGGTCCCGGCGGCCCCGGCGGACCGGGAGGGGGCACGCCCGTCGAGCGCGTGGATCCCTTTGCGCAGGCGGAGTCCATGCAGCGGCCGCTGATCCGTCGGCTGCTGAGCGTACCGGAGTTCCGCGCCGACTACGTGGCCCACTACCGCGAGCTGCGCGCGAGCCTGTTCACTCAGGAATGGGTCGGCGCGTTGGGCGCGCGCTACCAAGAGCTCACCCGCGCGGCCGTGACGGCCGAGGAGACCGCGAACGGCTCGATCGCCGGCGCGTTCACCCTCGCGCAATGGGAGCAAAACCTCAACGAGCCGGTGGAGATCGCCGGCCGACGCGGCTCGACAACGGTGCCTGGAATCGTGTCGCTCGTGCGCGAGCGTGGCGCGTTTCTCGACGGGCTGGCGGTCCTGCAGCCGCCGGACATCGACTTGGCGGAGCACGCGGTCGTGCCCGAGGCGCCGACCTCACGCGACGCGGTGACGTTGGTCGCGCGCTTCGACGGCGGCGACGCGGTAACGTCGGCGCAGCTGCGCTATCGGGTGCGGGGCGGCGTCGAGCAGCGCGTGCCGATGACGCGCGACGAGGACGGCTCGTGGACCGCGGTCGTGCCCGCGCAGGCGACGGGTCGGACGGTGACCTACGCGTTCCGAGCCGAGATCGAGGATGGCCGCGTGACGTTCTTCCCGGCCGCCAACTGGACGCAACCCTTCGCGTACGAGATTGCCGGCGTCACGCTACCGCGCGAGGAGACGGGGGCGCTCGTCATCAACGAGCTGCTTGCGGACAACGAGGCCGGGCTGCTCGACGAGGCGGATGAAGCGGAAGACTGGCTCGAGTTGTACAACCGCGGCGATGAGCCGATCGACCTGGCCGGCCACTTCATTTCCGACGACGCGGAGGATCCGTGGTCGTATGGACTACCGGCTATGAGCCTGTTGCCGGGCGAGCACCTACTGATCTGGTGCGACGGAGATCTGGATCAGGGACCGCTGCACACCCCGTTTCGCTTGAGTCGCGGTGGGGAGAGCGTGGTGTTGGCCACCGCGGACGCCATCGTGGATCAGGTGGACTTCGGTGAGCAGGTTGCGGACGTTAGTTTTGGGCGTGTCACCGATGGCGCCGACACCTGGGACCAATGCGCCACGCCCTCGCCGGGGGCGGCCAATGCGTGCACGGGCTATGAAGCGCCGCCCGAGCCGCCGGCGACCTGGAGCCTGTACTTACCCCGAGTTCTGGACGAATAAGTCGGTTGCGTAGGAGGGCCGCGCCCGGCGATTCGTTCCTCCGGCGCGGCGCTTGCTCTCGGTAGGTTGCGCGCATTGCCGGCGGCCGAATTTGGAGTGGTGGTCGATGATGACGAAGCACTCGGTGTATCGGCAGACCTCGACGTCCACAAACGGTTGTCACCATGGACGGATTTGCGGGCCGGCAGCCGAACGCGGTGCCGGCGAAACTCGGCATTCGTCCGCGGCGAGATCGTGGAGGAGACGTGCTCCTGCGCAAGCGACCTGGAGAATGCATGACGCGACCGTCCTCTGTCATGAAATTAACTTGTGTTGGGACGTTTTCCGGGTATACTGCCACCGGTATCGCGTCCTAACGGGCGCGTCGAGCAGCCAGAGAACACGCAGCGGGGGTCCTGGGTTGCACTACCGGGAGCCCCCTTTTTGCATGGGCTCGTAGGCAAATCGAAACCAGGGAGGGCGACTTGCGCTCTCCCAATGTAGAAGGCGACTCGCGTCTTCTCAGTATCGTGCACGTGCACGCAACACAGGAGTGGCAACACCATGGCGACCGGTATTGTGAAGTGGTTCAACGACACCAAGGGCTTCGGCTTTATTACGCCCGACGGCGGCGGAGAAGACTGCTTCGTCCACCATACCGCCATCCAGGGCACCGGCTTCAAGACGTTGGCCGAGGGTGAGAAGGTTGAGTTTGAGATCACGCAGGGCAAGAAGGGCCCCGCGGCCGAGAACGTCGTTCGGATGGGCATGTAATTGCTCGTTCGGCACGTGCGGGAAGCGCCTTGCGCGCCGGCTGACACGTCGCTAACGACTTAACATCGGGGGCCGCGCCGCAAGGCGCGGCCCCCGATTCGTTAAGGGCTCCATGACGACCGGTGTCGTGAGCGAATTCAAGATTGGGTGCAATCAATTCGTGCCAGGATGCGTGTACAGGGATGGCGGCCTCGAAGCCGCGACCACGTCCAAGCTCCCCAGGAGAACACCCATGACCGCGATCACGCGCCAACTCGATGAACGACTGACAAGCATCGCCGCCCTACCAGGGATCGGGCTATTCGTAACCCGTGTTGCTACGGCGTTGATCTTCCTCTATCACGGATGGCCGAAGGCCACGGATTGGGCGATGGCCACAGACAAATTTATCGGCTTCGGTTTGCCCGGCTTTCTCGGCCCACTCGTGGGCATCCTCGAGGTCGTGTTTGGGTTGACCTTGCTCGTCGGCTTCATGACCCGCGTCAGCAGCATCGTGCTTGGCGTCATCATCATCGTGGCGCTTCTGGCGGTGCAGCTTCCCGGTGGTTCGGTCAGCGCGGGCCTTGAACGCGACGCCATGATTCTGGCCGCCACAATCGTATTGGCCGCCTACGGTCCGGGACGCTGGGCCGCAGACCGAACAGAAGGCTGAGCAACGTGTCTTCCTCCGCGACGCGGCCCCTTCGATTTCCGGGGTCGCGTCGCGCTTCGGATTCGGGGGCGCAGCCTGGTCCGGATTCGCGAGCGGAGCTCGACCAAATCGAGGAGCTGCTGCAGCGAGGCTATCGTTATGCGATGGCGTTGACGCACGATGCTGATCGCGCCGCGGATCTGGTGCAGGACGCGGCCGAAGGGGTGAGCCGACGCGGCGGGCCCTGGTCGCTGCCCTATGTGTTGCGAGCCATTCGCAATCGGCACATCGACCTTCATCGGCGTAAGGGGCTGTCGCTTGTCGCCCTTGACGTCCGTCATCCTCAGCCGTCGCAGGAACCCGATCTGCCGACCGGCGCCGCCGACCCGCGATTGGAACGCGCATTGGCCGCGTTGGATACGGACGATCGGGAGCTGCTGTACCTTTCGGCGGTCGAGGGCTGGACCGCGGCCGAGATTGCGGATCTAACCCGTCGCCCTCGCGGCACCGTGTTGAGCCGCATGGCGCGAGCGAAGGCGCGTATGCGGGCGTCCCTGGAGAAGGAAGGGCAGCCGAACGGTCGGTCGGCGAAGGAGGAAGGCACGTGAGCGACGACCAAGCGCGAAACGATCCGCTCGAGCGGATGCGAGCGCATTATGCGACCCAGCGGATGTCGCCGGACCGACTTGCGGCGATCGTGAAGGGGATCGAACGTCAGCGTGTCTTGCCGGAGGATGCCGAGCGCAAATGGCAGGACGGCGCACGAACCGACCAAGATGCCGCGCGCAGGACTCCGGGTGTGCATGGCACTTGGGAGTACAGTGCTGGACGGTTCGCGCCCTCGGAGCGCCCAGGCCATGCGGCGACGGCCCGGCGCGCGATCCGGGCGCTGCGGCCCTACACCAGCCTCGCCGCGGCCCTCGTGCTGGCGGTCGCCTTGGGGACGTTCGCGCGGCGCCAACAGCTGCGGGCCGCTCAGATCACCGGGGTAGCGAGTGAGATCGCGCTGAACCACCACAAGGCGCTTGAGTTGGACGTTGAGGTGGATGGCTTTGAGGAACTCGCCGGCGCGATGCCGCTGCTCGATTTCTCGCCGATGGCGCCCGGTGCGATCGCGACGGAGGGCTATCGACTGCTCGGTGCACGGTATTGCTCAATCGGAGGATCGATCGCGGCGCAGATTCGGCTCGTGGATTCCGGCGGTGTGCGCGCGACGCTGTACGAGCTGCGCGAATCGGGCCATGCCGGGTTGGTCGACCACGCGGACACGGAAGTGGACGGGCTGCGGGTCCGGCTCTGGCGGGAGGGTGGCCTTCTCATGGGCCTCGCTCGGCCGATCGGCGACGTCGCGACACCGTGATCCTGTACTGCGATTGCCAGGGACGGCCGCTTCCCTCACACTAGGCGGATGCCTGCCCCGAATCTACTGCGCCGGACGCGCGTCACATGAGCCGTCGCGCGAAGCGTAGCCCAAGGCCTCGAGCCGCTCGTAGCGCCATCCTCATCGCTGCGCCCGATCACGTGACGATGGCGTGGGTGCTGCGGGCCGCACTGTGGGTGACCGCGATGGCGACCGTTGCGCAGGTGGTCTTGGCCGTATGGTCGTCGGAGCCGGAGGCGCGGCCGCGTGCGGCGATGCTCAACGCCTTGCCGTTGAGCGCCGTGGTTGTGGCGGGGCTCATCCTTCGTGCGAACCGACCGCGTCTCGGGGCTCAGTCCTTCGTGCTGCTCCTCTGGCTCGATATGGCGATCCACAGCGCGTTGGAAGGCGGCACGAACTCGCCGACCTTCGGTTCGTTCGCGCTCGTTGTGATTGCCGCGGGGCTGATGCTCGGAGTGCGTGTTGCATTGATCTATGGCGCCCTGACCATCGCGACGGGTGGCGCGATCCTCGCCTTCGAGCTCGCGGAGATGCTGCCGGCCTTCGAGCCCGTGCCAGGGCACCGGCTTGCGGCGCACATCGCCAGGGTTGTCGCCGGAGCTGGAATCCTATGGGTGGCGATGGGCGCGGTTGTGCAGGCCGTCGGGGAGGCAAGGGAGAGCCAGCGCTCCGAACGGCGCCTGCGGCGACGCTTGGCCGCCCTGCATGCGGTCAGCGTGCAGCTTGCTCGTAGACGGAGTGTCGATTCCCTGTGCCGCTCCGCCGTCGAGGCGGCCCACAGCACCCTTCATCTCGGACGCGCCGGATTGTGGCTGGTCGACGGCGAAGGGCGGGCACGAGGTACGTGGGGCATCGATGAGAACGGGCAACTTCGGGCCGAACACGCCCGACGCTTGCGGATCTCCCCGGACTCGGTGATGGGCAAGGTGATCGCGGGGGAGACGGATCTCGTGATGCGCGAGCAGGCAACCCTTGTCGACGATCGCGGGCGCCCGGTCGGCACGGGCTGGCACGCGGTGATCGGCCTCGGGGACGAGAGCGGCGTCCTCGGGTGCCTGTGCATCGACGGGTTGCTGGCGACGAGCGAAGTGCCCCCGCCCTACACGGCGACGATCCTGCGTGACTACGCGGGGCACCTCGGCCAACTGCTGCGCCGCCTGCGTGCCGAGCGCACGTTGCGTCGGCGCGAACAGGTGCTCGGGGCCGTCGGTGACGCGGCGCGTGCGTTTCTCGACGCGGCGAGCTGGAGCGACGTCATCGACGATGTCTTGCGGCGCATCGGGGAGGCTGCGGGCGTTGGAAGGGTGTATCTCGTGGAGATCCCTACCCAAGATAAAGCCGGGCGGGTGCCCCTGTGGCGAGCAGAGTGGAGCGCGCCCGGAGTCACGCCGTTGCCAGGTCTGCCGGGTGCGGGCGAGTTTCCCGCGTTCGGGCTACCGCGCTGGACCGACGCCCTCCAGCGTGGCGAGCCCCAACAGGTGGCCGTCGATTCTCTTCCGCCGGCGGAGCGGGCGCTCTTGGCCCCCTTGGGGACCCAGTCCTTGGCGGTCGTGCCGGTGCCCGTGGCCGGGGCGGTCTGGGGTTGCCTCGCATTTGACGACATCGAGTTCGAACGCCGGTGGCTGCCGGCGGAGCTCGATGCGCTTCGCGCCGCCGCCGGCCTGATCGGCGCGGCCGTGGAGCGGACGCGCACCGAGGCGGCCCTGCGCGAGGCGCAGCGGCTGGAGAGCGTAGGGATGCTGGCCGGCGGCGTCGCGCACGACTTCAACAACCTCCTAACCGGCGTGCTTGGCCAGGCGACCATCGCGCTGGCTGTCATGCCGGAGGACGAGAAGGCGCGCATCCACGTCCAGAAGTCGGTGCGCGCGGCCGAGCAGGCTGCCGTGCTCGTTCGCCAACTCTTGGCCTACGCGGGCCGCGGCGAACGGGCCCTCACCGCCATCGATCTCGACGAGGTCGTGCGGGAGACGGCCTTGTTGCTCGATACGGCGTTGCCGAGCGACGTGCTCAACCTACATCTCGCAGGCGACCTTCCCGCGCTCTATGGCGATCGGACGCAGCTCCAGCAAGTGATCATGAACTTGGTGCTCAACGCGGGGGAAGCGCTCAAGGACCGCAAGGGGACGATCACGGTCCGGACGAAGCCGTGCCGCCTGCCGAACCCGGCCTTTGCGGACGGGTGGGCGGGCGGGACCGAGCCGCCCGAGGGCGAGATGCTCTGCCTTGCGGTGCGTGACACGGGCGTGGGTATCGATGACGAGGCCCTGGAGCGCATCTTCGACCCGTTCTTCAGCACGAAGATGCATGGCCACGGGCTCGGTCTCTCGGCCGTATTGGGCATCGTGCGTTCCCACGGCGGTGCGATTCAGGTCGAAACGACCGACGCGGGCACGGGCTTTCATGTCTTCCTTCCGGTCCCGACCGCAACGCCTGCAGAGGCAGGGGTCGTCGGCTGGGCTTGAGCGGCGGCGGCGCAGCGCGGTCATGCTAGACTCACGATCCGCCGCGCACATCCGTATCGCTGAAGCTTCCTAGGAGCCCTAGAACATGTCCCAGCCAGCCCGTCCCGCCACCGATGCGCCCTACCTGGAGAGCGCGACCCGAATCAGCTTCATGGGTGGGCTCAACTACAAGGTCGTCAACAACAAGTGGGACCGGTTCCGGGAGCGCTTTCACGACTTCGATGTGGCCCGGGTTGCCGGGTTTTCGCCTGCGGACTTGGAGTCCATGGGCGAGGACGCCGGCCTGATCCGCAACGCGCGCAAGCTCGCCGCCACCGTCGACAACGCGGAAACGATGATGGCGCTGGCGGAAGAGCATGGATCCTTCGATGCGTACGTGGAGGCCCTTCATTCCGAGCGCGGTATGGAAGGCGCCGCGAAGGAACTCGCACGGCAGTTCAAGTTCATATCCGTGAACGGTGCGCGCTTCTGGATGTGGTCGATGGGCTTCGATATCGGCGACCACGGTGCGGACAGCCGAGCGAAGTACGCGCTTCCGCCCCGCTAGCCGCCGTCCGGAGGGTGACTTGAGAAGCGCCGCGTCGAACCGCGATTCGCCGAGGGTGCAGACGAGCCCCTACGAGGCGGCGGTTGCTACGGTACGCATTCGCTCCGCCGCGGTGGCATGCACGTCGGTCAGCACATCGGCGACGTACGAGACGGGGTCCGCCTGGGCACGGATGCGCGACCAACGCAGCACGCCACCCGGCGTGCTCCACGACGTGGTCCACTGGATGTCTTCCGGTAGATGTGCGGCGAGGCCGTCCACGGCGGGCGAGGCATATACGTAGACGTAGGCTTCGCCGATGTCCGGCGTGCCGGGCGAGAAGCCGATGTTTAGATGCGGGTCCTTCGCTTCGTCCTCGCCCCGAGCGAACCACAGCGTGGACAGATCGAAGCCGTGGGGCCACAGCGCTATCGGCGTCTGGTAGCCGCGGATCCCGGCCTTGTAGCGCGCGATGGCTTCAAACAGCCGCCACTGTGCTTCCGCGTACGCTTCACCCGCCGAACGTTGGAGGGCGAAGGGCTCATCGCGCGTGACCTTGGCTCGATCCGGATCCAGGCCGGCGTGGCCCAGGTCGCGCAGGCGGTCGAAGACGTCCTCGAACAGGGCTCGTTGGTTGGTGCCCTCGAGCGGAATCGCGAACTGCTCGACGCCGTCGGCGCGCCACGTCACGGCGGCACGCGCGTAGTCCAGGTGCATGGATCCCCCTAGGGAAAGCTCGCCCGTGCTCGCGCCACGTCGCTGCGGGATGGTGGCCAGATGCAACCAATTGGGTTGCTCTTGCACACCGAGTTTCCGCGCGGCACGCAGCACCTGCATGGCCTGGTGCAGCGCATCGCGGGTAGCGGTCCACTCCGTGAGGCGTGGCAAAGACATTCGGGGCTCCTGGGAGGGGGCTCAGGCGTCGTCCGTATCGTCGGTGGCGGGCGTCAGGGCGGGAGAAGGCAACGAGCGTAGATAGTTCAGGACGTCGCCGCGCTGGGACAGGTCGAGCCGGTAGGCGAAAGCGGGGTGTCCAGGGCGACCGTTCGTGAGCAGCTCCAACATCGCTCGATCCTCCCCTAGCGTCATCGAGCCGGCCGAATCGTGACAGACCGCGCACTCCGCGTTCCACAAACGCGCCCCACGTAGCTGGGAGGCCACGCTCGGCGCCGTCGGATTGCCCCACAGTGGCAGGCTAACGGCGTCGAGATGTCGAATCCCGCCCCACCATAGATAGCCCAGCGCTACGGCCGTGATCGCGCCTCCGGCGGCGCGGGCCGTCCAGCCACCGTCCGGCCATGCTGCACTTGCGGCGCGTGGTTGCGTGCTGGTGGCCCCATGCCCGCCGTCGATCGCGCTTGCCTTGCCCGGGCCGAGCGCGCCCCACGTGAGCACCGCGACGCCCAGGGCCAGCCCCGGCATGGCCAGAGCCGCGTGCGATGGTGGCGTGAGCGCGGCAAGGGGCAAGGGCAGCGCCGTCAAGAAGGCCGCGAAGCCGGCGAGAGCCAGGCGGCGTCGCGAGGCGATGTTGCGGGATCCCGGTGCGACGAGGGCTGCGCCCAACATGCCTGCGCCCAGCACGAGAACGACGATCCGCGCGGCGAGCACCGCCGGCACGGAGAGCCACGCCAGGCTCGCGGCGCCCAGAGCGGCTAGGAAGACAGGCGGCAACGCTCGCTGCGGCTGCGCGACGCGGTCCACGGGTAGCACGCGGGCGACGATCGCGGCGGCGGCGCATGCGAGCGCGACGGCGGCCAAGCCGGTGAACGCGTCGCGGCCGACCAACACCGGCCGCCAATCCGCGACGCGCGAGAGGGCGAATAGCGCAGCGGCCACGGCGCCCGCCACGGTGCCGGGCAGCGCGTAGGCCGGCAGGACCATGAGTCCGGAGACAACCGTGCCCGACATCGTCGCCAGCGTGAGGGCGCCGATGAGCGTGGCGACGACGAGGAGGGCGGCCGCGAGCCAGCCGACGGACACGGCGCGAGACACGCGAGAGGCGCCGGCGATCGGCGACTCCTCGACCGCGATCGTGAAGCCGGCGACCGGATAGAGTGAGCAGTCGAAGGCATAGTCGCCTTGAGCCGCGAACTGCCGGCGCCAACTCTGGCCGGGATCGAGCACGAAGGGTCCGAAGATGTGACGGCTCGTGTCCTGGTTGTCGACCACGAGCTCGATCCCCACCGAGGTCGTGATCCACTGGGGCAGCACATCGTCCAAGGGCAGCCCTGCCTCGGCGCGCTCGGCCGTGCCCGGTGGGATGACGTAGCGCTTTTCTGCCTCGCTGCGTTGAGCCGGCTCGATACGGGCCACGATCACCAGGCATACAGCGACGAGCACGATGGGTGTGAGCGCGGAGACCCAGCGCGCGGTGCGACTGTCCGCGCGACGTGCTTCACCGTCCTGGATTGGTTCCGCGCGCATCGTCAAACTCTTAGGCCGCCTCGCCCGGCGCGACCAGGCCTAACTCGGTCTCCAACGTGACGATCTCATCGCGTAGCACGGCCCGCTCTCCCAATAGCTGGTCTACGGCGCCCTCGATCTCGTCCGACCACGCGGTTTGCCAGCCGCTCAGGGCACGCAGGAGGTTGCGCGCCGGGGTGAGCAGGTCGTTGCGCAGGGGATCGAGCAAGCGTCCACGCAAGCCGGGTTCGCCGGAATCGGCTTCGGGTAGCCACAGTTCGCGCAGGGGAGCAATCAAGCCTTCATCCGCCGCCGCGACGGCGTCCGGCGCAAGGCCGAGCACGTCGCGGACGGCCTCGAGGGCGGCGCGCGCATCCTCGGCGAAGCCGAAGGGCAAGCGGTCTAGGATTCCGTCCACAAACTGTCCGACCGCTTCCACGACGGACCCGGCGGTGGCCTGCAAGGCGCCGGCGAGCAACGTGAGGCGAATGGAGAGTCCTTCGGCGACACCGGCCATACGCTGCAGGCCCGCTTCGAGGGGCTCGATGGCCTGCTCGAAGACGCGTGCGGCGTCGTCGATGAGGTCGATGCCCGCCGCGAGGATCGAGGCGACCGAGCGCACGACGGAGAACGCGGCGGCCACGGTGGCG
>JAJCYU010000121.1 GCA_029262755.1 Anaerolineae bacterium
GGTGCCAGGTCATGCTGACAAAGGGCTGCTTGCTGTCGTACTCGGTCTCCAGGAATAGGATCATCTCCGGCGGAAAGTCGTCGAACGAGTAGTCGAAGGTGAAGGACATATTCACCTCCTCCACGTTGTCGTCGATCGTCTCGCGCGACTTCGTGCCGTCCCCATCCTTACTCGAGAGCACGATGGTCTCCGGCTTGTCGTCCCTCGAAAGCCAGTTCTGCCAGACGGGCGCTGCGTTCTTCGGATTACCGGTCACATCTTGGTTGCCGCGCCAGTAGTCGATCGCCTCCGGGTACGGAATCGTGACCACCGTGTAGACCGACAACACGGCCAGACCCGCGATGATCACGAGCCCAACCACCGCGGACGGGTACCTGCGCAGTTGCTTGAATCGCGCCATAAACTGCGTCATCGGCCCGTGCCTCCCTTGCCGACCCGCACCCGTGGATCGACGAGCGCATAGAGAAAGTCCAGCATAAACACCGTGAGGCCCAGCAGGTACGCGTAGACCACGGTCACCGCGACGATGACGGGCGTATCGAACAAGCCGATCGCGCGGAAGTACAGCTGGCCGAGCCCCGGCCAGTTGAAGACCGTCTCCAGGATGATCGCGCCGGTCCAGAGCGAGATGATCATCAACGCAAAGCTGGTGATGATGTTCGGAAGCGTCGGGCGCAGCACGTAGCGGCGCTCGATCATGGAATCGGGCAGCCCCTTGGCCTTCGCCAGCTCGACATAGTCCTCGCTGGAGAAGATCAGGAAGAAGGTCCGCCAGTTGTAGATGCTGAGGAAGATCGCACCGATGAGCGTCGCCATCACGGGCAGGATCATGTGCTTCATGACGCTGAGCGCATAGGCGCTCGTGCTCTTGGGTGGTGGCGATTCAACCATCCCGCCGAAGGGTAGCCACTGCAGCAGGCCGGCGAAGATCAAGATCAGGAACAAGCCGAAGAACCATCCCGGCGCCGCCGAGGTCGGCGCGAGCGCCATGACCAGCTTGTCCCAGAAACTGCCGTAGCGGCGCGATAAGCGCAGCGCCGCAAAGATCGCTAAGAAAAATAGAAGTAGGTTCGAGGTACCGAAGAGCACCAGCGTGGATGGCAGCCGTTCCGTGATGACGTTGCGCACCTGTTTGGAGCCGCTATCGCTGGTGAGCTGTTCCGCGAAGCCGAGATTCAAGGTCAGGGCGTTGCGCAGATAGGTGAAGCTACGAATGAGGAAGGGCTGGTCCAAGCCCACACGCTTCTCGCCGCGTGCGACTTCGCCCGCAATGAACTTATCGCGTTCTTCCGCGCTCAGGCGCTGCATCGACGGATCCGCCTGCATCCGCAGATCGACCCCCTCGCGAATCTGAGCTCGCCGGATCTCATCAACGTAGCCGCCCATATTGGCGATCAAGATCGTGAGATACACGCCGATCACGACGGTGAAGAAGAGGGCCACGAGCCGCAGGCCCGTGAAGCGCAACAAGCGTAGGTAGGCGTCGCGCGTGGCCTTCTTGGCCGAAGTTTCCACGGCGCCTATGTCGATCAAGGCTCCGTCCTTCAGGGTTGCCGCGTCCTGAGCCACGATGCGCTCCTTCCAGTGCGACCGGTCGTGCTGGTTGAGGTGGAATTGAGTTGAACGGTGGGAATAGCTTGGGGCGGAACGGGTACCGGCGCATGATGCGCACGGACCCGTGGGAAGGACCGGCGCGCCCCGCGGAGGGGCGCGCCGGCCTTCGCTATGCGGCTGCTACGGGGTGGTGACGAAGTCCATCGAACCCAGGCTGGGCAGCGCGACGAGGTTGGAAACAACAACCACCTCGAGCCGGTTGGAACCGGCCTCAAGCTGACCCGTGACGTCGCTATCGAGCGTGACCTGCCACGCTCCGTCGTTGACGCCTTCCGCTTCTCCTGAGCTGATCATGTCCCCGTTCGCGTCGAACACGAGGTACTTGACCTGCTGAACGTCGTCCATCGCGTACGCGTCGCCATCGAAGCTCACGTCGATGTCGAACACGGCTTCCTCGCCGGCGGTGACACGGCCGGGACCGTCCACCTCAACAACGGCGATGGCGGGAGCGGAGAACCGAGCCCACTTGTCGGACGCATCCGGGAAGTTCGGGTTGCGGTTGAGCACCACGTTGCCCTCAACCGGGAATGCTTCTTCCAGGAAGAACGGACCCGAGCCGACCCAGAAGTGGCCCTTCTCTTCGTTCCAGGCGGCCAGGTTGGTGTAGCGTGCTTCGGCCTCGCCGTCTGCAATGAAGGCGCTGAGTGTCGGCGAGTAGGGGACCGTCCCCGCTGCGGCCGACTCGGCGAGCACGTTGTCCATGATCTCCAGCGTCGGACCGGCGATGTAGTTCAGCTGCTCGATCTCGAGCGTCGTCGCCTTGTCGGCCGAGAAGGCAGCCTGGCCGGCCGTTTCCGCGCCGATGCCGATGGCGACCGTGTGCCACGGCGCCTCGCCGTAGCCGTACTGCGGCCACGCCGCGCGCAGGCTCGTCACGGCGTTCTCCGCGTCGAGCGACCAGTTGTCCGTGTAGAACTCGATCGTGAACGGATCCTGCGACGTGATGCGGAAGCCCTTGAACGTCGACATGAAGGAGTCGAGTGCGGGCACCTGCGCCTCGTCGTAGACGGCGCTGGCTTCCTTGGCCACGTCGAAGTTCATGATCAAGCTCATGACCATGTCGGCGGCCGAGAAGGCGCTGCCGTCATGCCACGTCACGGTATCGAAGAGGTCGTCCGGATAGGTGGTGGTCACCTTCATCAACGCGGTGGCCGTCTCCGTGTAGAAGTCGGATGCGTTGATGAACGTCTGCGACTCCGCGTCCCAGTCCGCCCACGCGTCGTCCGGCACGACGATCTCCGCCGCCGTGTCGAGACCGATCCAGTCGAGCGTCTTGCCGACCGGAAGGTCCTCTTGCGCCAACACGTCCACCGAGGCCACGCGCTGCGGCCACTGCAGGCCCGTGTTGGGGTCCGCCATGACGGGCCAGTTACCCGTCGCGCGATACAGCGTGGAGTCGTAGATCCAGTTCGTACCGGCGATCGGGTTCCACGGCTCGGTCAGGATCGAAGCGCTCGCCCACGTCAGCGAGCCGCCCTCTTCACCGATCGTGCGCAGGGTGTACGGCCACAAGGTCGTACCGTAGATGCTGCCCGAAAGGTCGGCCGAAACCGACACGTCGTCTCGCAGGGGCGCGACCGAACTGCGGTCGAGCAGCCAAACGCGTGCCGAATCTTCGAGCGCCATCGGCAACGCCTCGGCGAACAACTCCGCCCGCTCCTCGAGCGAAGAGTAATCGCTGTCGTTCAGGCGCTGCGACACCGCGGCGAACTCCTCGGTGGGCGTGTATGCCTGCCACAGCGGCCGGGGAAGGCCGGAGGGCGTATAGAAGAAGTTGAAGTTGGTGCTGGCATCGCGGTTGATCGCCGTCGACACCCAGCCACCGGTGTAGTAGTTGAAGAGGCACTCGCTCGGCTCGGACTGCTGCCAGATCGGCGCAGCCTCGGCCGACGTCTTGTAGTCCGGGCGCACCGTGAAGCCGATCTGCTGCAGCTGGTTGGCGAAGTAATCACCGATCTGCTGCCGCTCGTCCTCGACACGGATGATGCCGATGATCTCGACCGGCTCGCCGTTGTACATCCACGCGCCGTCGACGCGCTCGGCACCGAGCGCCTCCATCTCCTCCGTGACAACCTCGTCCGCACGTTCCATATCGTGGCCGTACTTGGCCTCGATCGCGCGAATCTCCGCGGCGAGCGCGCCGCGGTCCGCCGACGCACCGTTGATCGGCACGAAGCGCGGGGTACCCAGACCACCCATGATCTCCGCGATGATGTACTCGCGGTCGACCAGCCAGTTCATGGCTTCACGGATACGCGGCACGGCAAAGGGGTTGATCTTGCCTTCGTCCGCGCACTGTCCCGGGTTGAAGGTCAGCTCCGTGTAGGAGCCATAGGACGTCTTGTAGTCAATGCCGGCGGTATCGAGGATCTTGGCGTAGGTCTGCGGCGACGAGATCGTGAAGGCGTAGACGTCGATGTCGCCCGCCTCCAGCCGCGTCACGGCCTTGTCCGCATCCGGCTCCTCGACGACGACCAGCTCGTCGATCCATGCACCGGTCCGATCCGTGGTCGGCTCGTCCGGCTCCGTGTTTGCATCCGCGTCTGCATCCGCATCCGCATCGGCATCGGCGTCGGCATCCGCGTCGACATCGACGTCCGGATCCACCGCACCTTCATCGCCCACGGGGGGCGTGTCCACATCGGGCGTGTCACCTCGGTCGCACGCGACCACCGAGACACTCAGCATCAGCATCATCATGAGCACCAGCAGCTTATTCATTCTCATTCCTTTCTCTCTCCTCCCATCGTTCCGCCGCCGCGGAATCGGGCACCGAATGTTCTGTCCCTACGGGCATACAGCATGCTGCAACCAGGGGACGATATCGTGAGCCGCGACTTCGGGCCAATCGGCCGTCTCCACGGGGGGGGTCACGGCCACGACGTCGGTGCGAACATTGTGGGTTTCCCTCGTGTGAGAACAGGACGGGTTCGGGCGGATTTCGGTTCAATCGCCATCACCGCTGGACAGCAATACGCGCCGGAGCTACGCCGCCACCTCATTTGGCCGCAACCAATCCATACCCTGGTGCGTCGTCCCCTATGTATGGGAGCGAAAACCCCTGCTCCCCTTGGAACTTGGAGGATAGCGATGCACGAGATGATGCCGATCACCGCGCTGCGACAGACCGATTCCCGCGCACCCGTGCGCCGAGAGTTTGGCCTGCCCGCCCTTTTGATCTTGCTTGGCATGCTCTTGGCGTATAGCGGCGGTCTGGTCCGCGCCCACGGTGAGGCCCCCGGCACCTATACGCCGGTTTCGAGCCACGTCACGACAGCCGCACCGGGCGGACTCACGCACTAAGCGCGGGCTGATTCCGCTCGCGCTGATCGACGCGTGAGGGCTGCCCGCCCGCGAGCGAGCGAGTTGCCCCTACGGCACCTGGTCGTCCGTGCCCGCGAGCTGTCGCAGGATCTCCATCTGCCCGACGTGATAGGTCTCGTGCCACGCGAGGCCCGCCAGCTGTTCGGCAAGGCTGCGCCCGCGCTCCTCGTCCACGATCGACGCCAGTTGCTCGTCGCTCGCCGCAGCGAGTGCGTCCTCGAGCGCTTGCTGCGCCGCATCCCAGTCCGCGCGCAGCTGCGTGAAGCTGCGCACACCGTCTTGATCGGCCGCCGTGATCGGCGCGCTGCCCGTGGCGTAGGGCTCTCGCTCCCCTTCGGACCACGGGTGCTCCGCGCCGAGCAGCCCGAGCATGTAGCCGCGGTGGTGGACGAGGTGGCCGACCGTCCAGTTCAGGCAGTTTCCCCGGAAGGGCAGCTGCAACAGGCTGTCCTCGTCGCTGAGGTCCTTCCACAACATTCCCGTGAGGAAGTTGTTGCTACGCAGGGTGTTTGTGATCTGCCGGCCGTCGATAGGCATGTTCGCCGCGCCTCCCCGGGATCCGAATCGCAGTGGGTCCCGAGTTATGACGCGCCGGCAGCGCTGCGGCAAGCGATCGCGAAGCGAACGACCACCGTGGTCAGGCGCGTACGACCACCGTGCTCAGCGAGCCGCGAACCCGTCCTCGTCGCGCCGGATCGCGAACTCGGTAGCCTCCGCGGAGAGCAGCACACCCGGCACGCCCGCGCCCGGATGCGTGCTCGCCCCCACGAAGTAGAGCCCGCGCACGTCTTCGCTGGCATTGTGCGGCCGGAACCACGCCGTCTGGCTCAGCTTGGGCTCGATGCCGAAGGCATTGCCGACGTAGGCGTTTAGCCGCCCTCGGAAATCGTCCGGCGTAAAGACTTCCACGACATCGAGGTTGGCGCGCAGGTCCTCGAGCCCCCAGCCCTCTAGGAAGTCGATGATGCGATCGGTGAAGGGCTCCTTCATCGCCGACCAGTCGATGTCCGCGCGCAGGTTCGGCACGGGCACCAGCACGTACATGCTCTCGCCGCCCGGCGGCGCCATGCCGGGATCGGTCCGCGTGGGTGCATGGAGGTACAGGCTGAAGTCGTCGGCCAGGATCTTCGCATCGAAGATGTCGGCCAGCAGCGCCTTGTAGCGCTTGGACAGGATCAGCGTGTGGTGCAGCAGCTTCGGATACTGCCGGCGGCTACCGAGATAGAGTAGGAAGCAGCTCATCGTGTAGTCGAGCGCCTCTACCTTGCGGTCGGTCCACTTGCTGCGGTGCTGCGGCGCGATCAGCTCGGCGTAGGTGTGCCCCACGTCGCCGTTGCTGACCACAATATCGGCAGGGACGAACACGTCGTCTACCCGAACGCCGATCGCGGCACCGTCCTCGACCACGATCTCCTGCACCTCGGATTCGGTGCGGATCTCGCCTCCGATGTCCTCCAAGAGCGTCGCGAAGGCGCACACGAGGCCGTACATCCCGCCCTTTGTGAACCACACGCCGCCCTCGCGCTCAAGGTAGGGGATCGAGAGATAGACCGAAGGAGCTCGGAAGGGGTTGCCGCCGATGAACAGCGGGTGGAAGCTGAACATGAAGTGGTGGCGGAAGTCGCGGAAGAACAGGCGCACGAATGTCGCCACGGGCAGGATGGCGCCCGTGCGGATCATGCGCGGCAGGAAGGCCGCCATGCTGCGCAGCGTGTCGAAGGGCTTGCCGCCCAGTCCGTCGCGGATCACCGCGTCGTAAATCGGGCGGATCGCGCGCATGAAGGCATCGTAGCGGCCCGCGTCGCGTGGATCGAAGCGCGCCATCTGCGCCTTCATCGCGGCGGCGTCGCCGCTGTAGTCGATGTGGCTGCCATCGTGAAAATAGATGCGGTAGAAGGGGTTGAGCGGCACGAACGAGAGGTAGTCCTCGCGCTGCTTGCCGGCGACCGCAAACACCGCGTCGATGATCTCCGGTGCCGTAATCAGGCTTGGCCCCATATCGAAGGTGTAGCCGCCACGTTCCAGCTGGTAGGCGCGGCCGCCGACCCGTTTACGCTTTTCGAGGATCGTCGTCTGATAGCCCATGGCCTGCAGGCGAACCGCAGCGGCGAGCCCGCCGAAGCCACTGCCGATGACGACCGCTCGACGCATGTGTGTCGGCATAGGCGGAGCCGTTTGTGCTTCGATAGTGGCCACTCCCTCGCTTACCGAGCGGCGGGATCGGACGAATCCGGACCGCCCAAGGGGTGCGTGACGAGGGGCCGCAACGCGTGCCGGCCGGGCCGCATCGACCTGATGGCGAGAGAGGTCAGCCCCCGCGCCGCAAGGACCGGCTTGCGCGCGGTGCTCGTTGCAGCGCGCAGGCGTAGATTGTCGTGGTCGTTGCGCCGAATCTCGCCGAGAATGCCACGGTAGACGGCGGACGCGGCGGCCATGGGGCGAGCAAAGTAGGTGGGCAGCTCAGGCAGCGCCTCATCGGCCAGTTCGTAACAACGCTCCGCCCGGTCCATGAGATCTTCGAGCATCGACCGATACGCGGGCGAAATCGGTGCTCCGGCGGCCATCGCTTCGAGATCGGCGCGCTCGACCCGGAAGCGTTCCATGTGCGTGCGCGGCAGATAGACGCGGTTCATGGCGAGATCTTCTCCGACATCGCGCAGGATGTTGGTCAGCTGCAGGGCAACGCCCATGACCTCCGCCCGCTCGATCAAGGCCGGGTCGTCGATGCCGAACATGCGGGTGATCCACACGCCCACGACCGAGGCTACCCGGTAACAATACGCCAAGAGCTCCTCGGTATCCTCCATCACTACGGGACCGATGTCACTCGCCACGCCATCGAGCAGCGATTCAATCAACGAAAAGGGCACGCCACGTTTCGCCGTGCGGCTCATGATCTCGTTGAGGAACTCGTAGGGTGTCGGCTCACCACGGTAGGCCTGCTCGGAGAGTGCGCGCCAGCGGGCGAGGTCGGATTTGGCGGTGTCCACATCGCCCACCACCATCCGCTTGTCGACCAAATCGTCCGACAACCGACAATAGGCGTAGATCAGCGTGATCACCCGCCGCTGTTCGGCGGGAAAGAGCCGGGCGGCGTAGGAGAACGAGCGGGAGTGCTGCGCAAAGAACGCGTTGGGTGCGTGGGACACGAGCGTGGCCGTGCGGTCCATCAACCGTAGCGTTGCCACGGCGTGCGGCCGCGGATCGGCGGATTCACCCCACGCCTTCCGGCGGCGCTTGCGGCCCCGCTCGGCGGCGAAGGGCACGTCCATCGTGGACCCGGACGGTGCCACCAGGGAACGCGGTCGGGGCGCGATCACGTCATGGTCTGCCTCGGGCGCATGGTCTGCTTCGGCCGCTGCGACCGGCTCGGACTGCTTGACGGATGTTGCCGGCGCAATGGGACGCTCGGCAATGGACGGCAAGGTCATGCTCTCGACCACGGTACGAACTCCTCGAGGCGCGCGAACGCACGTATCGAATCTGGGGCCGCACCGCGGTGCGTCGCGAGGGACAGTCCCTCGACTTCTTGTTCGATAGGCATGTTCGCGACGTCCCCACCACCCAGCGCAAGCCTATACGGCCGCGTAGGATCTTGGGCGCGGTCCAACGCGCGCAGCAGTCGGCCGACATCGGCCACCGATTGCGCGATCGAGAACGAGACACAGACGAGCGAGGCGCCTGTGCGAAGCTGTTGGGCGGCCAACTCGTCGTACGGCACGTTCGCGCCGAGATAGGTGACCGGTACACCCTCGGCCTCCAAAACGAGCCGCGTCATGAAGGCGCCCATGGCGTGCTCGTTCCCCTCGCTGGCGGCGACCAGTGCTCGCGGCAGCGACTCGGCGCTGTTCGACGGATGCGGCACGCCCGCCCGTACCGCTTCGAGGCGGATCGAGTGCAGGGCATCGTAGATCTGGTGGGTCACCAGGTGCTCGTCGCCGACACCGATCAACCCCGTGTTCCACGCGTCGCCGATTTCGTACGCGAGTACGGCTATGCCGCGATCGAAGAGGCGATCCATCGGGATGCCGTCTTCGAGCAGCAGGCCAAGCGATTGGGCAAGCAGCGCTCGTTCGGGCATGTCCTGCAGCAGCCATCGTTGCCACAACGCGATGAGGTCGTCGAATCGATCCCGTTGGATCGCGTCTCGGCTTGCTCGCCAAAGCGCGTCCGCCATTCCCCCGAAAACCTGCCAGGGCATTTCAATGTCATGTTCACGCGCAAATCGGATCAGCGCGGACAGTCGGATCCGGCGGTGTCCACCCTCCGTGCGCTCGCATTCGAGCTCACCGGCGTCGCACCATCGTTTGATGGTGGAAGCGTGAACATCGCAGAGTTCCGCGGCACGGCGGGATGTCACCCTTACGGGTGATGGGTGTGTCCGGGCGCGCGAGGAGGCGGTTTCGATGGGCATGCTGTCGATAGTAACACAGTTTTCGATCAAACACAATGGTTTGATCGTTTTTGTAATCCGTTGCCCAATCTAGATTCTGAATAATCGCTCGCAGTCCGGCCGTTTGAAAGAATATCGTCGCCTACTGCTTGTCATGACGCGTCGCCCAACCCTGCCCTCCCCAGAGCGCGGCCGCGAGCACCACCGGCGCCCACTGCCCCAACAGCGCGTTGATCAACCCCCAGAAGACCAGGAACGCGCGCAGCGTGTCCCACATCCAGGGTGCTTGGCGTAGCCGGCGCGACCACGCCGCCCGATCCGCGCCCCACGACATGACCGCCATCGCGATCCCGCCGCTGAGCATCCAGCCCACGAAGTTCTGCAACGGGACGCCGTAGTAGCGACCTGGCTCGTCCCAGCCCCAGAAGCCGAGCCCGACCGCGCCGGGATCCAACACGCCGTCGAGCAGCACGAGCGCAAGCACGGCGCGCAGCCATATCGTGATTCGCGAAACGTCCGGGCGGGCGGACGCAAGTGCCAAGAGCGATGCGTTGAGCACCATCGGCACCCAGAAGAGCGGCAGCGGAAGCGGCACCCGGCCAAAGAGCAGGGGCTCGAGGCCCAACGCGTACGAGAAGCGCCCGTAGGGCACACCCGTCTCTACCCCGACGCCCTCGATGACGTAGCTGAACAGGGCGACGCTCGCGAGCGCGATGATCCCGCGCCGTCCCAGCACAGGCCACAGACCGGCGGCCAGCGGTAGCGCCATCGCCAGGTTGGCGGCCACCAGCAGCAACGGCGACCGCAAGGCCGTCTCCAACGCCGGCAGCTCTACGTAGCGCTGCACGGCGAAACCGACGGCCCCAACGAACGGCACGAACAGCGCGATCGTCCCCCGATTCCCGGATAGCCACCGCTCGACGGCGTTCATCTCGTCAGGCGCCACAGCCCGGCGAGCGTCAGGCTCATGCCCACGACCGTATTGAGCGCGGGGAACCACCAGTAGGCGCGCTCGACATCGAGTCGCAGCCCGACGATCGCGCCGACAAAGACCGGATAGAGCCCCAGTACGGGCACGAAGGCCCACGATAGGCTGCCGAAGGCCGCGGCCGCCGCCAGCCAGCAGGCGCTGCAATAGGCGTACGCGCCGCGCGTCCCGAGCACCGTGGCCGTCGTCCGCACGCCCGCCGCCCGGTCCGGCGCGATGTCGGGGATCGCCGAAAACGTATGCATCGCCATCGTCCACAGCCAGCCGCCGAGGATCGCAGCCGTGGGCGGTGGCTCGCCGGCCAGCAGCGTATATGCGGCCACGCCGGGCAGGATGTAGAGCCCGTTGGAGAGCGAGTCGAGCAGCGGCCGCACCTTGAAACGCAGCGGCGGCGCGCTATAGAAGACGGCCAAGAAGAAGAAGCCGAGCATCCATACGCGCGTTCCAGGAGGGAGCCAGGCCGTCAGCAGCGCGCCGAGCAACGCGCTTCCCCCGATGGCCGCCCAGACCAGGGCACCTCCCGCGAAGCGAGCCTCGCGGCCCTCCTTCTTTGGGTTCGCGGCGTCCATCTCCCGGTCGAAGCGATCGTTGACACCGTAGATCAGGACGTTGGCCGGCAGCAGCGCGTAGGCGAACAGAGCGAGCAACTGCGGCCTCCAGAGATCCGCGACGCTCTGCGCGCCAAAGGCCGCGCCTACCAGCACGGGTCCCGCTACGTAGAGCCAAAAGCGCGGCCGCGACAGCACGAGCAGGTAGCGCAGCACGCCGGTTTCGTCGCGCGCGCCGCGCTCCGTGCGCGCGTCGTCCACGTTGTGTGAGCCCCCCTCGTCGCCGCCGCCCGCGCGCGATCCCGCGCTCATCGACCGTGATCCTCGAGGACCGCGCGCGCCGTATGTTCGCCGCTGATCAGGCACATCGGCACCCCGATACCGGGCGTGGTGTACGCGCCGGTGAAGTACAGCCCGGCCATGCGCTTGGAGCGCCGCCGCGGCCGAGCGAAGGCGCTCTGCGTCAACGTATGCGCCAGCCCGAGCGCCGAGCCTTCCGCCGCGTGATAGCGCGCCGCGAAGTCCGACACGCTGAAGGCGCGCTCAAACACGATGCGCTCACGCAGGTCCTCGCCGGTATGACGCGCGACGTCCTCCAGGATCCGATCGCGATAGGCCCTGCGCGTCGCCTCCCCATCTTCCAGCCCCGCGGCGATCGGCACGAGCACGAAGAGGTTGCTGTGCCCGGGCGGCGCCACGGTGTCGTCGGTCTTAGAGGGTACGCAGAGGTAGTATGCCGGATCATCCGGCCACGCGGGCCGGCTGAAAAGGGTGTCGAAGTGCGGCTCCCAGTCGTTCGGC
>JAJCYU010000122.1 GCA_029262755.1 Anaerolineae bacterium
GGAAGGATCGGCGACGCCGTCCGCGTAGTCCGGCGCCACCGCGCGGCGCAGCGGGGTGTCGGCGCGACCCATATCGCCGTCGACGGCGTGATTGCCGCTGCCGTCGATCGAGCGGAAGGGGGGCACGGGCGCAGCCGCGGAAGCCGTCGACACACAGATCGCAGCGGCCAACGAGAGCGCACCGGCGCAGGCAACGACGGACGGCCCGGCGCGAAAGCGACGGACGTTACTTGGAACCATAATCTGCATCGGATCGACCTTGCGGGGACGAGGGCAGTTGGGGCGGGGCGTCCGCACCGACGAATGTCGGAGCGCGGACGTCCTTACAGTACGCGATTCTACAACGCGGTTTGCGGGGCCTTGGATACGGCCTCACGACACCGTGCAAGGGTTTGACCGCCCCGAACGCGCTCTTTACAATGACGCCCGCGGTCGGACTTCGGTCCGGCCCTTTTTCGCCGCATGCGCGCGCAATCCCATGCGGACACCGCTGCAAGGGTGGTTCTGGTACGCCTGCGGCACCTTGCCGCCGCTCCGGGTGCCGAAGTACCGCGTTTGAGGCACCGCCCTGCCCCGCCCCATCAGGAGGCGATGTGCCGACGCACCTCTCGGTTGGCGATCTCGCTCCCGAATTTCGACTCGTCGACCAACACCGCAAGCGCCATCGCCTCTCGGAGTACCGGGGGCGCGGCGTCGTGCTGGCGTTCTACCCGAAAGATTTCAGCGGCACCTGCACGAAGCAAATGGCGTGCATGCGCGATCAACTGGCTGCATTCAACGAGCTGGACGCGCAGGTCTTTGGGGTCAGCATCGATCACCACGATGCCCACCGCGTGTTCGCCGAGCAGCAGGGCATCACCTTTTCCCTCTTGGCCGACTTTCACCCCAAGGGCGCCGTAGGCAGCGCGTACGGGGTGTATCGGGAGGAATTCGGCATCCACGAGCGGACCACGTTCGTGATCGATGCCGAGGGACGAATCTCCCACATTGAAGCCGTCGATTTCAACAACCAACCCAATCTCGACAACCTTCTCGCCGCGCTACGCGGTGCACCCCCCATCCCCATGCACAAGGAGAATCCCATGCACATGCTACCCGAACTGCCCTATGCCAAGGACGCCCTCGAGCCCCACATCGACGAGCGCACGATGGGTATCCACCACGGCAAGCACCACCAGGGATACGTCAACAACCTGAACAACGCCCTCGACGGCCACGACGACCTGGCCGGCAAGTCGGTCGAGGACCTGCTGTCCGACATGGACGCGGTACCCGACGACATCCGCAGTGCGGTGCGCAACAACGGCGGCGGCCACGCCAACCACAGCCTCTTCTGGACCGTGATGAGCCCCAACGGCGGCGGCGAGCCGGACGGCGCCATCGGTGCCGCGATCGACGACGCCTTCGGCTCCTTTGACGACTTCAAGTCGCAGTTCGAGAAGGCGGCCATGACGCGCTTCGGCAGCGGCTGGTCTTGGCTCGTGGTCGACGCGGACGGCAACCTGGTCGTGATGAGCACCCCGAACCAGGACAGCCCCCTGATGAGCGGCCACACCCCCATCCTGGGCCTCGACGTCTGGGAGCACGCCTACTACCTCAACTATCAGAACAAGCGCGCGGAGTACGCGGGTGCGTTTTGGAATCTGGTGGACTGGGCCGCGGTCGGCAAGCGCTACGCGAAGGCAACCGGCTGATCCCCTCGACCCGCAGTTAGTTCGCCCGGACGTCGGGCGCGGCGTTGCCGCCCTCGGCCCGAAGCCCCTGGAGGGACACGAACCCATGGCGATCGAAGTCAAGATGCCCCAACTCGGGGAATCGGTGCACGAAGGCATGATCGGCAAGTGGCTCAAGGCCGAGGGCGACACCGTCGAGAAGTACGAGCCCCTGCTCGAGGTTGTCACCGACAAGGTGGACACGGAGGTCACCGCCTCCGACTCCGGCACGCTGCTCAAGATCATCATCCCGGAAGGGGAGACCGTCGAGGTCGGCACGGCGCTGGCCTGGATCGGCGCGGCCGGTGAGAGCGTAGGCGATGCCGGCGGAGCCGTGAACGGCACGGGCGTGGAATCCGCGGCCGGATCGGCCACAGAAGCGCCCACAGAGGAGCCCACAGGAGCGCCGGCTGCTCCCGCCACCGCGCCGGCGATGCCCCCCGCGGCCGCGACGGCTACTTCCGATCCCGCGCCTGCCGCACCGGCGCGCGTGTCCCCGGTCGCGGCACGAATGGCGGCCGAGCACGGGCTCGACCCGGCCACGATCGACGGGACCGGCCCGGGCGGACAGGTCAAGCGCGCGGACATCGAGCGTGCCATGGCCGCGCCCGCGGCGGCGACCGACGCCGTGGCAGAGGCTGCACCGGCTGCCGGTCGCGATCTGGGCTTCATCTCGCCGCGCGTCGCACGCCTCTCCGCGCAGCACGGCGTCGATCTGCGCGCCGTGCCCGGCACTGGCCGTGACGGTCGAATCACCGCGCGTGACGTAGAAGCCTTCGTCGATTCCGGCGCGGCAGCCCCGGCGGCTCCCGCAGCTCCTTCCGCGCCCGCAACAGTACCGGCGAGCCCGGCCGCCCCGGTCGCCGCCCCGCTTGCAGCCGCGTCCAGCGCCGCCGCGCCCGTCGTCGGTAGCGCGGGCGTGAACGAGCTCCTCGGCGAGGTCGTGCCGCTCACGCGCATGCGCAAGTTCATCGCGGACCACATGGTCCGCTCGAAGCAAACCTCGCCCCACGTGTCCACGGTGCACGAAGTCGACATGAGCCGGGTCATGGCCACCTACCGCGATCTTCGCGACGACTACAAGGCCCGCGGCACGCGCCTGACGATCACCGCGATCATCGTCGATGTGGTCGCGCAAGCCTTACGCGAGCACCCGATGGTCAACAGCGCGTGGACGGACGAGGGCGTGCTCATCCAACGCGACGTCAACATCGGCATGGCCGTCGCGATCGAAGAGGGCCTGATCGTGCCCGTAATCCGCAACGCCGACGAAAAGAGCCTCGCCGGCATCGCGCGCGATATCGGCAGCCTCGCGGCCAAGGCGCGCGACAAGCAGCTGGCGCCGGACGACATCCAGGGCGGAACCTTCACCCTCACCAACTACGGCACGTTGGGTAGCCTCTTCGGCACGCCGGTGATCAACCAGCCACAGGCAGCCATCCTGGGCACGGGCGCCATCAAGAAGCGCGTGGTCGTGATCGAGGACCCCGAGGCGGGCGACCAGATCGCCATCCGGCCGATGATGTACCTCGCGCTGACCTTCGATCACCGCATCCTGGACGGCGGCTCGGCCGACCCGTTCATGCGCACCGTGGTGGAGGGCCTCGAGAGCTACCGCGCGTAGCATCGGCCGGTTTGGGGGCGGCATGGATTCGGCATAGTGCGAGCAAGACCATGGGCGTGCTGCGTTTACACGCGAGGCGGACCGTAAATTGCAGGCGCACCTGCTAGGATCGTGCGTCGCGCGCTTCTACCTCTGCCGGATCCCATGACTCCGGATCCCCATTTCGAATCTTGGATCCGGGTACCGCGGGTTATCCCTGCGATTCTCAAGAGGGAACGTGATTCGGCGCTCGTCGAACCCAGGTCCCGGAGGCCCACCATCGTGCTCCCTACACTGCGCACAAGGCTGATCCGCGGGGCGTTGCTCGCGCTTTACATGGCGGTGGGCGTGGCGATGGCTGCCCGCTACGTCGCAACCGGCCCGCTGCCTGCCGACGCCGGCGAGTTGCAGCTGGTCGCGCGTGAGTTGGGCGTCGCCCATCCCCCCGGCTACCCGCTCTACACGATGAGCGCCCATGCCTTCGGCCGGCTCATCGTACCCGACACCGGCTTGGGGCTCGTGGCCGCCCAGCTGCTGAACCCTTTGCTCGGCGGACCGTGCCCCGAACTCGCGGCGCGTTCGCGCGCAGCAATGCCTACCGAGGAAAGCCCTTGGTTGTTGCGATGCACGGCAGACCCCGTTGCCGGCTGGTGGTCTTGGTCGACGAACCTCTTCTCGCTTGTTCTTGCCCTGTTGACCTTGTTGGTCGTCTTCCGCGCCGGTCGCCGGTTGGGCGGCTCGTGGACCACCGGCTTGCTGGCCGCAAGCGTCCTGCTGGCCATGCCGGTCTTCGTTCAGCAGGCGACCACAGCCAACATCCGGATGCCCACCGCGTTGCTGACGGCCACGGTTCTCGCCTTGGCCCTACGCTGGCTCGACGCCACGCACGAAGGAGATCCGCCGCCGCGCGTGAAGGGCGGGTTGCTTGCATTCGCCGGCGACACACGCCTACACGGTCTCGCCCTTGCACTGGGACTGGCTGCAAGCCATCACATTTCACTGGTCTTCCTGGCGCCGCTCGTGGTCACGATCCTGATCATTCGCCGCCCATGGCTGCTCGCGCCAAGCCAGATGCAGCCTCTGCTCTTGGCCGGCTCGATCGGATTGCTCCCGTTGCTCTACCTGCCCATTCGCGGCGCGGCCGGCGCGCTCCTCGCACCACCCGATCTGACCACCCTCGGCGGCTTCTGGCGCCATGTGACCGGCGCCAACTTCCGTGGGGATCTACGACTGTTCGACGACCCGCTCGCGCTTTGGGACCGCACACGCGTCGTCTTCGAGTTGCTGCAGCTGCAGATCGGCTGGCACGGCGTGCTGCTTGTCCTGCTGGGCTCCTGGTGGCTGATGCGACGCCGCTGGGCCGTAGCGTGGCTGCTGCTCGGCGTGTTGCTGACCTATGTTGTGCTCGCGGTCCTCTACCGAGCGCCGCAGACGGTGGAGTACCTAATGCCGGCCCACGTGGCCGTCGCCCTGCTCGCGGCCGCGGCCGGCGGCGCCATCGTGACCTTCCGCGAACAGGCGCTCGTCTCCAGCCCGCCGCTACGCCGGTTGGCCGTCATCGCGCTCGCGCTTGCTATCGGCGCATCGGGGCGCAACACGGCGCGCGACGTGCGCGCGGCGCATCCCCACGATCTCGCGGGCATCGTCGACGCCACGACCGCAGAGCCTGATTGCACCGTCCCCGTCCTCGCCGGCTGGCACTACGTCACCCCGCTTTGGTTGGGTCGTCTCGGGTCCGGCGAGTGGCGGCCCTATCGGTATTCGGATGCACTTTATGTCTATCCGGAGGGCTCCGAGCCGATCGGCGAGACCTGGTTGCGGCGCACGCGCGCCCTCATGGCCGAGGCCGCGGCTGGGTCGGAGTCGGTTCAAGAAACGGGATCGGGATCGGGACCGGGAACCGGCGGCGGAGCGGTCATCGTCACGAATCGCACGCGCGCGTTGCTCGATTCGGACGTGGCGCTTTGGCCCGTGGACGGCACGCCCTTCTATGCGACCGCGCCCGACGTTTGCGGCTTCGAGGCAGGGTTGCAAGCGGATCTGGACGAGCGGAACAAGCCGCAGTGGCTCCCGTTTCTCGAACCATGGGCGGGCATTCCAACGCGCTATCACGGGCGGATCGACTGGCCCGACGATGACGGCCCGGTCTTTCGCGCCGCGCCGGTGGCCGGTTCCGCGACGCAACCGGCCGGTGTGAATGATGTAGCCGCGGCTGCCGTGGTGACCACGGATGTCGATGTAGCCGCGACAGCCGATAAGAGAGACCCGTCGGCACGTGGCGCCGTTCGCCTCGTCGGAGCCGACCTGCCGTCCGCGATCGCGCTGCGCGATGCAGCACGCATGCCGGTCGGGCTGCGCTTCCAGACGATCGCGCCGATCACGGCCGATACGACCGTGGTCGTACAGCTGGTCGATCCCGTCTCCGGCGCCGTCCACGGCCAGCTCGACCGCGGCTTCTCGGCGGCACGCTGGAACGACGCGCGCGGCGTGGCCGTCCTCGGCGACCTACACGCCTTCCGCGGCCCACGGCCGGAGCGCCTCGAGCTGCGCCTCGGGCTCTACGACATCGACGACGGCGAAACGCGACGCTGGAACGTGGACGCGGGCGGGATCGCGCGCAGCCCCATCCTAGTGCGCGTCGAAGTGCGTGCCGTCGCGGACCCCGCATCGGTCGTGCTGCGGGTTGCAGCGCCCACCGCCGGTGCGCTCGACGTGGAGAGCGGCGAGGAGACCCGCGGCGAATCCGACGGCGCATCCGTTGCGGACAGTCCCGAGGACCGGGCCAACCGTACGTCTTCCGCCACGGCCGGCTCCAATGCAGCGGCGACCCTAGCACTAGACCTGGCCCTTCCCGCACCCCGGCCAGGCGCCATCCCCTTCGGCGACGCGATGACCTTGCTCGGCCACACCCTACGCCGCAGTGGCAACCAACTCGTCGTCGACCTCTCCTGGCGCGCCGAGCGCGCGTACCGCTCCGACTTCACGGTGTCGGTCCAGGCGACGGCCGAGGGCGGCTTCTTCGCCCAACACGACGGCACGCCCGCATCCGGCAGCTATCCGACCCTGAAGTGGCTTCCCGGCCAGCGAGTGTGGGACCGCCATCGGATCAGCCTGCCGCCCGATTGGCCGCGCGATCGGCCGATCCACGTCACGGTTGGCGTCTACGATGCCTTCTCGCTCGAGCCGCTGCCGGTGACGGACGCCGAGCGGGTGCGCGACGGGCAGGGCCAACGCGCCACGCTCTACGAGGCCGTCCTACCGTAACGAGCACCGCCCGCCGCACGTCCACCACGTTGCGCGCGCGCATGGCGATCGTACGGTCGCCGTGGCTCGGCCCCCAACCGGCTTCCGCACGCCTCCCCCCAGCCCCCTCAGCCCCCCCCAGCCGTCGCTGTGTCCGGAGAATCCATGCCCGCCCGACCGACCAACACCGTCCGACGTGCGTCGTTCGTGGAGCCCAATCGCCCAAACGACGCCCTCTCCTACGCGAACGACTTCGTCACCGCGTCGGGCCAATGCCCCTCCCCGCTCGCATCGACGCCCTCGTTGGGTCGCTCCCCCCGCCGCGGATCGATCACCCGCGTTGCGGCGGCAATCGCGGCCGGCGCGCTGCTGGTCGGTGGGTTTTCGAGCCTTGCATGGCCGGGCCTCGACGCGCCACGCCCCGCATCAGCCCGCGAGCCCGTGGCCTACACGCTCGTCGATACGTGGACGAGCATCCGGCCGACCGGTGCATACACGACGCTGCCCTGGCCCGATGGGCACGTGTCGGGCGGCATCGGGCTGAACGTCCTATCGACCCGCTATGTGGTCACCGACCGGACGGCGGACACCGTGCGCGTGTACGACGAAGCGGACCGGCTTATTGCGACCCATGGCGGGCCGGGTAGCGGGCCGGGGCAGTTCATGAACCCGCGGGATACGGCCATCCTGCGCGATGGACGCATCGTGGTCAGCGACACCGACAACGACCGCGTGCAACTGCTCAGCGCAGCAGGATCGCCCGCAGGCTCGTGGGCGGTCGACGATCCGCGCGGGATCGCGGCCGTGACGGTCAACGCGGGACTGCCCGGCGAGGCGACGTTCGTGGTGGTCGTGGCCGCGGGGGCACGCGCATTGGAGCTCTTCGAACCCGGCGGGACACCACGCGGCCGACTTCTGCTCTCCGGCACCACGACACCCGATGCGCTGGCCGACGTCGAGCTACGCCTCGGTCCGGGCGGCGATCCCCAGGTAGCCGCGTCCATCGTCGACGCGGCGGACGGTCGGCTCCACGTCTTCGACGCATCCGGCGGCTCGCGTATCGCGGCCGCGCATCCCTACCTCCGCGCGGCGCTCGCGCTACGTCCACCGGACTCGCAGAGCCCGGGCCGTGCAGGCGAGCCCGCATGGTGGCTCGGGATCAGCGGCCTCGGCCTACGCCTTCAGGACGGCGAGGGCCGCGCCCTTCCACCGGCCACCGACCTGCCTTTCGCCGGCGTGAGCGATCTGGCGCGCGCCCGCCGCTCGTCCGGCCGCGTCCTGGCCGCCGTGATGCCCGAGGGACTCATCACGCTGGGCGATGATCCCCAAGCGCTCGCCGATCGCCTCGCCACGAACACGGCGGGCCGCCTCTTCCAACCCGCGCGTATCGCCATCGGCGCCGACGTGCTGCTCGCCGACCGCCTGCCGCGCATCATCCTGCGCGATCGCGCCGGCGCGTCGCCCGACGAGATCCCGCTGCCCTCGCGCCCGCTCTCCGACGACGTGCCGCGCGCCATCGACGTCGCGGCCACGTCCGGCCTTCGCTTCGCACTGGTTGACGACGGGCGGGTCCTGCTCGAGGCCAATCAGCGCTTCAACCGCTTCCGTGCCGCGCCGATCGACCGCCCGACCTACCGCTGGGCGATCGCGGGCGCGGGCGGCCGCCTGTCCATCCTCGACCTGTTGGCCGGCGAGGTCGAGATCGTGGACGATCGCCTCGACCGCGTCGATGCGTGGGACCTCGCGCAGGGCGACGGCGTCACGCTGCCGGCCGACCTGGCGCTCGTGGGAGACACGACCTGGCTCGCCGCGCCTGGCGCGGGCGTGCTGGAGACGCGCACGTCCACGGGCCGAAAGCTCGTGGCGCTACCCGTGCCCGGCATCCCCGAGCGCGTCGCCGCCGGTCCGCGCGACGCCTATGCCCTGACGGCGGCCGGCTGGGTCTACCGCTACGACATCGGCGGCAATCCCATCGCCGCCTGGCCGGTGGCGGAAGGGGGCGACCGACCCGTCGACCTCGCCGTCGACGACGAGGATCGCGTCTACGTCGTGGACGAGCGCGGCGCCGTCCGCGTGTACGCGCCGGACCCGGATCCACCATCGCCCGCGCCCGCGCCGCCCGTGATCCTCGAGGGCACGTGCCGCATGACGACCGATAAGCGCGCAGCCCCGCGGGACCTGAACCTGGGCGAGACCGTGACCGTCACCTTGTCGCTCGCCGGTAGCTGCGCCGTGCCCGCGGCGCCGGTCGACGTGATCCTCGCGGTGGACCGCTCCGCCTCGATGGGCGACGACGGCAAGCTCCTCGCCGCCTTGGAAGCCGTGACCTCCTTCGGCCAACACGTGGATCCCGCCACGGCACGGATCGGCGTCGTCGACTTCGGCAGCCAGGCCCGAGCCGTACTCCCGCCCTCGGCCGATCCACTGGCGGCCGTGAGGGCCGTGGCTCGCATGAACGCCGCCGGCGACACCGATTTGGTCGGCGCACTACGCGAAGCCACCGAGCTCCTCGCCGCCAACCCGCGCGCCGGCGCGGCCGGCCACGTGATCGTCCTGACCGACGGCCGCCACACCGCGGCCGACCCACCTGCCACCGCGCTCGACGCCGCCATCGCCGCGGCGCGCGCCGCCGGCGTCACGCTGCACGCGGTCGCGCTCGGCGTCGACGCGGATCTTGAGGCCCTCGGCCGTATCGCGGGCGCGCCGGAGCGCCTGCACCGCAGCCCTGGACCGCACGAACTGGCCGGCATCTACGCCTCCGTGGCCCGCGGCCTCGGCGCCACCGCGCTGTTTGCGAGCGTGGTCATCACCGACCGCCTCCCGGCCGATATGCTCTACGTCCCCGACTCCGCCGAGCCCCCCGCGCAGATCATCGAGGACGGCGGTGCCCTGCAATGGCGCTTGTCCGACGCGCCGGGCCCGCTCATCCGCATCCGCTACCGCCTCCGCCCCCAAGAGGCCGGCATCCACCCGACGAACCGGGAAGCCCTGGCCGGCGGCCTCGACCCGCTCGGCGTCCGCCACGACCTCGTGTTCCCGGTTCCGGAAGTCCGCGTGTTCGTCGACGGCCGCCTGCCAACCGCGCCGCCGTCCCCCACACCCCGCGCCGGCGCGAGCCCAACCCGCACGCCGACGGCCCGACCATCGCCCACGCGGACGGCGTCCTCGACCCCGACGTTGCGACCCACCTCGGAGCCTAGCCCCACGCCCGGGTCGTCGCCGACCGCGACCGCGACGGCGACCGCCACGCGCCGCCCGACGGCCACCGCGCGTCCGACCGCAACGCCCCGGGGGCCGGGGGAGCCGGTAGGTCTGGTCTACCTGCCGATCCTCTCCACCCTGCGCTGCCCCTTCGGCCGGCGGCCGATCGACGTCGTGCTCGTGCTCGACACCTCACGCAGCATGGAGACCGTCACCTCGCCCGGCGGCCCCACGCGCCGCGACGCGGCTACGTCGGCCGCGCGCGACTTCGTCCGCTTGCTCGACCTGTCCCGCGACCGCGCCGCCGTGGTCGGCTTTCACGACCGCGCGTCGCTCGCGGCGCCGCTCACCGCGGACCGCGCCCGCCTGGACCGCGCGCTCGCCGGCCTCACGACCGCGCCCGGCACGCGTATCGACCGTGGGCTGGAGGCGGCGGCCGACGCGCTGGCGCCGGCGAATCCGGGCCGCGTGCCGGTTGTGGTGCTGCTGACGGACGGGCTGGCCGAAAGCACGCACCTCGGCACGACCTTGGTCGCGGCACAGAACCTCCAACGCGCGGGCGCCACGGTCTTCGCCATCGGGCTGGGCGCCGATGTCGACGCGACGCTGCTTACACTGGTCGCGAGCAGCCCCGGCCTCTTCTTGGCCGCCCCGTCCGCCGACGACCTCGCGAGCACCTTCCGCGCTGTCGCGGCGCGCATCCCCTGCGGTTGAGGGCTGGAGCGCCGCGACGCTTGTAGCTACAATGGCCACATGGCACTACGCGTAGGATCTCGGGAGCTCAAGAATCAGTTGGGCCGCTATCTGCAGCTCGTCCGCGATGGCGCGACGGTCATCGTCACGCACCGTGGCACCGACGTGGCGGAGTTGCGGCCGCTCGCGGACCCACCAAAGGACTTGGAGGCGGCGCTGGATCGCATGGCCGCGGAAGGCCTGATCACGCGCGCCAAGAAGGGACGTCTCCAACCGATAGAGCCGATTCTCGGCGATGTCGATCTCACGGCGGCGATCCTTGAAGACCGCGAAGACCGATTTTGATCACCTTCTTCGACGCCAGCGCACTAGCCAAGCGCTATCTTCCCGAGCCCGAGCGTTTGGACGCCGACAGAGTCGCAGCGGCAACGATCCCAGTCATAAGCCGACTCACGTTGGTCGAGCTGCATTCCGCGATAGCGCGACGGCAACGTGATGGTACCGTGAGTGGGCTTGAGGCCGGGAAAGCTACGGCGCAGATCTCGGCAGACGCGCAGATCATCGAGCTCATCGAAGTCGAATCGATCGTGGTCGACCGCGCTTCGAATCTCGTTGATAAGCACTCGCTCCGCGCATCGGACGCCGTACAGCTGGCATCATGCCTCATCCTACGGGAGCGGGTCGGCGAAGTATCCGACGTCTATTTCTACACCTACGACCGCCGTCTCGCGCAAGCAGCGCAGCGCGAGGGGCTCGGGCCGCCACCGCAAGTGCACCGGTAGCCACCGCGGAGTGATCCCGTTTCGGCTCGCCACGTCGAGCCACCTCCCCTATCACGGAGACCCACCATGCAAGCCGTCGCCCCCTTCACCCTCGACGCCTTCGACCAATCCGAACCGCACGACACCGTGGACGGCGTTGCGCTGGCTCGCGCTGCGATCACCAAGACCTTCTCCGGTGACATCGACGCTTCGAGTACCGTCGACATGCTCACCGCAATGGGCGCAGGCGGCGGCGCAGGCTACGTGGCGCTCGAGCGCATCACCGGCACCGTCCACGGCCGCGCCGGCAGCTTCGTCCTGCTACACGCGGGCACGATGACGCCCGACGACCAATGGGCCACCTGGCCCGTCGTGCCCGGCTCGGGCACCGGTGATCTCGCGGGCATCCGCGGCGAGGGCCGCATCGATATCGACGCGGAGGGCGGGCACACGTTCACGCTGGAGTACGAGATCGCGTAGGGCGGAGAAAAGGGGGGCGTCCGGTGACGATGATTCGCAGCAAGACAAAGCTCCTGTTCGCGATGGTACGGTGATCGAATCGCCCCGCGCAGCATACGTCGTCTTGGCCATCCTCACGGCCGGGCTCTCGGCCACCGCCTACGCCGTTCGCCGCCCGACCACGGCCAATTCGCAGACCATGCTCACCGCTACGCCGACCCACCCGCCGGGGCTCCCGACCCCTACCCCCAACACAGACACGGTCATCTACTGGCGCTTCGAAGGTCACGTGACCAGCCCCGTCGCACGCGGACCCTTGCGGAGCGTACGGATTACCCTGGACGCTCCCCCCGGCATCCCTGCCGCCGGCCGGCCCTATGGCTGCGATCCGCCCGTGTACACCGACGCCGAGGGTCGCTTCGCGCTCGCCTGTCATTATTTCTTCGCGCTGTCGAGCGTCCGGATTTCCGCCCACCGCAGCGACCACATTGCCGTCGAGCGCTTCATCACCTTCGCACGATGGGACCTGGAACCGATCAAGCTACTGATGTGGCCTGTCCACGAGCCGACCTTGCACCTGCCCTGGCTCCGCATCTCGCGAGGGCCGGGCGGGCCGCTCGTGACGCCGTAGCTTGGGTTGCGGGGACCCGAACCGAGTGAGTTGCGCGCCGCCACAGACCCCAATCGTCTAAGCCTGCGCTGTCCGCGCTATGTCTCGGGCGAGTTTTTCGACGTCCTTGACGTTGGGAATCGCGACGAAGCCCATGGATGATGTCCGGGCAAAGCTAGGGTGAATATGCTGGATCGTCGTATCGAAATTCAGGTCACCGGAACCGTCTGCACGCTCTCGTCGCAGCGTATCCTTGAGCACCTCGGGCCCGCACGACTGCGCGACGGTCGACCTTCCGCTGCGAACGATGATGGCGCGCCGATCCGTCAGGACATAGGCCGTGTTCTTCGCCCTCCGAAGCTCCAAGAAGGGTGAAAGCATCATCCAGAATCCGAGCAGTACGAGAAACATCAAAGGCACGTTGAAGCCGCCGCCGCCGATCCAGAATAGGGCGAAGCCTGCGAAGGGGATGCCCATGATCATCCTCGGCAGCGAACGCAGTACGAATCGTCGCGCGAGCGGCTGCCCCACCCACACAATCGTCTCGTCCGCCTCCAACTCTTCCTCCACGAGATTGCGCAACCTAGCCGGCCAATCCCGTAGATCCGACTCGGGGTTCAGACCGTGGTGATGCATTTCGCATTCCCCTGTGTCTTGGCTTCGCGGTAGACCTTCGCTCTAGGATCCGGTCTCCTTCCACGCCGCCTTGTCGAGCCACCATTCGACGCCGCCCTGCGGCGCGACGCGCGCCGCCGGGAGCGTGACGGCATCCGGCGCGAGCGCGTCCTTCGACTTGCCGGTCGCATCGGGGTGACCCTCCGCGTTGCGGGCGAGAACCTGCAGCAACGCGCTACGCTTGGACGCACCAGCCGCCACGAAGAGGACCGTACGCGCCCGCGCGATCGCCGGTAGCGTCAACGTGACGCGCTCACGCACCGGCGCGCCGTCGGGCGCCGCAACAGCGCGCACCCAGCGCGAGGGCTCGCCCAAGATGTCCTCGTCGCCCGGAAAGAGCGAGGCCGTGTGACCATCGCCGCCCATGCCGAGCAGCACCAGGTCGAAGGTCGGTGCGACCGGATCGTCGGCGTCGGCGTCGGCGTCGGGGAACAGCGCGCGCAGCGTCCGCTCGTAGCGCACGGCGACCGTCTCTGCGCTCGCAGCGCCGGTCGGCACCGGCCATACGGTGCCCCAATCCACCTCCAGCGGCTCCAACAACGTCTCGCGCGCCATGCGGAAGTTGCTGCGCGGATCCGCCAGCGGCACCAGCCGCTCGTCGCCGAAGCACCAGACCACGCGCCGCCAGTCGACCCGCGTGGCATGGCCCGCGACGAGCGCCTCGTGCACGTCGCGCGGCGTGGTGCCGCCGGCCAGCGCAACCACCGCGCGCCCGCGCTCGGCGATCGCGGCGGCGATGAGCTGCGCGATGCGCGCGGCGACGGCGGCGGCGAGCGACGCGCGATCCGCGCAGACGATCACCGGCGGCGCGTGGCGGCTCACGCGTCGGACGTCGATCGCGCTTCGCCCGATGCGGAATTGCGCCCTTGCGGCGGATTTGCTGGGACGTCCTCGTCCATCACGTCCACGCCCTCTTCGCCCCACGTCCAGCGCTCGATCAGGCTGTCGCAGGGAGGGCCCCAGCTGCCGGCCGGGTAGCGTTGTACCGGCTCCTCGCCGAAGTGGATGCGCTCCAGGACCGGGGCGTAGAGCTGCCAGCTGGCCTCGACCTCTTGGGCGTGCACAAAGAGCGTCTGGTCGCCTTGGACGATATCGAGCAACAGCGTCTCGTAGGCGTCCGGGAGCGCGCCGAAGGCCTCGTCGTAGCGGAAGTCCAGGCGGCGGGTGACCACGCGGAAGGGCTCGCTCGGGGCTTTGACCTCGAAGAAGAGGTCGAAGCCTTCGTCGGGCTGCAGCGTGATCAGCAGCACGTTAGGCTCGACGGAGCGCACCTGCGCCTCGTCCTCGAAGATCGAAACCGGCGCGCAGCGGAAGCGCACGGCGATGCGCGTGCTGCGCACGGCCATGCGCTTGCCCGTGCGCAGGAAGAAGGGCACGCCCTGCCAGCGCCAGTTCGCGATCTCGACCTTGAGCGCCGCGAAGGTCTCCGTGCGCGAATCCGGCGGCACGCCCTCCTCCTCGCGGTAGCCCGGAAGCGCCTCGCCGTCGGCTTCGCCCGCGACGTACTGCCCGAGCACCACGTTTTCCGGCGCGATGGGGCTCACGCTCTCCAGCACCTTGATCTTCTCGCGCCGGATGGCATCGGCATGGAAGGTGGTCGGCACCTCCATGGCCACGAGGGTCATCAGCTGCGTCAGGTGGTTCTGGATCATGTCGCGCACCGCGCCGGCGCCGTCGTAGTAGCCGCCGCGGCCCTCGACGCCGAGCGCCTCGGCCACGGTGATCTCCACCCGCTCGATGCGATCGCGATTCCACAGCGACTCGAACATGGCGTTGGCGAAGCGGAACACGAGCAGGTTCTGCACGGTCTGCTTGCCCAGGTAGTGGTCGATGCGGTAGATCTGCGATTCTTCGTAGTACTCGTGGACGATCGCGTTCAGCTCGCGCGCGCTCGCCAGATCGTGCCCGAAGGGCTTCTCGACGACGATGCGCGTCCAGCCGGGGCCGTCGTTCAAGCCGGAAGCGCCGAGAGCACGGATGGTCGGCTCAAAGACCTGGGGCGGAAGGGCGAGGTAGAACACCCGGTTGCCCGGCAGATCCTGGTCGGCCTCGATACGCTGGATCCGCGCGCGAATGCGTTCATAGTCCGTCTCGTCGCCGTTGCCGACCGGCTCGTAGTGCACGCACTCCTCGCACCACGCGCTCATCGCCTCCGGGTCCAAGTCGCGTGCCTCGAGGGCGCCGTGTACCTGATCGCGGAACGCGGCGTCGTCCAGCTCCGAGCGCGATACGCCGAGCACGCAGCCGCGGCCGGTGGCGGCGTTGGTCAGGACGTGGTGCAAGGCCGGCAACAGCTTGCGATGAGCAAGATCGCCGGTGGCGCCGAAGATCACGAAGAGATGGTCGGGAATCTCGACTTGTAGCGCCGCCGGGCCCGCTTCTCGCGCGCCCGCGGCGTTCGTATCGCGCTCTGGCATCGAGCTAGCCTTCCTTCTTCTTGGCCGCGTGACCGCCGAATTGGTTGCGCATCGCCGACAATAACCGGTCCGCGTAGCTATCCTCGACGCGCGAACGGAGCCGCGCCTGCAGCGCCAGCGTGATCACCGGCGCCGGCACGTTGCGGTCGATGGCCTCCTGCACCGTCCACCGGCCTTCGCCGCTGTCGGGCACGTAGGCGGCGAGATCAGCCAGCGAGGCGTCGTCGTTCAGCGCGCGCGCGATCAAGTCGAGCAACCAGCTGCGCACCACGCTTCCGTGGCGCCAGATCTCGGAAATCTGGTGCAGGTCCAGCGTGTACTCGCTCTCGTCGAGGATGTGGAAGCCCTCGGCGTAGGCCTGCATGATCCCGTACTCGATCCCGTTGTGGATCATCTTGACGTAGTGCCCCGCGCCGCGCGGTCCGACGTGTCCCCACCCCTTGTCGGCGGCGGGCGCCAACGTCTCCAGCGCGGGTTGGAGGAGCGCGACGGCATCGTCGGCGCCGCCGACCATCATGGAGTAACCGCCCTCACGTCCCCAGACGCCGCCGCTGGTACCGACGTCGACCATCCGGATGCCGCGCTCGGCGAGCATATCGCCGCGCTCGACGGTGCGTGGGAAGTGGCTGTTGCCGCCGTCCACCACCACATCGCCCTCCTCGAGGATCGCCGCGATTTCCTCCACGACGGCCTGCGTCGGGTCACCGCTGGGCACCATGATCCACACCACCCGCGGCGCGGCGAGCCGCGTCCGCAGCTCGGACAACGCTCCCGCGACCTCCGCTCCCTCCGCGCCCAACGCCGCCATCGCGTCGGCCGACCGGTCGTGCACGACGACCTCGTGCCCGCCCGCCATCAGCCGACGGCTCATGTTGCCGCCCATCTTGCCCAGTCCGATCATCGCCAAGCGCACGAGACGCCTCCGCTCTTGTAGTTGCGTTGCGGTCCGGATTCCTTGTGCTGGAATCGAGATCGCGAGTGTTGATTCAGGACAGCGCCGAGTCGGCGTGTCCGATCCTTCGCACGGTCGGAGCCGCAGCGCGAGCCGTTATCCTGACAACGGCGCGCCTGAAGCAGCCGTGGACGATGTCTCGACGAGCGCCGTGGCCAACGCGTCCAACACCTCGGCCGCGTCGCCTTCCAAACGCACACGGAGCACGTCGCGCCCTTCTTGTTCCAACGCGGCGCGGTCGCCGTCCGCTTGCGCCGCGAGTAGCCGCCCGAAGCGGAAGTCCGCCTCGGGCACCGCCATGTCTTCGGCCGGTGTATCCACGATCTGCAGCGCACGGATCGAATCCGGCCCGCCTTTGTGAAGCTGCCCGGTCGAGTGCAAGAAGCGAGGCCCCCAGCCGAAGGTCGTTGCGTAGCGCCCACGCCGCGTGACGGCCCGGCGTAGCGAGCCCGCGGCGCGGACGACGCCCGATGTCGTCGCCAAGAAGGCCATCAGCGCGACGACGTCGGTGTCAGCGGAGGCATCGAGCCACGCGGCGATCTGACCGGCGGCCGAGTCAGCTCCGGCCACGTCGACGACGATCTCGCGCGATCCGACGGCACTTGCTCCCCCATTATCGCTCACGTTGTTCGCGGACCCGCCGCTGCGGGCCTCGCCACCGCCGGATTCGCCCGCCCCGTCCCCCGACCCGCTTCCGGTATCGGAACCCGCCATGGCCTTGCGCGCCAGTTGCTTCGCCAACTCCACGTTCGGCTGGTCAAAGGGCTGGACGCCCATCACGATACCGGCGGTGGCGACGGCGAGCTCCCAGCGCATCATCTCGCCGGCGATGTCCAGGCGGTCGCGCAGCACGATGCGCATCACGGGATGACCGGCCGACACGAGCCGCGTGGCCGCCTCCTGCGAGAGGGGCGGATCGCCGCCGGCCAGGATCATCTGGCAGAAGACGCGATTGGGCCCGTACTCCGTCGCGGGGCGCGGCAACTCGCCGGCTACGGGCACAATGCCCACGCCGTCCTTGCCCAGGCTCTCGGCGATCAACTGCTCCATCCAATCCGGAAAGGCGGCAAGGCCCGGCGATGTCAGGAGCACCAGCGTATTGCGCCCCGCCCGCGCCAGCTCGCCCAAGGACGCGCCGAGCAGCAACGACGGGTCACGTAGGGCCGGCACATGCGGGCCGCAGTCGGCGGCCATCTGGCGCGCGCGGGCAAGCAACCCGGCCACGTCGGCCCCGATCAGGGCCGCGGGCGCAAGGCCGAAGGCGGAGAGGGCGGAGTAGCGTCCGCCGACGTCCGGACGCGCGAGCAGCACCGCGCGGAAGCCGCGTTCGGCGCCCAATTGCGCGAGCTTGGAGCCCGGATCCGTGATCGCGACGAAGCGCATGCCCGGCTCTGGATCCACCGCCGCGACGTGCGCCCACGCGGCGCGCAGAAAGGAAAGCGTTTCGAGGGTCGTACCGGACTTGCTGGCCGAGATGAACCAGCTCTCCGCGGGCGGATGGGCCTCCAGCGCCGCGCGGACGGCCGCCGGATGGGTGCTGTCGAGCACGCTGAGCGTCGGCGCGCCTTCGGCCGAGCCGTCGGCCGAACCTAAGACGCGCTGGAAGACCTCCGGCGCAAGGCTGGAACCGCCCATGCCCATAAGCAGCACACGCCGCACGCCCTGCGCGCGAGCCGCATCGGCCAACGCCTGCAACTCGGCCAGGCGCTGCGGCGCCGCGCTCGTTCGCGGTAGCTCGAGCCAGCCGAGGCGGTCTCGGATCGCGGACTGAACCGCTTCGTCCTCCGGCGCCCAGAGCGTCGGGTCCTTGGCCCACAGCCGACGCGCGACCTGCGCCTCGTCCCACGCCGCGAGACGCGCGTGCACCGCTGCCGCACGCGCGGGACTCGGGTCGTGCAGCGTCCAGCGGTCCGTCGAAGCAACGGGGTGCATGAGGGCTCCTGTCCGGCGAGACGAGGGGGCGCGCGGCCACGGCCTGACCACACAAGTGCCGATGGTAGGAGCCGCCGCGCGCACGAGTCAACCATGCGACGTCGCGGGACGCGTCCACAACACGCAGCGATCGCCACACCGGTCCCGAGGCGCAATGCCCGTAGTTCGGTGCGGCGGTCGTTTCCGGTCTCCGGTTCCAGCGTTAACGGTTTCGGGAACAGGGGAGGACCCGTAGCGTGAGCAAAGCTCCAATCAAAGAGGAAGACGGGCACGCTGAGACCGGGGATCGGGGCCGATTGCAATGCGACGACGGTGTGGGCTGCGATGCGCGTTCGATCGTCTTCGTCAGCGAGCCACGTCTTCCTGGTGGCAGACTATCACGCGCGTGTCACAGGGCCGTCACAAGGACTCTGTAGCCTAGACCCTTCTCGTGCGCCGCGCCCGCTCAGCAGTCCGCACACTCTCCCTCGCCGCGTGCGATCACGATCTCGTCGCCCAGATGGCGCGCGAGATCATTGTGGATTGCTTTCATCGTGCTGTACGGCCCAATCACGTGGGTCGAGATCAGGCGCAGCAGCGGCGAATACACCTCGCCGCGCTCGCGGATCGTGAGGCGCGTTCCTCCGGCCTCGGGTACGAGGTAGTAGGTCCAACTGCCGCCGAACTGTGCGTTGTCTACGATCTCCACGGTCAGCGTGCTCGGCGCGTTTTCCGACCTCCGTACGAAGTCCATCGGACCCATCGAGCCGGTCTCCCGCCACGACTCGTTGCCGTCTCGTTCCGGCAACGCGTCCACCGTCTCCAGGTCCGTCCGCCATACGAGCTGCTGCTCCGGCTCCGCGAGCAGCGGCCATAGGACCTCGGGAGCGACGCTATAGCGCGCGATGGTGTAGACGTCGTGTTCCGCCGGCAGCGTTGACCCGTAGGCCCACGCGAGTGCGAACAGGAAGACGATGAATCCGAAACCGTACGAGAAGAAGCGCATGGGAGGACGGAGAAGGCGCGACATATCTTTGCTCCTGTTCCAGGGTCGATGGCCGTTGCGGATGATTCAGCGCCGTAGCCTGGGCGTACCCTTACTTCTCCCACGCCCGCACAAAGTTCTCGTGCGGCACACCCAGGGCATCCGCGATGCGGTTGATGTAGTTGAAGTAGCTGATCACCTGCGTTGCGTCGTGGACGGCGCGGTCGTCCAGGCCCACGGTGCGCAGCGCTTCGATGTCCGCGGCGTTCATGGCGGACGGGTTGCGTGTGAGCTTTTCGGCGTAGGCGCACAGCGCGGCGGTGACTTCGTCCAGCGACGCCGTGCGCCAGTCGCGCGCGACGGCCGCCACGTAGGCGTCCGCCTCGACGTCGTCCGTCAGCCCCAAGTCCTCGGCGACCTCAGCACGGAGGTCGTGTGCGTGGGCGCGCACTCAGTAGACGCAGTGGTTCACCGCGCTGGTGACCACCGCCAGCGTCTCGCGTTGTGATCGCGACAGGGGCGAGGCGCCGAACATGATCGCACCGTAGAAATCCATCGACGCCTTCATGTGGCGCGGGTTCTGGCTCATGATGCCCACGATGTTCCAGATGCGGCCCGCCCGCTTCAGCGCTGCGTCGAGTTGCTTCTTGAGGAAGCCGGTGGCTTCGTCGTGCGGGATCATGCGAATGTGGGAGGACAACTTGGACTCCTAAGAAAGAGGTGCGGGCCTCGTCATACCCTTGTCCGGCTCTCGTACCGTCTCGACCACGGTGGCGCATATCCTAAGGCTGATCAGCACGGGTGGATAGCCCAGGGAGACGGCACCGACCTCGCCTTGCCGCGTCGCAGCCGGAACCAAAGACGCCGACCAGCGTTTTGTGCCGACCTGCCCGGAATTCCAGGCCGGTCCAACCAACGCCGTCCCGCCTCCACCGACGGCGCCTCGCGTCCAGGAGCCCCCGGCATGTCCTCCAACACTCCATGCACCATCAGAACTCCATGCACCACCAGAGCTTCCCTGAGCCGCCTGATACCCAGGCTCCTCCTTCTTGCCCTCTTCTGTACCGCCCCCGCGGCAGGCTGCTCCCGACTGACAGGCATCGTGGAGCCTCCGGACGATGGCTCCGGGCTGCTAATGGGTGACTATATGCCTGGCCCGGAGTCCATCGAGGAGCAGGTCGCAAACGCGGTGCGCGGCGGCGAGAGTATCCTCATCGGAACGATTCGAGTCGAAGGCGAGACGATCCATCCGACGCTCCACGACGTCATGGCAGCGGAGGACATCCTCGATGCACAACGCTTCGTCCTGGAGGAGTCGGGTGTTGACGTAGCGGCCACCTTTGGCCCGGAGGTCACTCCGGACCTTGAACAAGTGCGCGAGGTGGCGGAACCCTCCGTGTTCGATGCCTTCCTCAACGTCGAAGAGTACGTCGGCGGCCCCTACACCATCTATGAGCTCGAGGTCGAGCGCGTGCTGCACGCGGCAGGCCTGCCGCCCGAAACCACCACGCTCCGGCTCAAGGGCCACCGGGAACGAAGCTGGCAGGCCTTCCAGAAGGACGATCGCGTTCTGCTCATGGGCAGGATGGACGATGACGACTTCTTCGAGTTCTACGGCTACGCTGAGAATTACAGGCTTGACACTGCGCCCATTGAAGACCTGACGGGAGAGCCGGCCGCGCTGGCAATTCGCCAGGTCGGCGAGGGCCGAGGCACGGAGCGCCTCGATGCCCCAGGCCTGATCGCGGCCGTCGAGGCGGCGGTCGGCCCCAGCATTGCCGCGGCCAGAGCCACGGCCGCCGCGCCGACAGCGACGCCCTATCCAAGGAGCATCGGGAACCTGGCCGTTGTCGGGGGCGTAGGTGGCGGCGCACACGACGCCTTCAACATTGTTGCGCAGTGGCAAGGGCGCTTGGTACTAGGTCTAGGGGCACGCCTGGCGGTGCTCGATATCGACGATCCTTCGGCGCCCCGCGTGATCGGTGAGGGCGATCTGCTCCCCCGAGTAATCCGCGGTATCGCCCTGGACGGATCGGTCGCCTACGCGGCCCTCAGCGACCGGGGCGTCGGCATCGTCGACCTCAGCCCGTCGGCAGGGCCAGAGACCGTCCACGTCGTCGAAAAAGCGCCGGCATCGTTGTGGCGGTGGCTGTGCGAGAGGGACATCTGTACGTCGTAGAGCAGGGAGATACGACCTCGCACCTGCGTCGCTTCGATCTCGGCGATCCGCTGCGTCCCGTCGAAGTCCACGCATTGCCGATCGAAGGCCCTTGCGGAACCCTCGCGCTCGCCGGCGACGTCGCGGCGGTTGGATGCTCCCACCGCGGTATACAGCTCTTCGACCTCCGCGCAGGCGGACCTCGCGCCGCCGCACTCATCCCCATGTCGCGAACATCGCTCTTTGACCTTGCGGCCGCGGGCGACACGATCTTCGCCGGCACGTATCCGGACACGCCCCTTCTGGCTTACAACGTTTCCGACCCTGATTCACCTGAGAAGATCGACCAGGCCGATCTC
>JAJCYU010000123.1 GCA_029262755.1 Anaerolineae bacterium
CGATGCGGCCCGCTTCGTCGAGCAGCTGCACCGTTACGTGGAGCGGCACGTCGGAGGCATCGACGGCCCGCCAGGCGAGCGTGACCGGCAGCGCGCCGCCCGCGGCCAGGAGATCGGCCGAGAGATCCGCGGGCGCGTCCACGCCGATGAGCACGCCGACGGCGCCAAACGGCACGTGGAACGAGCGGGTGAGTTGGGGGTCCTCGAAGCGCAGGTCGTCGCGCGTGCAGGGCAACACGTCAACCGTGCCGAGCTTCAATATCGTCTCCGGGCCGAGATCGTAGCGCCGCTGACGGTCGAGCGTCGGCACGGTGCGGATTCGGACGCGCACGACGTGGAGCCCCGCGGCGCCGGCGCGAATCGGAGCCCGCAAGCGATGTCGGATGACCGTGCCCTCCAGCCAGGTAGCACCGTCACCCGCCTGGAGAAGGGCGGCGCCGGGAGACGGCACGCGTTGCTCGCGCGACGCGGCGACGTCGCCGCGTCGCGCGTCGTCCGCGGTCAGCTCGAGCGTGACCAGGGCATCGCCGTGTAGGTCGGGGCCGGCCGTTCGCAGCCACGCCGTGTCTAGCTCGAGCACCTCGCCGCAGGTCAGCGAGAGCGGGCGATCGGACCGTCGTTCCGCGGCGGGGCGGGGGGAGCCGTCCGTGCGCGCCGCGTCGAAAGCGCCGTCGTCCGTCGCGGCTCCGTCGTCCGGCCGGACGTCGCTGCCGTCGCTGCTGCCCCCGAAGGCGACGATACCGGCATCGTCCAGCGTGCCGCCGCTCATTCCAACGCCGCTCATCCCGGTGTCGCCCAAGCCGCCGTCGCGCGCCTCGTTCGGATCGGCAACACCGATCAAACGCCACGTGGCGGGGAGCGCTTCGTGTCCGGTCGTGTCCGGGCGCACCACGGTGGCCTCCGGTGGAGCGTTTAGCGCGAGGGCCCGCCGCGCGGCGCTCTCGGAGCGAGGGAGCCACGGCTGGATGTCGACCGCGCCGACCTCCACCAGGGGGCCTCGCGCCGTGCCGTTCGGGTGAAAGGCGGAGAGTGCCGCGCCGTCCGTTCTCGTGTACAGGCCCATGCGGACGGTGTAGCGGCCGGGCGGCGTGCCGGGCGGTGCGTCGAGGCGGAGGCGTTGGCTGGTCAGCTCGCCCGCACGCCAGGCGGTCGTGTCTCGATTCGGCGAAGCCCGAAGCGGCCCGTCGACTTGTCGCCAGACCCGACCCTCCGCGTCGACGAGGCGTACGGTCAGCGCGAGCTCGTCCGCAATCGGTTTCTCCGCTGTGCGTTGCCATGCGCCGCGCACGGTCAGGCGCGTCACGCCGTCGGCATCGATCGGGTCGGCCCATAGCCCGGCGGCGAGCAAGGTGGGCCCGCCCGCGAAGCGCGCCATGCGCGGCGTGCCGGCGGGTGCTGACAACGAGCCCGCGGGGGCGAGATCGGAGGCGAGATCGGAGGCGGATCCTTCCGATGCGACCTCCGCCGCTTCGCCGCTACGGTCGCTTGCAACCACCGGATCCTGCCCCTGGCCACCCGCCGTGCCTCCTTCCCCGGCGGCGCCGTCATCGTATGGCAGGTATACGGCGTATCGCTGCGGACCACGCTGCACATGGCCGGTCAGCGTGTAGCCGTCGGCGAGCCAGGCCTCGAAGGCGGCCTTGTCATCGCCCGATAGCTGGGCGAGGTGGCTCTCGGGGCTGTCCGCTTCGCGCAGCACGATGGCAGGACGGCGGCCGAGCGCGTCCAGCTCCGCCGCGATGCGCGCCCACGTGATCTGGCCGCTACGGATAGCGCCGCTGGACAGGGAGGCCGCGGAATAGGTGGTCGGGCGCTCCGCGTAGAAGTTCAGCTCGGAGTAATCGGAGAAGAGAATGTCGTCCGGCTCGGAGAGCAGGGCTGCCAGGTCGGCTACCTTGACCGTGCCGTCCTCTTCCCTGGCCCACGAATAGTCGCGGTCGAACAGGAACCAGGAGCCGAGGAAAGCGGCGAAGATCGCGGGCGCGAGCAGGAGCGCGAAGCGGTCGCCCGAGGCGCGCCCGATGGCGTGGAGTCGCACGACGGCCAAGCCCACCAGCGCCGCGATCGCCGGGGCGAGGAAGACCAGGTGACGGGGGTAGCGCTCCCTGGACATCACCAGCAGACCGAGCGCGACCGGAAGCTGCCAGCCCCACGCTAGGGCGCGTCGATCGCCGTCCCGCCACGCGCTGATCGCCATGGCGACGGCAACGGCCAGCGGCGCCGCGCGGCTCGCGTCCCGGACGAAGACGCCGAGCATCGCCCAGCCGCCGCGCAGGACCCGCCACGGGGACTGACCCGCGCCCTGGCGGAGGTGGTGCTCCACCGTCGCCTCGTACACCTCGTTGCTCAGCAGCGCGAAGCCGCCGAGACCAGCGCTGACCACGATGGCGAACGGCACGAGCGTCGCCGCCATGTCGCGCGTGACGGCCGGCCACGCGCGTGCGCGGCGCCGAGCGTCGTCGGCCAGCCACAGAACCAGTCCGGCGAGCGGGAAGACGGCGAAGAGTTTGGCCAGCGTGGCCAGCCCCACAAGGACGCCTGCCGCGGCCAGCCAACGCCGGTCCGGCGGGTCGTCGGCGTCGCGACGCGGGAAGGCGCCGCGCAGGAAGGCCCACAGGCCGCAGACGGTCAGGAAGAGCATCACTGCCTCGGAGCGGAAGCTGCGCGTGGCGGCGAAGACGTCCGGCTGCAGCAGCAGCAATGCACCGGCGACCAAGGCCGCCCAGGGGCCGTGCAAGCGCCGGACGGCCGCCCACAGCACGACGGCGGCGCCGAGGGCGAGCAGCGCCATGGCGACGCGCGCCGCTTGGTCGTTGGGGCCCACCACGCGCATCAACCAGCCGCCCGGCATCAAGAAGGCAGGCAGTTGCGGCGTCAGAAAATCGCGATAGGGCAACTCGCCGAGCGCGATGCGCCAGGCCGCATAGAGATAGCTACCCTCGTCGTCGTTGATCCGCCAGCGATCGAGCCCGGTGAGGTACAGGGCCGCGATGCGCAGCAGGAGCAACAAGGCCAGGCCGTCCGGCAACAGGGCCGTGACCGTGCGGGGCATGGTCCCGCGGAGGCCGCCCCCCGCGGGGCGATCGGCCTTCACGCTCGGCGCCGTGGCGTCGGGCCCTACGGTGCGTCCCCGGCCTCGAGCACCGCGAGCTCCGCGTACGTGATGCCGAGCGGCATGGTCCCGATCACGCGCAGCGCGCCGGGCGAGAGTGCCACGCGGTCCAGCGGGCGGGGCGAACGGGGCTCGCGCAGATAGTCCATGCCGCGATTGAACGACCAGTACGCGCCGTCGCCGGTTGCGGCCACGAAGATGCCGGTGAGCGAGGGCTCGCGCCGCACCGCGCCCTCGAGCGACCCGATGTCACGTGCGCTCATCCGCGGCACGCGCCGCCAGTCGGCTCCGCCGTCCTCGGATGCGAACATGCCGTTCGTGGTGCCGACCGCGATGCGCAGATCTTCGGACGGGTCCACCGCGATCGCCGCGATGGCCAGCACCGGGCGATCGCGTACCTGATTGTGGCTGATGGCCGCCCACGTGTCGCCGCCATCCCTCGAGACCAACACGCCTGTGCCTTCGTCCGGCTCCGCGGTGAGGTAGCCACCGGCCAGGATCAACGAGTCGTTCGCAAAGCGCGGCGAGAAGGCCGCGGCGCGCAGATCCCAGTCCTCGGCGCCGGGCAAGGCTTGCCAGCTCGCGCCGCGGTCCGAGGAGCGGTGCCCGCCGGCCATCATGCGGCCATCCTGTGCAAAGTCGGGCGAGAAGGCCACGTAGCGCGCGCCGGCTGGTCCGCTCGTGGCGGTCCAAGCGGTACCGCCATCGCGGCTGACCCACAGGCCGTCCGCCGTGGCGGCGAAGACCGTGCGGTCCGAGGCGTAGGCGGGGGAAACGCCGAGCGCTAGGATGGCGCCGCGTTCCCCACGCGGCAACGCGCTCTCGACGCGGGTCCACGACGCGCCGGCGTCTTCGCTGCGGAACAATCCGGAGCGCTGGCTGCCTACCAGGGCCGACTCATCGTCCAAGAAGGTGACCGTGCTCGGGCGTGCGTTGCGCAGGCCGGGCAGCGCGGACGTGCGGTCCCACGTGCGGCCCAGATCGGCGGACGACCATACCCCGGCGCCGTTCGTGCCGATCGTGATCTCGCGGCGCAGAACGATCGGCGTCACGTGCACGAAATCGGAGGGCACGGGCGGGTCGGCTTCCGGGTCACCGGTGAAGTCGAAGCCGGAATAGACGTTGGGCAGGAAGATGTGCTCGGTCAGGGTCGGGCTCTGACGCGGCGGCTTGCGGTCCGGGCCGGGCCGGTGCCAGAAGTCGACCGCGAGCACCACCGCGGTGCCCTCGAGGCCGCTGGCGCCGGCGATCGGCCGCCAGCTATCGCCGCCGTCCTCGCTGATCGCACCGATGGCGCCGCCCGCCGTGCTCGGGCGACCCGCGACGACGATGACGGGATCGGCCGGCCAACCCTCCGATACCGCGACATCGTGGATGGCGGCCAGGCCGGCGGGCAGGCCGAAGGAGCGCCAACTCATGCCTTGATCCGGGGTCACCCAAAGTCCGGCGGGCGTCCACGCGAAGACATCCTCGACCTCGGGGTCGATCTTGCGGGCCGGATCGTCGCCGAATTCGGCGGGCACCAAGATGCCTTGGTGCTGCACGGGTCCCTGCGACGGGCCGAAGACCGGCCCGCCCGCGCCGACGCCGCGGCCCTCGCTCCACTCCTGGCCGGCGTTGGTGGACACGTGGAAGCCGGCGTTCGTGCCGGCGAACACGGTTTCGTCGGTCGGGAAGAGGGGCGAGAAGCCCACCGCACCGACCATGGGCTGCGCGCCGCGCGCGATCACGACTTCCGTCCAACGCGAGCCGCTGTCCGACGTGCGCCACAGGCGGCCGTCGGCCTCGAAGATGGCGTAGGCCTGCTGCTCCTGATCGAAGTCAGGCGAAACGGCCGCGATGTGGTACGGCGTCTGGTCGCCCACGCGCATGACGGACCAGCTGCGCCCGCCGTTGAAGGTGCGACGCCCGACGCCTTCACTGTCCGTGACGAACGCGGTCTCCGCGGAGGCCGCGACGACCTGCTGGCTGTCGGGAAAGTCGCGCGGGGCCATCGTCCACGTGATACCGCGCGTGCTCACGAAGATGCCGTTGCCGGTACCCCAGATGCGCTGCGTGTCCTGGGCGTCCGGTCGGGTATCCGGCACGACCGCGAGATCGCGAATCGGACCGCCGTAGAGCGTTGCCATTCCCCACGCGGGTGCCGGGGTCGCGGTTGGCGCGGGGGTCGGATCTTCCTGCGCCTGCGCCGCGCGCGGTGTGGTCGTCGCGGTCGCCGTGGCGAAGGCGACCAGGATCAGAGCGGCGACGAGCAGCGCCGGCGCGCATCGTGCGCAGGACCGCAGGGATGCGAAGAGATCGGGACGAGCGCGCATGCTTCCTCCTCCTGGCCCGGCGTAGCCGGACGGTTGCTACGGCGCCGTTGCGGTCAGCGGGCCGGTGCGTCGTCGCCGTCGAGAACCTCGCGGACGGCGTAGATCGGCTTGTTCTGGGCCTCGTGGTACGCGCGTACCAAAAGCTCGCCCAGGAAACCCATCGACAAGAACTGCACTCCCAAGATCAACAGCAGCACCGCAAGCAGCAGCAAGGGGCGGTCGCCGATGTCCTGGCCCCCGAAGAGCTTGACCACGCTGAGGTAGAGCCCGACGAGAACGCCGAGCCCGCCGGTCAGGATGCCTAGCCCACCGAAGATGTGGATGGGGCGGGTGCCGTAGTTGCGCAGAAAATAGAGCGTGAGCAGGTCGAGCAGCACCCGCGGTGCGCGGGCGAGGCCGAGACCGTACTTCGAGGTGCCATGGGCACGCTCGTGGTCGCGCACGGGCACCTGCGAGATCGTGACGCCGTATGTTCCGGCCACGGCGGGGATGAAGCGATGCAAGTTCCCGTACAGATGGATGTTCTTCACGACGTCGGAGCGGTATGCCTTCAACGAGCAGCCCGTGTCGCGCAGATGGACGCCGGTCAACGAGCGCATGACGCGGTTGCCGAACATGGACGGAATGCGCCGTAGCAACAGGGGCTCTTTGCGATCCTTGCGCCAACCGCTGACGATGTCGAAGTTCCCGCGCTCCATCTCCGCGAGCAGGGCGCCGATATCGTCCGGGTCGTTCTGCAGGTCGGCATCCATCGTCACGACGATGTCGCCGCGCGCGGCGTCGAAGCCGGCGGCAAAGGCCGGCGTCTGGCCGAAGTTGCGCCGAAACTGGATCACGACGAAGCGCGGCTCCGCTTCGTGGAGCGCGCGAAGGGCCTCGAAAGACCCGTCGGTCGATCCGTCGTCGACGATCACGACCTCCCAGCGCCGCCCCAACTGCTCCAGCGATTCGCGCAAGCGCCGTCCGAGCTCCGGCACGGTCTCGACCTCGTTGAACAGCGGGATGACCACGCTGATCTCGGGTCGCTCGCCTTCGTTGGGCGAAAGGTGCACGGGGTTCGCGCCGCGACGTTGTGCAGTACCGTGGGTCTTGGCGGCCACCGTCGAGGGTGCCCGCTCCGCCTGAGACTCACTGCCGGGCACGGGTACGGGAACCGGTACTTGTGCCGGTACCGGCTTGGGCGAGGAAGTGGAGGTCACGAGCTGCGCTCCTCGGCGACACCCGGGACGGCCGGCAACGCCAGCCGTTCCTGGATCCATGCGACCTGGGCACGCAAACCGGCCTCGACGCTCGAGGAAGGCTCCCAATCGAAGCGGGCACGCGCTTTGGATGTATCGGCCAGTGCGTGCGCTTGCTCGCCCGCACGCGGCGGGCCGAAGCGCAGCCGCGCTTCGCGACCGGTGATGCGCTCGATCATCCGCACGACATCCAAGGCGGAGACGACCTCGCCGCCGCCGATGTTGAAGACCTCGCCCGTGGGGCCGGCGTACGCGACGCGCACGGTGGCCTCCACGCAATCGTCGATGTAGGTGTTGCCGCGCGTCTGCGTGCCGTCCCCGTCGATCGTAATTTCTTCTCCGCGCAGAATGCGCTCGATGAAGATCGTGTAGCCCATGTCGGGACGCTGGCGCGGTCCGAAGATCGAGAAGTAGCGCAGCACCGTGACGGGCAGATCGAAGTTGCGGTGGTAGGCCAGCACCAGGTTCTCTGCGGCCAGCTTCGTGACGCCGTAGGGTGAGTCGGGCCGCGTGGGCCGTGTCTCGTCACCTGAGGACTCGCGGCCGTACACCGACGACGTCGAGACGTGGACCATATTGCCCACTCCGACCGAGCGCGCTGCGTCCAACAAGCGCTGCGTAGCCAAGACGTTGCAGCTGAGGTAGGTCTCGAACTCCGTCCACGAACGGCGCAAGCCGCCCATCGCTGCTTCGTGGATCAGGATGTCGGCGCCTTCGAGGATCGGCGCAAGCTCCGCGTCGCGGAGATCCGCCTCCGCCAACCGAAATCGTGGGTTGGCCAGCGCACGCTTGAGGTTGCGTTCTTTGATCGGGCGCGGGTAGTAGTCGGTAAAGCAATCGACGCCCACGACCTCGTGGCCGTCGGCGAGCAGCCGATCGACCACGTGGCTGCCGATGAAACCCGCTGCGCCGGTGACGACGCAGCGTTGCCCGCGCGGGGCCTGGGAATTGGACATAGGCCGGACATTCTACCGTCTACACCCAGGGCCTGCCAGGGAGGGAGGCCCTACGCCCTGTCGCCGGGACCCCTGTGATTCCCCGCTGTGACACCCTTGTGACAACCCCGGGCCTAAACTGGGAACGAGGACACGGTGCCGACGTACAGTAGGGAGACCCGCGGGGAGAGCGGGTAAGGAGAGGGCACCATGACGGGGAAGCGTACAACGCGAACGACGATCGCAGGCGGATGTCCGCCCTACCAACAAGATCCGCCCGGCCTGCCACGGCCAGACGTGATCCGCGGCTGGGTGGTGTTTCACGACGACGAGGTCGCCGGCCCGGGCAACCCGCGGGCGGATATCCTCGTCGACTTGAAGCGCCGATCGCCCTACCACGCATACGAGACGGTGCAGACCGTTCGCACGCGTTCGGTGGACGGTGGCATGCCGCAGTTTCAATTCACGCTCTACCAGCCAGGCGACTACATCGTGTGCGTGCACACGGAGCAAGCGGCACTTCTGGGTTACCGGTCGCCCGCGCCGTTCACGGTGGTCTCGTTGACCTGCGGCGTGACCACGGAGGTCGAGTTTCACCTGCAACCGCGGCCCTGAGCCGCGGGGTAGGACGCGCGCCAACGGGAACGAGGCGCGGCATTGCGTTCACGGACCGTTCTATCGGTCCAACATCGATGGGGGGAAGCACATGCTGAAGAAGAAGAGTTCGACGAGTTCGGTATTGCGGACGGTTGTGGGTTGGGGGGTAGTTGGCGCCGTTGCGGCGCGTTGGCTCTCGCGGCTGATGCCGCCGGGGACGACGCCCGATAGTCTGATCGTGACGGTGGAAGGTCCTCCGCTAGGCGAAGGGGCCGACGTACCGTGGACCGACGTGCAGATCACGATCAACGGTCCGTCGGGGACACAGACAGCCATGACCAACACCGCGGCCTTCCCGGTTACGTTGACTGCTTCCGGGACGTACACGATCAACGTGAGCGATGTGAGTGCCGCAAAAGACGCGGCCAATGCCCCGGTCAACTTACAGCTTCATCCAGGCAGCTATGTAAACTGGACGCAAATTACGA
>JAJCYU010000124.1 GCA_029262755.1 Anaerolineae bacterium
GCTGCCGCGCACGACGAGCACGGTTGCCTCGATCTGCGGCTCCAGCGAGCCGGTCAGCCGGAGCGATCCCAAGTCCAGCCGCAGACCGGGTGCAACGATCGTGCGCACCACGGCGTGGCGGTCTACGGCCAGGTGCAGCGAGACACGGTCGTTGTAGAGCACGTCTCGCTCTCCCGACAGCTCGAAGGCGAACGTGCCGGATGCGTCCACGATCAACGGACGCTCGATGGCAGTTCCTCCGTCCGCCGCCGCGCCCGCTACGCGCAGCAGGAGCGCGGAATCGGGCGGCGCTTCGCCCGCGACGAGGTCCTCGGCGACATGGATCACACCGTCGAGCAGCGGTACGCGCAGCTCGATGCCCAACTCGTCCCCGATGTCGGCCAGCACAAGGTCATTGGCCCGTACGGTCACGGGATCGCCGAGCCGATCGACCCACACCGCGCGCCAGCTTCCGTCGGCGCCGGCAACGGACAGCGCCGAAGCCACCGCGACCCCGTCCTCCGCCCGCAGCGTCAAGGCCACCCGGCGATGCGGGGGCGCGTTGCCCGTGATCACGGATCCACCGAGCTCGGCTTCGAGTCCGACCACCGCCCACGCGAGGCGAACCTCGTGTCCATCCGTGCGGGTGAACGTGAGGTGGCCGCCGTCGCGCGGCAGGAGTTCGCGGAAACCCGCCAAGGAAAGTTGCCAATCGCCCGCCGCGCTCGCGGTGACCGAGCGCGTGCTCGTGCTTCCATCCTCCGTGGGCACCGACACCACCAGCTCTGCGGCGGGCGGCGCCACCCCCGATAAGGTGCCGTTGGCCGGATCGGCCACGGCGCTCAGCGACGGCAACGATAGGATGACCGGATCGCCGCCACGGCCATTGGGATCGACGAAGTCCACCAGGACCAGATCGTCCGCACCGGGCAGCGTCACGGTCTCCAGACCATCCGCGAGACCCTGCAACGCGGCCGCGAAGCGACCGTCGTCGTCCACCGGGGCCTGCCAGGGCCCGTGGAGCACGCCGTCCGCGCCGCGGACGCTCACCAACGCGGTGTGGCCGGGGCGACCGACACCCTCCACGACCGGCGCGTGCAGGTGAACCCGAACACGGGGGATCGCGCCGACAGCTCGCAGGCGAATGGCGGGGTGGAGCGAAATGGTGGCCGACGCCCACCAGCCGGGACCCAGGCCGCTTGCGCTCAGCTCATGCTCCCACCGTCCGGACGCATCGGCGACGGTCGTGGCCTCGAGTTCCGTCCCGTCGGGGCCGACCAACAGCAGATCCAGCGATGCGCCCATGGGCGCCGTTCCGCCGATCCGGTCACGGGCTTCGAATGCTAACGTCAGCGTGGGCACGCGGACCGGCAGCGGCAGCGGGGTGAGCCATGCCGAACTGCGCGTGATGGTGATCTCGTCGCCCGGCAGCACCGTATCGCGCAGCAGCATGGCGAAGCCCCCGGGATTGGACAACGGTCCCGTCCCTGCGACCGTGATCCCACCGCCCGGCGTGAGACGCACGGTGGGGACGCGCGTTCCTTCCTCGCTACGCCAGGTCGTTCTAGCGACGAGCGCGTCGATCCGATCGCCGGGCGATGCGCTGCCCTCGACTCGCCGGGAGCCGAGGGTGATCGTTGCCGTGAGTGCGGAGAACGGCGCCTCGAACGCGAGGTCGCTCTCCACGAAGCGCACCGTTCCGGACGCACCGGCCGCCGCGGGCCCGACGGTGGCCGTGAATCGTCCGGCTGCCGTCGCCCGAGCGGGGTGGCTTGGACCGCCCGACCCCAGATGCACCGTGACCTCGGCATCGGGCGGTGCGGCGCCCGCGACGATGCCGCGCACGCCGTCAATGGTGGATGCCAGCGTCGGCAGCACAATCTCGCGCACGGCGCCGCCGTCCGTGGTGAGCACAAGCATGTCCCCCGCTTCCATGGAGACGGCGGAGACAGCGCCCCCGAAGCCGGCGAGGCGTAGTCGCGCTTCACCACCCGCATTCGCCGTCGCCTCCGCAAACGCGATCTCGCGTCCCGCGCGACGCAGTCGCACGGATACGCGACTGCCTGCCGGAGCCGCCGCGAGCATCCAGGGCGTGCCCAAATTGATCGTCGCGATGCGTGCCTGCGCGTTGGGGCTTGCGGCATGCGCATCGCGCTGGTTGCTCCGCGCGCCAAGCATGAGGCCGACGCAGCCTGCCGCCAGAAACGACGCAGCAATCACCAACGCGGCGCGCGTTCGCCACGCGTGCGGACGACCGACGGCTTGACCGGCCACCAGGGACCGCGGCGCGCAGGGTAGTTTCTTCATGGTTCTCCGTCCGCTGGCTCGCCACCCTTCCGGGCCGCGTCCTACCGTTTCATGATACACCGCGTGAGAGGTCTTCAGCGCGTCGACCAGGGCAGGAAAATTGCTCCGTCGACGGGCTCGGGGTCCGGCGGAGCAAGCACGAGCTCCGTGACCAGCAGGTGGACTCCGTCGACCGGCACCGTGAGCCGAACGGACACGACGTCGTCCAGACTCCAATCGGAACGCGGAGGCACCGTTTCGATCCCGAAGCGGCCGTTCTCGTCCGCGACAAGGCTGAGCTGCACGGCCGTTCGAAATCGCTCCGGGCTACTACGCAGGCGAAGCGTGACGTCCACGGTTTCGCCCGGCGTCGCGGTGCCTGCGAGCCCGCCCTGCGCGCTGAAGTCGAAGGCGAGCGGTCGTACGAGAATGCGCGCCGCCGCCGGGCCTTCCCCGATGATCAACGTATCACCCGCCGCTATCCGGACCTCCGCGCCGCCGGAATCGACGAGGCGCGCCTCAAACGCTCCAAACGTATCCACGGACACGCTTGCCGAACCCTTGGCCGCCCCGTCCTGCGCCTGGAGGCGCATCGACAAGGTCGCAAGGGGCGTCGCGGCGCCGGCTACCCTGGCCGTGCCCACATGCACCTCAGCCCGCACGGGAAGCCGGTTCACGTAAAAGCGGTGACCGCTCTGCTCCGTGAAGGAGATCTCCACTCCTCGCCCTACCGAATCAATGAACTCGCGGAACCACGGCGGTACTTCTACGCTGAAGGTTCCGTCCTCCGCAACTTGGCCCGACACAGACGGTCCGCTAAACCCGCCGAGAAGGTCGTCGGCCCGGTAGCAGCTGCGGCCGGGCAGTGCGACCAAGAAGGAGCGGTTCGCCGGACCGGTCCCGGATATCGTCCACGTCTCCCAGTCCACGAACAGCGTCACCGGCACAGTGGGTAGACGGAGCGATGCCGCCTCGCCGCCGAGATCACCGCGCACGATATCGCCGGGCGCCGTGACACGGGGTTGTCCCTCGCTGTCTGCCAGGGCGAGCGCAAACCGGCCGTCCGTGGCCGCGATCGCCGCGCCGCCACCACCGACAGGGGAAAGCGTGATGCCGACGGCAGCCGCGGCGTCCGCATACCCGCAAACGGCGGCACCACCGAATTGGACGTTCAAGACCGGCATGACCTTGGTCCGAAAGACCTGATGCCCGGACGCGAGCTGAAGGAGGGCCTCGAATCGGGAGCCTGCTCGTGTGGCGAAGGCGGGATTGTCGACGGAGCCGGACCACGTGTTGTCCCCGTTGACGACGACCGCGACCTCGCCGCCGGCCGATGCGGGATCCGGCGCCGGGTAGACGCTGCCGGCGTAGACGCGTAGGCGGCCGTCCGAGGGGCTGCGGCCCGAGACGTCGGCGGTGCCGACCTCGGGGTCGATGGTCAGCGGCGGAATGACCATGCGGACGCTTCGGTCATTCGTGACGGCTTCGGGCACATCGAGGATCAGCTCATCGCCCGCGAGAAGCGGCAGCGGAGCGCGCATCGCGTCGAGCAGAGCGAGACTAAACGCCCCGTTTGCCGGCGCCCGGAATCGCTCCTCGGCCAACACGCGGCCGGCTCGGGTGACATAGAGGCGAACGGCACGGCCTGCCTCCGCCGAACCGAAGACCTCGCCCGTATCGAGGTTGACCGAAAGCCCAGGGGCGCGAATCACGCGTGCCGCGCTATGACGGCCCAGATCCATCGTGAGCTCGGCGATCCAGTTGTAGGCGATATCCACTTCTTGCGCGCCCAGATCGAAGCGGAACGTGCCGTCGGCTGCGAGGTCCTGCGACATCTGGACCTGCTCGCCCAGGGGTGAATAGGTCTGCAGCCGTAGTCGATTCCCGGCCAAGCCTTGTCCGGAGATCAAGTCGTCCGCGACGTGCAAGACACCGCCCAGTGGCGGCACGGTGAGGACGGCTGCGTCGTCGCCGACCGTCACGTGCAGGGTGTCGCCGGAAACCGGGGTCACGAGTTGCCCGAGGGCGTCTTGCAGAACGGCGAACCACTGCGCGGAATCTGAATTGTCGCCGAATAGATCGCCCTGCCCTTGGCGGCCAAGCACAGTGCCGTCCGCGGCACGTAGTTCCACCAGAACGCGGCGGCCACCCGGGCCAGACCCGCTTAGAACGCCGCCGTCCAGACGCACCTGAACCGAGAGCGGCGCCCAACGCAAGAGGAATTGGTGCCCGTCGTCGCGCGTGATCACGAGCGAACCGAACATGGGTGGTTCCAGATCGATGGGCTGCCCGTCCGGGCCGCTCTGCGC
>JAJCYU010000125.1 GCA_029262755.1 Anaerolineae bacterium
CGGTCGCATGGTACAGTGACCTGGATGGCCTCCTTACTCAGGGGTACTCTGCGAATACCACCGCGCTCTCAGTCGGCACGCATCAGATTGAGTTTCGCGTGACGGACTCTGAGAACAGTGCGACAAGCGCATTTGCCACTATTGAGATTCAGTCAACACCATAGGAGGACGAATATGCTTGGCACTGATCGTCCCAGCCCAGCTGATGCCATAGTGCTGTGTTGAGACCCTTCAGGCCGGGCTGGCCAGGGACTATCGGCAGCCGGCTGGTACAGACGTCAGCGACTCATGCGGCCGTGTGGGTGATTGCTATGACTGCTCTTGCCCTCGAGTGGCGCACGGAATTCATCGGGGCTGACGGCGCGGTCGTGCATGTGTCCAGCGTGTATGCTCAGGAGGAGCAGGGCTCGCACTACTTGCTCCTCCCGATCGCGCTAAGTTCCGGAGGCATTGACTCACGAGCTACACAGCCGGCCCACATTTCTACTCCGACAAGTTCGATTCCACACATGCCGACACCCACAGCGACTTCGATGCTGCGCATTGGGCCACCGAGTACCGTCTACGGTGACTGCATCGTTGTTCGGGAAACCCATCGCAACAACGATGCTCTCATCACGGATCGCATTCGCGTCGAATATAATTCTGCGAGCCATACTTTCAGACGCTTCTATGACGTCAAGTCCGCAGACGGTACAGACGGTGCCGACGGCATCATAGACAGGCGCTGGGCAGCAAACTACCACGATGAGTGGATGTTACTTGATACATCGTCATATCGAGGCGAGTCATCGGATTTTCTCCTTTCCCGCACGGAATATATCTATGACGAGTCGCATCGATTGGTGTTAAGGAGCACTGATGGAGATGGCGATGGACGTTCTGATACGATAGACACTTATACCTATGACCGTGCCGGTATGCTCATCCAATTCGAAAATGGCGCCCATCGTATTGACTATTCTTATGACCAAAGTGGTAGGATGATTCGTCAATACGAAGATATAGGAAACGACGGCTCGCCAGATTTTGGCATTCACTATATCTGGGGTGGAGGATTGATTGTGCGCGTGGACTACGTTGACGGCAATGGCCAGACCGAATTCAGCGGCAACAGGCTATATGATGCCGCACGTCGACTGGTATTGGCAGAGACGCTTTCAGGGGACTGGGTCTATAATTACGCTGACAACGGTTGGGTTTCAAGTGTGGGTTTGTTCAAAGGTGAAAAGTGGGAGTCGACGATAGAGTACGAATATGATGATTCCGGTAGGCTTACGATCGAGCGCTTTCGTGACCACGTAGGTGATGGCTACTATCGAACCTTCGAAAACGTATGCCCGAGCGAATGAATGTCCGACGACATAGGTGCGATGATTGTGCAATGCCGTCGCTGGATGGCGATCCTCTGCCAACCAGCCTGACCACGGCGATTTGCCCACCCCACAGGAGTGGGGCTCATTTCACACTTGGGGGAGGGCTAGGCTGTGATTGAGCGACACGGCGTCTTAGTTCGGATATCCGTCTGGGTGACTTGAACCAGAGAGGAGGCTCCGATGACGCCGTGTCTGTTAGTAAGAATTTCCGCTCAATCGCCGAACCTGCAAGAGTATGTGTCGGCGCCTGAGTCCGCCGTGACCATCGACGAAATGGAGAGTGAGGTGGGGCGGCGGCCGGCTGACAATCGATTGGAGGACGGTGTTTTCGTACACTCCTGACGGGTTGCTGCGGAGCGCACGTACTAGCAGGGGTTCCGACAGCAACGGTGACGAATCAGCCGCCCGAGTCCGCCCGCGACACCAATGGCATGTTGCCGTAAACAGATTATCGCGCTTCGGCGCGTCGCAAGCCCGCCGCGCGACGGCCTCGCACCAGGGACCGTCGTCGCGGCTCGGTTACCCAGTGGACCGTGCGTGGCTCGTGCACGAGGGTCGTATCACCGCGCTTCGCTGAGCGCAGGTGCGAGCTCGCTCGGTTCACCGCTTCGGTCGGGCGGCACCACAGGGCGCCGAGCCCGCCGAGGCGCGCTGGCTCACTCCGCGGTCAGCGCAACCCCCGCCAGCACGATCCGCCCCGCCGCCTCCGCCGCGTCCGCGCTTCTCGCGTGCAGCCACGCCAGCGGTTCGCCGCGCGTAATCGCGTCGCCCACCTTCGCCGCCAGGACCACCCCCACCGCCGCATCGACGCGCTCGCCCTTGTGCCGCCGGCCGGCGCCGAGCGCGACCGCCGCGTCGCCCACGGCGCGCGCATCCAGGCGCGCGAGCCGGCCATCGTGCGGGGCGGGCAACGGCGCGATGTGCGGCGCGTGCGGCAGGACAGCGGCCGGATCGTCGACCACCGCGCCGTCGCCGCCTTGCGCCACGACCATCGCGCGCAGCTTCTCGAGCGCGCTGCCGTCGGTGATCGCTGCTTGCAACGCGGGGCGCACAGCGTCCGGATCCTGCGCCTTACCGGCAGCGACGTGCATCCAGCCCGCAATCTTCACGCAGAGCTCCGTGAGGTCGGACGGCCCCTCGCCCCGCACACACGCCACGGCTTCGGCCACTTCCAGCGCGTTGCCGACCGCCCGGCCCAAGGGCTCGTCCATCGCGGAGAGCACCGCGACCACGCGCCGGTCGGCGCGCTCGCCCAGAGCCACCATCGTCTCGGCCAGCGCGCGGGCCGCGTCGCGGGTGGGCATGAACGCGCCCGCCCCGTACTTGACGTCCAAGACGATGGCCGCAGCGCCTGCCGCGATCTTCTTGCTCATGATCGAGGCGGCGATCAGCGGTAGGCTGGGTACGGTGCCGGTGACGTCGCGCAGGGCGTAGAGCACGCGGTCGGCTGGTGCGAGGTCGTCGGTCTGGCCGGCGATCACCAGGCCGATCTCGGCCGCTTGGCGGCGGAAGTCTGCGACGGAGAGATCTACGCTCAGGCCGGGAATGCTCTCCAGCTTGTCGAGGGTGCCGCCGGTATGGCCCAGGCCCCGGCCGCTCATCTTGGCCACGGTGAGGCCGGTGGCAGCGGCGAGCGGAGCTACCACGAGGCTCGTCTTGTCGCCGACGCCGCCGGTGGAGTGCTTGTCCACGACGGGGCCGGGCAGCGCGCTCAGGTCGAGCACGGACCCGCTCTCGGCCATCGCGACGGTGAGATCGGCCGTCTCGGCTTCCGTCATGCCGCGGCACACGACCGCCATCAGCCAGGCGGCAAGCTGGTAGTCGGGGAGGGAGCCATCTGCCGCGCCGTTCGCCAAAAAGCGAAGCTGCGGGGCGTCGTGAGTACCACCGTCGCGCTTGGATTCGATCAGGGACAGCATCGTGGGTGTCGTCATGGGCGCGAGGGTAGCAGCGCGCTACGAAGCGCGCACTTCGAGTTTGCGAGTAGGCAGCTGGCTACCTTCAACCGCCGCGACGCCGGCGACGTGCCCTACAAGCCCCAAAGCAGATAAATGAACAGCGGCGTCACCGCGGCGAGGATGAGGTTGAGCGGGCCTCCGACGCGCACGAAGTCGAGGAAGCGGTAGCCGCCGGGGCCGTAGATCATCGTGTTGGTCTGGTAGCCGACGGGCGTGGTGAAGCTCGTGGACGCGGCAAACATCACCGCCAGCACCACGGCCTTGGCGTCCAGGCCCATCGTTGCTGCCGTGGCAATCGCGACCGGCACCATCACCACCACCGCAGCGTTGTTCGAGATAAGCTCGGTGAGCACCATGGTCATGATGTAGAAGATGTAGAGCACCGCGATGGGGTGAGCGCCGGCGGAGGCGGTCGAGGCGAAGCCGGCCAGGAGCTCCGCGCCGCCGGTTCTCTCAAGCGCGAGGCCGAGCGGGATGACGCCGGCGAGCAGGAAGATTACGTCCAGACGGACCGCGGCGTGGAGCTCGTTCATCTTCAAGCAGCCCGTGAGCACCATCAGCACGCAGCCGGCGATCGCGGTGGTCAGGATCGGCATGATGCCCAAGGCCGCCACGACCACCACGCCCGTGACGATCGCCAACGCAACGGGAATCTTCTCCTTGCGGAACATCTCCAGCTCCACCTCTTCGGTGACGATGAAGCCGGGCTCGCGCTTGATCTGATCCAGCGCGCTCGCTTCGCCTTGCAGCAGGAGGGTGTCGCCAAAGCGCAGTCGGACTTCGGTCATCCCTTCGCGCACGAGCGAGCCGTGGTGCTGCAAGGCCAGCACCGTGAGGTTGAAGCGATTGCGGAAGTTGGTGCTCAGCAGCGTACCGCCCACCAGATCGGAGTCCGGCCCGACCACCACCTCGAGCAGACGCAGCTCCTCCGCGCTTGGTGGCACGTCGTGGCGCCGGGCGCTGAGCGACATGGTCAGGCCTTGCATATCGCGCAGCGCAACGAGTTGGTTGCGGTTGGCGCGCAGCACCAGGATGTCGCGAGCGCGGATTACCTCGTCGCTGAGCAAGAGGCTGAGCCGCTGATCGTCCCGACGAATCTCTAGCACGTGCACGTCAAACTGCTCGCTGAGGCGGCTGGCCACGAGACTGCGACCCACCAACGGCGAATCATCCAGCACCCGCACCTCTGTGAGGTACTCCTTGATCTGGTAGCTCTCGGTGACGTCGGCGTCGGTCCTTCGCTCCGGCAACAACCGGCGGCCGATGGTCAGCAGGTAGAACACGCCCGTAGCAAACACCAGCATGCCGATCCCGGAAAACTCGAACATGCCGAAGGGCCCGAGGTCCGCCTGCTCGGTTAACGCGCTGGCCAGGATGTTGGTCGAGGTGCCGATGAGCGTGACCACACCGGCAAGCTGGCTGGTGAACGACAGCGGCATCAGCAGCTTGGACGGAGCTCGACCGTGCCTGCGCGCCATCGCGATCACGAGCGGAATCAAGATCGCGACCGCGGCCGTGTTGTTGATCACCATGGAGATCGGGCCCACGATGCCCATCACGATCAACAGCTGCCGCGTCTCGCCGGCGCCGGCAATACGAATCGCGTGGCTGCCAAGCACATTGATCGCGCCCGAGCGGTAGATGCCGGCTCCCAAGATGAACATGGCCAGCACGGTAATCGTGGCCGGGTTGCTGAATCCGGAGATCGCATCCTCGGCCGACACGCCCAAGAACGGACCCAGCACGAGGATCACAGCCATCACCCCAAGCGCTACCAGGTCGATCGGGAAGCGGTCGAGGGCGAAGACAATCAACGTGAGTATCAGTAGGCCGAAGACGACCGCGATCTGGATGGTCATCGATCTCCGTGGACGAGGGTCGGTGGACGGGTGCTCTATCCATCCGGTTGTCGTGACGTACGCGCGGCCCCGCGTCGGAGCCGCACGCTATCGTGCCGCATCGCGAATCGCCATGTCCATTGTGACGAGGTGAAACAGCCAACCAATTTTCCAGCAACGGCAGGAATCCGCGACGCAGCCGTTTCGCGATCCTCGCCTTCGAGGCGCTTCGGCTACGCGCTGTGCGCTACCATTGCAGGGTTCCCCTCACGATACGCTCACGCATTGGATCTTCGATGTCTCAAACCCTGAACGGCAACCCGGAAGCAAACGCAGAACGCCGCACGCCTCGCCTGGACGTCGTCGGCGGAGGTCTAGCCGGTTGCGAAGCCGCGTGGCAGGCGGCCGAGCGGGGCGTGTACGTCACGTTGTACGAGATGCGCCCGAAGCGTCAAACGCCGGCGCACGCTACGGATCGCCTGGCGGAGCTGGTGTGCAGCAACTCACTCGGCTCGACGCGACCGGACCGGGCCGGAGGCCTGTTACAGGCCGAGATGCGGCGCATGGGATCGCTGATCCTGCGTGCGGCCGAAGAGTCCGCGGTGCCCGCAGGCGGTGCGCTGGCCGTGGACCGCGAAGCGTTCGCGGCCGGCGTCACGGAGCGGATCGCGAGCCACCCGCGCATCACGCTCGTGCGCGACGAGGTGCGCACGGTGCCGGCGGGGCCGGCTGTCCTAGCCACCGGCCCGCTGACCAGCGACGCACTCGCCACCGACCTCGGCGCGCTGCTCGGCGCGGATTACCTCTACTTCTTCGACGCGCTCTGCCCGATCGTTGAGGCCGATTCGATCGACATGAGTCTCGCCTTTCGCCAGAGTCGCTACGACCGCGGTCAGCAGGAAGAGGGCGATTACATCAACTGTCCGCTAAACGAAGAGGAGTTCGCTGCCTTCCACGCGGCCTTGATCGCGGCCGAGCGCATCGAGCTACGTGACTTTGAGCAGGACGGCGAGGGCCAGCCCTTCTTCGAGCGCTGCCTGCCGATCGAAGTGCTCGGTGAGCGCGGCGCGCAGGCACTTGCCTTCGGGCCCATGCGGCCCGTGGGCCTGCGCGATCCGCGCACCGGCCAACGCCCGCACGCGGTCGTGCAGCTGCGCCAGGACAACATCGCCGGCAGCCTGTACAACCTCGTGGGCTTCCAGACCAACCTCAAGTGGGGCGCGCAGGCCGACGTGCTGCGCATGATCCCGGGCCTCGGCGACGCTGAGTTCGTGCGCCTGGGCCAAATGCATCGCAACACCTTCGTCAACAGCCCGAGCGTGCTTACGCCCCACCTGGCCACCCGCGTCCGGGACGATCTCTTCCTTGCCGGGCAGATCACCGGCATCGAAGGCTACGCGGGCAACGCCGCCAGCGGCATCGTCGCCGGCGCGAACGCCGCACGCCGCCTGCTCGGCCAACCGGTCTCCGCACCGCCGCCGGAGACGATGCTCGGCGCGCTGTGCCACTACGTCACGCACGCCGACGGCAAGCATTTCCAGCCCATGAAGGCCAACTTCGGCATCCTGCCGCCCTTCGCGCCGCCGGTGCGCAACAAACGCCGCCGCTACCACGCCTACGGCGAGCGCGGTCTGGCAACGCTCGCGTCGTGGCTGGAAGCGTCGAGCTGGAATCCGGCCGGCATGGCGATCGACGCGGATCCCGCGGTTCAGCCGTCCCATCCGGCGACTTCGCCGGCACAAGCTGCGAAGCACGTCCCGACCAGCGATTCCGCTGATACTGCCGATACCGCGGACACCGTCGATTCCAAAATGGGCGACGGCCCCTCCGCTTCCGACCCAACCGAGGCTTCGCCCTCGGCCATTGCGCCCGTCGCCCCAGCGCAGGAGACTGCATGAACCAGCCTACTTCCCACGACGCGCCCGACAAGCAGGACGATGCAGCACAGCGCGCCGCGGATGACGCACCCGAGAACAACCAGCAAGCGTCCGAGTCACGCTCGGGCGAGGACGAAGGCGAAGGTGGTCCCAACGTCGACGCCGACGCGTACGACGATGATGACTTCGAGGACGACGAGGACGACGACGACGACCGCGACGACGATGGATTGAGCGAGGACGAAGATTCACATGCGTCGCTCGCCGCCGAGTTGCGCGATGTCGATCTCTTCGAGCGCGGATTGTTGGTCGGGGTCGAGCTCTCCGAAGCGCGGGACGGCTGGACGATCGAGGCCAGCATGGACGAGCTCACGGCGCTGGCCGCTACGGCCGGCGTGGAGATCGTCGGCCGCGCCACGCAGCGCCTGCGCCGTCCGGTCTCGGCGACCTACGTTGGCAAGGGCAAGGTCAGCGAGATCAAGTCCGCGGCCGGTGACCTCAAGGCCGACGTCGTGCTCTTCGACCACGAGCTGAGCCCGCGCCAGCAGCGCAATCTGGAGGCCGAGCTCGATATCAAGGTCTTGGATCGCACGGCCCTGATCCTGGACGTCTTCGCGAAGCATGCGCGCACGCGCGAGGGCATGCTGCAGGTGGAGCTGGCCCAGAACGAATACCGGTTGCCGCGCCTGACGCGCCTCTGGACCCACCTTGCGCGCCAGGCCGGTGGACGTGCCGGCGGCGCCGGAGGTGGCGTGGGTCTGCGCGGTCCGGGCGAGACGCAGATCGAGATCGACCGGCGCCTCATCAGCAGCCGCATCAGCCTCCTCAACGGCCAGATCGACAAGCTACGCACCCAGCGCAAGCAAAGCCGCAAGAGCCGCGGCCGCGCCGGCCTGCCCGTGATCGCGCTGGTGGGCTACACCAACGCCGGAAAGTCGACCCTGATCAACACCATCTCGGGCACGCACATCTACGCCGCCGACCAGCTCTTCGCCACGCTCGATCCCACCACGCGGCGCATCGATCTGCCCAGCGGACGCCCGGCGCTCATGACCGACACCGTGGGCTTCATCCAGAAGCTTCCCACCCAGCTCGTGGCCGCCTTCCGTGCAACGCTCGAAGAGATCGGCGAAGCGGACCTGCTCCTGCACGTGGTCGACGCCACGCACCCCGACGCGCTCCAACAAGCCGAAACGGTCGAGCACGTCCTGGACGACATGGGCCTCTCCGAACGCCCGATGGTCGTGGCCGCCAACAAGGTGGACCGCCTGCCCGGCGGCGCGGAGGACCCCTCGCTCGGCGAGCTCATCAGCGCCTACCCGGACCTCGTGCCCGTTTCCGCCGCCAAGAACAAGGGCGTGCGCAACGTCCTGGCGGCGATCGACGCGGAGCTACGCACCCTGCTAGCCGAGGTCGAGCTGCTGATCCCCTTCCGCGAAGGCGCCCTGGTCTCGCGCATCCACGAGCACGGCCTCGTCGAGCACGAAGGCCATACGGCGGAAGGCACGCGCCTTCGAGCACGCGTACCACTCACGATGTTGGCCTCGCTGGCGTCGTACGAGGTCGAGCCGGCGGACTAGCGGGCAATTGGACGGGGGAGTCGACCGCCTCCGGACCTGGTCGTGACCGCTGCCTTCGATCGAGGGGCCGTTTCCGCTCGTACGGTGGCAGCTTCTGCATGCCAAGGGCGTTTCGTTTCCATCCGCTGCGCTTTCTTGAGGAGGCGGGCGAGCAACCGCACCTAGGGTCTCGGGGCGCCTCGGCAAGTCTGGATTCCAGGAGGCGCGTCCATCCGGCGCGCCGAACGCTTCAAACGCTCGGTCACGCCCTGCCGCGAGCGAACGTCCCACTCCTCGTACGTCCACGCACCGCTGCGTTCCGTCCTCAAGTCCGGATGCAGGCACGCAGGGATACAGGCACGCGCGCTGTCCCCGCTTCCGCTCGAGGAGTGTCACGCCATGCCGCATCCACGCCGTCAAGAGGTAGCGCGGGCCCCGTTTGCGGCCGCGCGCCAGCAACGAGGACGGTGCGCGGGCCTAAACCGACAACCCTGGCGCGTACCGGCCATCCTCGTCGCCGCGCTCCTCGTGCTCGGGCCGTGGAATTCGCCCGGACGCACCGCCTCTACGCACGCCCCTCATGCGCCCGGACGCACCGACGACGCGCACCCGGCGCAGGCGCTGCGGGGCGCCGTTGCCGGCTTTCGCGACGATACGCTCGTGCGACTGCCGGCCTCGGTGCGCACGGGCACGGCCTCCACGATGGATGTCGAGCCCGCGGATCTCGATGGTGACGG
>JAJCYU010000126.1 GCA_029262755.1 Anaerolineae bacterium
CCTGACCAAGTCGGGAACCGCTGCATCCGCACCAGCGCCCTGCTGTTCCTCAGCAATAGCTCCGCTATTACCTCGTCTCATCAGAACCCTGGAGCGGCGCTTCGGCACCCTTTGTTCGGTCATCTTATTATTGGACGCCCCCTTAGCCTTCTTCTTCGGGATCGGTCTGGACGCTGGTGATCTGAGCGCCCAACTGCTCGAGGGCGTGGCGCACGACGGGGTCCGCGCCCGCGCGCTCGGATTTGCTGCGCGGCCGCCCCTTGCGATCGTCAGAGCCGGCGGGCACGACGGTCAGCCGGAGCCGTGGCCTCGTGCCCATGACGTCGCCGATCGCCTTCGCGATGGCGGCTTGTCGCGCCGCCTCGCCCGCCCGCTTGCCGTGGAACTCGTAGAAGAAGCCGAGCACGACCTCGTCGCCCTCGATGGAGACCGGCCGGCAGTCCTTCAGGAGCGCCGCCGTGTTGCGATCGTGCTGCGCGACGGTGGCCAGTACCTTCGGCCACTGCTCGCGCAGCTCTTCAAGCGTCGCGCCGAAGGGTGTGCCGGGCGCCGTGTCCTTGGATGTACCGGGCGCGGGCGCGGAGGCAGCGGGCGCGGGCGCAGGGGCGGCGGTGCTCGGGGCGGCGCTGGAGGCGGGGTCCGACTTCGGTTCCGCCTTTGCCCCCGTGCGTTCGTCGGAGACCTGACCTTCGGTCGCCGCGGTCGCCGCGGGAGCGGTCGTTGCCGCAGGTGCCGCTACCGGCTTCGCCGCTGCCGGCTGCGTCGCGGGAGCGGACGATTCCGCGCTCGAAGCATCGGCCGGCAGCGTTTGAGCCTGCGTCTGCGGCTTCGCGGCCCGCGGTTTCGGTTTCGAGGCCGTCGCGTCACCAGTCGACGTCGCCGCAGCCGCGGGACTCGCGGCCGCCGGGCTTGCAGCCGCCGGACTTGCCTGCGCCGGCGCCACGGCCGGGGCCGCGACCGCACCCCCGACGGGCAGCGTCAGGCCGGCGCTCGCGCCCACGTCCAGTACGGCCTCGACGAGCGCCAGCTCAAGCGGCAGGGTGGGCTGGCTGCGGTCGGGCGACGGACGGGCGTCGTTCACGCGGTGGATCGTGGCGACTAAATGCGAGGTGGGCAGCGCGGCGGCCTGGTCGCGCATCGTTGCCAGCAGCTCTTCGGGCACGTCCAGCACGCGGTCGTCGGCGCCCGTTTGCAGCAGCAGGAGGCCGCGCAGGTGTTCCAGCAGGCTTCCGCGCATCTGGGCGGGATCGGCGCCTTGGTCGACGGCCTCACCGATGTGGCGCAGCGCGGCCGCCGCGTCGCCCGCGATGAGCGCGTCCACCATGGCGGCGACGCGTTCGCCGCCCGGTGTGCCGAGCGCGTCGCGCACGTGCTCGAGCGTGACGCCGTCGCCGGTGGCGATCACTTGGTCGAGCAGGCTCTCCGCGTCGCGCAACGAGCCCGTGCCGGAGCGCGCGATGCGCTCGAGGGCCTCCTTGGACGCATCGATGCCTTCCGCGGCGCAGATGACGGCCAGCTTCGCGGCGACCTCGGTGACGCCGATGCGCCGGAAGTCGTGGCGCTGGCAGCGCGAGAGGATCGTATCGGGAATCTTGTGCGGTTCGGTGGTGGCGAGGATGAAGAGCGCGTGGTCCGGCGGCTCTTCGAGGGTCTTCAGCAGCGCGTTGAACGCCGCCGTCGAGAGCATGTGGACCTCGTCGATGATGTAGACCTTGAAGCGCGCCTCGTTGGGCGCGAAGCCGATCTTGTCGCGCAGCTCGCGGACGTCGTCGACGCCGGTGTTGCTCGCGGCGTCGATCTCGATCAGATCCAGCAGCCGGCCGGCCGTGATGGCCTCACAGATCGAGCATTCGTTGCAGGGCCGTGCGGTCTCGTCGGCGCCCGTGCAGTTGACCGCCTTGGCAAGGATGCGTGCGACGGAGGTCTTGCCCGTGCCGCGCAGGCCCGTGAAGAGGTAGGCGTGCGCCATCCGGTCCGTGGCCACCGCGTTGCGCAGGGTGCGGGTGATGTGTTCCTGGCCGTAGACGTCGTCGAAGGACTGCGGACGCCACCGACGATAGAGCGCCTGGGCGGCCATGCGGGGCTCCTGCGAAGTGGTCAGGGGGAGGAGGATTCGCGCGAGAATCCGAGGGGAAAGGCCAGTGTAGCAGCGGCCCAAGGGGCGGCAAAGGTACCGTGCATAGGCCGATTCGGCCCATCGCGGACCGCAAGAAATCGCCACGGACGGTCGTCTCAGCCGTCCGGCCGCTCTCGCCCCATGCCGGCCGTCGCATCCCTATACTTGTGCGACCTCTACGTGCCCGTTGACGTAGAAGGAGTCGAGATCGCGTTCGCAACCGCATTCGAGATCGAGCATGCGACCCGGCTCGCGAACGACGTCGAGGACGACCACGAAGAATCCGAGCCGCGCAGTGCCGGACTCACGGTGCGACACCCACGGTGTGTCACCGTGACACCAACGGTCCGCCGCGCGCGACAGGCAACCCCCAAGGAGCGATCGATGGCTGTGTTTGGATCGGTGATGCAGGGTTGGCGCCTGCTACGCGAGATCGATCTGCGCAAGATTCGACGCGATGTCGAGGCGCCCGTCTACCTGCGCGTGGTCGGTGAGCCCGACGCCGCGCGCCGCGTCGCGGATGCCCTCGGCGTGCTGCCGGGCTCCGACGCCGCGCATCCCCACGTGCGCCTCGACCCCGATGGCCTGCCGGAGCCCTCGTCGAGCGACGGGCGCACCGTGACGGTGCTCGCCGTGCCCGCCGGCCCGACCACGCCGGCGCTGCGGCGGCAGATCGAGCGTTGGCGCACCTCTGAACGGCCGCTCGTGACCGCCGTGTTGGGTGGGACCGGGCATGACGATCGGGACGACGAGGACGGCCGCGTGTTTCTGCCGGCGCTGCCCGGTGCATCCCTGGCTGCCAAACGCCTGGCGCCGGCGCTGCTGGATGCAGTGGACGACGAGAACATGCGCGCCGCGCTCGGGCGCACCTTCCCGCAGCTACGCTCGGCCGCCGCGGACCGCTTGATCGGGGATGCCTCGCGCGCCAACGCGATCTACTCCGCGACCACGGGCTTGGCCGAGATCCTACCGCCGCTCCTGTTGCCGCTGACCGCCGCCGACCTGATCGTGCTGACCAAGAACCAGGTGATCATGGCCTACCGCATAGCCTTGGTCGCGGGCAAGCAGGGCCGCCCGATGGACGTCATCGGCGAGATGATGTCCGTGGTGGGCGGCGGCCTGTTCTTCCGCCAGGTCGCGCGCGAGCTCGTCGGCCTGATCCCCGTCCTCGGCTGGCTGCCGAAGGTGGCGATCGCCTACGCGGGCACGCGCGTGATCGGCATCACGGTGCGGCGTTGGGCGATGGACGGCCAGGTGGTCGGCGTCAGCGAGATGACCCGCCTGCGCGAGGAAGCCATCGAGGCGGGCAAGGCCTTGGCCGGCTCCATCCGCGACCGCTTCGACGGCTCGGACGACGACACGGACACGACGCGGAGCCTCGCGTCCGGCAAGCCAAGCGCGGGCGAGCCAATCCCGATGCCGGACGGCGACGGCAGGGACGTATTCCCCGCTGCGGGCAACATGCCGTTGTCGGACGCGACGTCCGACCGGTCGGACGTCGCGGAGTCGGGGCCGATCTAAGTGTGCGTGGAATGCCGATGTCGCTTGGTATCCACCGGCGTGATGTGCTGATGTCGAAAGCAGCATGAATACGGCACAGGGTCTGAGCGTCCCGTCGAGGTAGCTCAAGCGACGCGCAGACGAGGACGGAACCGACGTGGACAGAGCCCGACGAGAACCGAAAAGGGCAGGCCCCCGCAGAGGCCTGCCCTTCTTCATGCTAGCTTCGTTGCGCGAGCAAGGTTCTTCTCGCGATCATCCCTCAGGGTCTATCCCTCGGGCTCGACGCCTACTCCAAGGTCTGCGCCATCACCGACGCCACCCGCCGTGCGAACGCCGCCGGGTCGCGGGGCGCCTGGCCCTCGGCTAGGAGCGCCTGGTCGTAGAGCATCCCCGCGTAGTCGTCCAAGCGGGGATCCGCCGGGTCGGCCAGGAAGCGGCGGAGCATCGCGCGTAGCAACGGATGCTTGGCGTTGACCTCCAGTACGCGTTGCTGGGGCGGAAGGTCTTGGCCCATCGCGCGCATCAGCTGCTCCAGCTGCGCCGAGACCGCGCCTTCCGTGGCCACGAGGCAGGCGGCGCTCTCGGTCAGCCGTGCCGATGGCCGGACGGTCTCCACGTCATCGCCCAGACCGCTTGCAAGGCGCTCGAGGAAGGGCTTCAGCGCTTCGGCCGTGGGCCCATCGCCGTCGGAGTCCGCGGAAGCGTCCGCGTCCTTGTCGTCCCCATCCTTCTTCTCTTTGTCTGCTCCGTCCGTCCCGGCTGCCGCGCCGATCGCGGATAGATCGAGCTCGTCGTGCGCCGCGGAGCGGAGCGGGTGGCCGTCGTGCTCGGCGAGCAGGGCCATCACGATCTCGTCGGCCGGGTCGCTCAGCAGCAGGACCTCGACGCCCTTGGCGTGGAAGGCCTCTAGCTGAGGGGCGTCCTTCAGGCGGTCCACCTTGTCGCCGGCCAGCCACCAGATCGCGTCCTGGCCGTCCCGCATGCGGCTGACGTACTCGTCGAGCGTCGTCCAGCCCGTTGCGGTGGTCGAGCGCGCGAGCAGGAGGCCGCGCAGCGTGTCGTGACGCGGTTGATCGGTGTGGAAGCCCTCCTTGAGGGCCGAGCCGAACTCGGTCCAGAAGGTCTCGTAGCGCTCCCGCTCGGTGTCCCGCATGCGGCCAAGCTCTTCGAGGACCTTGCGCACGAGGTGACGCCGGATGGCGCCGATCAGCCGGTCTTGCTGCACGGCTTCGCGTGACAGGCTCAGCGGAATGTCCGGGCTCTCGACGACACCGCGCACGAAGCGCAGGTACTCCGGCATGAGCGCCTGGGCCTCTTCCATGATCAGGATGCGTCGGGCGTAGAGCTGCAGGCCGCGGCGCGCATCGCGTGTGAAGAGGTCCATCGGGGCTTTGGCGGGCACGTAGAGCAGGGCCCGGTACTCGTGCATGCCCTCCGCACGGACGTGCACGTGGGTCAGCGGCGCCTCCCAGTCGTGGGCCAGGTGGCGATAGAAGTCGGCGTGTTCCTCGTCGCTGATCTCGCCCTTGGCGCGCGCCCAGAGGGGCTGCATCGAGTTGACGGTCTCGCTGCGCTCGGCCGCATCGCCCTCGCCCGGGCGTTCGACCAGGATCGGGAAGGCCACGTAGTCGCTGTGGCGCTTCACGACCATCCGCAGGACCTCCGGATCCGTGAAGTCCATCGGCGGCGATCCCGCGCCGGGCGCGTCCGGACGCCGCGCGTCCTCTGTGCTTGTCTCGTCTTCATCCACCCCGCGTGCCCATGGCTTGAGGTGGAGCGTGATGCGTGTGCCGCGCTCGCCGGGCTCCACGGGGCGGATCGTGTACTGCTCGCCGCCGGTGGAGCTCCAGAGCACGCCCTGCTCCTCGCCAGCCTTCCACGTGCGCAGCTCCACCTTGTCGGCGGCCATGAAGGCGCTGTAGAAGCCGACGCCGAAGCGTCCGATCAGCTCGGGGTCGGCCGCGGCCGCGTCGTCCTTCTTCGAATCGGACTTCGCGCTCCCGTTCTTTGTGCCCTTCTGTGCGCCCTGCTCACGCGCGAAGGACTCGGAGCCCGAGCGGGCGATGGTGCCGATCTGGTCGATGACCTCGTCCTGGCTCATCCCGACGCCGTTGTCGACGATGGTCAGCGTTCCGGCTTCGGCGTCCGGGATCAGGCGGATGGACCATGCGCCTTCGTCGTCGATCGCATCGTTGGTCAGGGCCTGGAAACGGGCCTTGTCGATGGCGTCGGATGCGTTGGAGATCAGCTCGCGCAGGAAGACTTCGCGCTGCGCGTACACGCTGTGGATCATCATATCCAACAGCTTTTGGGTTTCGGCGCGGAACTTCCGCGTGGATGAGCGTGCGGCCATGGCGTTTCACTCCCTAAAACGGCAAGTCGAACGACGGCGTCGTGAGCCTACGCCGCGAGTGTAGCGCCCGCGTGCTAGCGCGACGTTAAAGGCGAACGGCCGAGCGCGATGCGCCCGGCCGTTCGATCCCCTGTGAAGGGGTTGAGCCGCGGGGAGGGGGGGTTCCCGTTGGCTCTGCGCTCTGTAAGGAGGAGAAAACGCTCTCGCATTGTAGCAAGGGGCCTCGGGGCCTGCGTGTCGCTTACCCAACGCTTACCCTACGCGAACCTGACGTCGCCGATAGGGCGCGCCCTCAGCGCCCGCCGGCGAGCGCGGGAAGGCGCATCCGGTAGACGGATAGAGGCGCGTCCGGACGGCCGGCCGAGAAGAGGATCGCGTCGTTCGCCGTATCCCAGCTCGGCGTCGCGAAACGCAGGCGATCGTCCGAGAGCAGCACCTGCCGGCCGCGGCCGAACGCGTCCATCACGTACAGCCCCTTGGAGGCCCCCTTGTCCGACTCAAACAAAATACTGCGCCCGTCGGGCGAGTATGTGGGGTAGCCGTCGTTGCCGTCGGTGAACGTCAAGCGCGCGAGCCCGCCGCCGTCGATGTCGACCCGGTAGATCTGGCTACGTCCGCTGCGCTCCGAGCGGAACACGATCCGCCTTCCGTCCGGCGAGAACGACGGCTTACGCTCGTTGCTGTCGCTTGGCGCGAGGACACGACGCATGCCTGTCGGACTGTCGATCAAGCCCAGATCCCAGTCCGGCCCCTCCGCGCTGTGATCCCGTTCCCCATCGGCGCCGAGGATAACCGGGGCATGATCGAAGGCCAGCAGGCGGCCGTCCGGCGAAGACGCCGGCCGCGCCTCGTCGATGGTGGGACTCGCCGTCAGGTTCGTAAGCGCACCTTGGCGCGGCCCCTCGTCTGCGCCGAGTACGGCCGGGCAACCGGGCTCGCCTAGCGCGGGTACGCGCAACTGTACGCGGTAGAGATCCCATTGGCTCGGGCTTGTCGACGCCTCCTCCCCGATCCGGCGCAGGCCGGCAAAGAGCAACGCGTGCTCGCCGGGGACGCGGTCCCACACGGGCAGGTCGATATCGTCGAAGGCGGGCAGCATCAGTAGCTCGTCGCAGCCGTCCGCGGACGCTGACCGCACGCGGATCCGCGCGCCACTGTCGGCCAACAGGCCGGCGGCCGGCCGCGCGAGATACGTGATCCAACGCCCGTCGGGCGCCATCGCCGGCTCCCAATCGTCCGTGGGCTGCTCGGTGAGACGCAGGCCGATGCGCGCATCGGACTCGCCGATCAGCGCGTGCCGGGTGAGCAGGGGCAGGTGCAAGTTGTAGGAGGTGAAGACCCGCCGGGCGTCGAGCACCGTGTCGTTCGCGGCACCGAACCGCGTGGCGGGGCGGTGGGCCGGTCGCGCGGCGGGTCCGAGCGACGGCCCGCTTGCCGGTCGCGCCAAGACCAGTGCCGGGGCGGAGGACGGAGCGAGCGCGGGAGCGAGTACGGGGACGAGCCCCAGGATCGTGATCGCCGCGAAAACGCCGATCAGCGCTGCGGCCACGGAAGTAGCGACAGAGGCGGTGACCGAGGCGGCCACAGAGGGAGCCACAGAGGCGGCCACAGAGGCGGCGACTGGAGTCACCTCCGTGGTTGTTCGTCGAGCGCTGCTGTGATTGCCCCAGCTACCCATGTTCGGTTCTCCGCCTTACGTCGGCTCGCATGCGCCCACCCAGACTGCACCCACCTGGATCGCGCCGACCTAGATCGTGCCCAAACGGATCCTGCCGACCGGTGTCGATCACTTTCAGGGCGCCACAAATAGCGCGCACACCGGGTACGGTCAACGCGTCGCGAGACCCAAGACCGTCGCGATGGCCGAAAGGGGACGGGCCGGGTGCAAGTCGGACGCCGTGGGGAACCCTCTCGCGGTCGACACGTGGATTGACACAGGAACCGTCGCCAGCACCCACGCCAGTACCCAAGTCGTAGCCGACACCAGAGCCGACTCCCGAGCCGCCGCGTGCGCCGGGGCTGGGGGCGCGCTACTCGTGCGGGCTATAATCGCCGCCGGCTCGCGCGTGCCGCGCGCGCCACTGTGAGGGGCGGCATGGCAAGCACGAACCAACGCGTCGGGGTCCTCTTCGGCGGGCGTTCCAGCGAACGCGAGGTCTCCCTGGCCAGCGGCAGACAGGTGACGATGAACCTGGACCGCGGTCGGTGGACCGGGGTGCCCCTGTTCATGGACGGCGCCGGGCGCCTCTGGGCGCTGCCGGACAAGCTCGTCTATCAGAACACCTGCGCCGACGTCGAGGCCCGTTTAGAAGCCGATGCCGAGCGCGTGCCGTGGGAGGATCTGCCGAACCGGGTGGACCTCGTGTTCCTCGCACTGCACGGCAAGTACGGTGATGACGGCTGCGTCCAAGGCGCGCTCGAGCTGATCGATATGCCCTACACGGGATCGGGCGTCCTGGCCTGCGCGCTGGCCCAAGACAAGCCGATGGCCCACGCGGTGCTCGACGAGGCGGGCCTCGGCGCGCCGCGCGAGACCGTGGTGAAGCGCACCGCCTTCGCGTCGGACCCGGTCGCGGCGCAGGCCGCGCCACTGGCCGAGCCGGGTCTGCCGATGGTCGTGCTGCCCGCGCGCGAGGGTTCGAGCATCGGCGTTTCGGTCGTGCGCGAGGCGGCGGAGCTGCCCGCGGCGCTCACGCTGGCCTTCGAGTGGGACGCGCGGGCGTTGGCCGAGGAGTTCCTGGACGGCATGGAGTTTTCCGTCATCGTCCTGGAAGACGCAGACGGCCGGCCCGAAGCGCTCCTCCCGACCGAGACCGTCACCGAGAGCCCGTTCCTGACCTACGACGATAAATACATGCCGGGCCGATCGCAGAAGATCACGCCCGCACGCGTTGACGACGCGACGCTCACGCGCATCCAAGATGCTGCCGTCGCGGTGTTCGACGCGCTCGGCTTCCACGGGTACGCGCGCCTCGACGGCTTCCTCCAACCGGACGGACGGCTGCTCTTCACCGACCCCAACCCGACGTCGGGCATGTCGCCCTCAAGCTTCCTCTTTCACCAAGCGGCCGAGGCGGGCATGACGGCCGGGATGGTCATCGATCGCATCCTGGATGCGGCCCAGCGCGCGCACGCGTCCAAGCGAGGTCCCCTGTGAGCGAAGTCGCCCCCTCCGCCCGTACGAACGATCCCGCCCCCGCCCCCTCGTCGACGAAGCCGCGCGTCGCGGTCGTGATGGGCGGTCGCTCTTCCGAGCGGGAGATCTCGTTGGAGAGCGGCCGGCACATATTCCAGACGCTGGACCGGTCGTTGTTCGAGCCCGTGGCGTTGTTCATGGATGTACGCGGCGCGCTGTGGCGCATCGGCCTGCCGTTGCTCGTGCAGAACACGACGCGCGACATCGAGGACCGCTTGGCCGCCGACGCCGAGCGCGTGCCCTACGAAGCCCTGTCGGAGATCGCGGACATCGTCTACCCCGGCCTGCACGGCAAGTACGGCGAAGACGGTTGCTTCCAGGGCCTGCTGGAGCTCTTGGACGTGCCCTACGTCGGCAGCGGCGTGCTGGGCAGCGCGCTGGGCATGGACAAGGCGATGCAGCGCCACGTTCTGCGCCACGCCGGCATCGAGACGCCCCGTACGATCGAGGTTCGCGCAGGCGCCTGGGCCGCGGATCCGGAGGCGATCCTGGACGCCGTGAGCACGGAGCCCGGCTTCCCGTGCGTCGTGAAGCCCGCGCGCGAAGGCTGCTCCACGGCCCTGGCCGTGCCGCGGGATCGCGACGGCCTGCGCGCGGCCATCGAGGACGCGCTGCGCTGGGACCCGACGGCCTTGGTCGAGGAACACCTGCGAGGCCAAGAGGTGACGGTAGCTGTGCTCGAGGAGGAGGACGGTACGATCCGCGCCTATCCCCCGACCGAGACCCCGCCCGTCGGCGACTTTCTGACCATCGAAGAAAAGTTCCTGCCCGGCCACGGCGAGAACATTACGCCGGCGCGCCTGGACGCTGCCCAGATGGCCGCGGTCCTCGACGTCGCGCAGCGGGCCTTCGTCGCGCTCCAGCTGCGGGTCTTCGCCCGTATGGACATGTACGTCACCCCCGACGGCCGCATCATCGTCGGCGAACCCAACTCGCTACCCGGCTCGAGCCCCAGCTCCACGATCTTCCTCGGTCCCATGGAGGAGGGCATCGCGCCGCACGCGCTGCTCACCCGCAACGTCGAACGCGCCCAGGCGGCCCACGCCGCCAAACAAGGGCCGCTGTCCTGAGCATGGCCCGGAGCAGCAACCCTTGATCGCGCTCGCCGCAGCGGGTCGCAGCGGCCTTTGCCGTCGAATCGGGCTCCGCCGATCGACGTTCTTGGTCGCGAACACGGCCCGGAGCGGCAACCCGTGATCGCGCTTGCTGATCTGCTAGCGGCGAACCCGGACGCGCGGATTGTCGGCCCCACATTCGCGGAGCGCTTCGACGCGTTCTGCTTTGACTCGCGCATCGTGCAGCCCGGCCAGCTGTTCCTGGCGGTGAAGACCGCCAAGGCGGACGGCCATGACTACGCCGAGGCCGCGTGTCTGGGCGGCGCGACCGGCGTCCTCTGCCAGCGGCCGCTCGATCTGGCGGCGCACGGCGCCACGTGCATCGTGGTGCCCGACACCGAGATCGCGATGCAGCGTTGGGCGCGCTACGTGATGCGCGCCCGCGGCCTGCGCGTCGTGGCAATCACGGGCAGCGTCGGCAAGACGACCACCAAGGAGCTGCTCGCCCACGTGCTCGGCGGCCGCTACCGCGTCTTCCGCAACCCCGCGAACTACAGCGGCCGCTTCGGCCTGCCGATCGCATTGGGCGGCCTGCCGGCCGAGGATGAGCGCGGCGGGGACGGTCGGCGTAAGAGCGAGCAGGGCGGTGGCGAGCGGGAAGGTGGTGAGCGTGACGGTGGCGAACGTGACGATGGCGAACGTAACGGTGGCGAGCGTGACGGTAGCGAACGGGGTCGACGCGACCGGCAGAGCGGGCCTGCCGTCGGCGGCGATCCGCGCCCGTTGATCGCCGTGTTGGAGATGGCCACCGATCACTTCGGCGAGATCGCGCTGCTGGCCGATATCGCGCCGCCCGAAGTGGCGTGCGTCACGCTGGTCGCGCCGGCCCATCTGGCTGCTTTCGGGGATGTCGATGCGGTCGGGCGCGAGAAGGGCGATCTCGTGGCCGCCTTGGGTCCGGCCGGCCTCGCGGTGCTCAACGCGGACGACCCGCGCGTGGCCGCGATGGCCGCGCGCAGCGCCGCGCCCGTGATCCGCTGCCGTGTCGAGGGCGCGGGCGGTGGGGCGGCAGTCGACGGGGCGGCAGTCGACGAGGCAAACGAAGCGGTCGACGTGGCGGACGGCCGGCCGGTCAAACCGAAGGTAGATGCGAAGGTAGGCGCGGAAGGCGACGCGACGCGTGAGGGCTCCGTGCCTGTCGTCGCGCGCGCCGGCGACCAAGACCTGGTCGCCTCGGACGTGCGGGTGGATCGCGACGGCACGCACTTGCTCGTCCATGTGCCGGCGCACGTGGATGGCGCGACCAAGCACGGAGCGATCACCGTGCCCGTCCACCTGCCCTGGCTGGGCGCGCACTTCGCGGGCTCCGTCCTGTTCGCGTTCGCCGTCGGGCAACGATTCGGGCTCGCACCCGCGGAGGTTGCGGCAAGGCTGGCCGACGTGCCGCCGGTGCCCGGCCGGCTGCGCCCGCTGCCGGGCCGCCGCGGCGCGCTCATCCTGGACGACAGCTACAACGCGAGCCCCGCGGCCGTCCACGCCGCGTTGGACGTGCTACGCGGGCTCGATGCGCCCGGCGTCGGCGACGGAGCGGTCGACCGCGGCGACGATGGTTATGGCGACGATGGGCGTGGGGAAGAGGCGCAAGGCGACGATGGGCATAGGGACGACGTGGGTGGGGACGACGCGCATGGATACGACTCGCACCGGGATGACGCGCCCGCTGACGCCCGCACCTCCCGCACGTTCCGCGTCGCGGTGCTCGGCGACATGGCGGAGCTAGGCGCGGCGGCGGCGGAGGCGCATCGCGCGGTCGGGCGCGACGCCGCGCGTGGGATCGACGTGCTCGTGACGCGCGGCGAGGAGGCCGAGGCGATCGCCGAGGGTGCGCGGGAGGCGGGGATGGACCCGGCGAAGGTGGTGGTCACCTACCGCGCCGAGGACGTGTTGGCGGCCGTCGAGCCGCATCTTGGGCCGGGGACGATCGTGTTGGCGAAGGGCAGCGCGGTGACGCGGATGGAGCGCGTCGTGGCGGGGCTGATGGCCGAGCCGGAGCGCGCACGCGACCTGCTCGTGCGTCAGGATGCGGCCTGGCGCCAGATCGTGGTGCTGCGGCCCGATCGTCCGACGTGGCTGGAGATCGATCTCGGCGCCGTGGCGCACAACACCCGGCTGCTGAAGGAGATCGCGGGCGATGCAGCGTTGATGGCGGTCATCAAGGCCGATGCCTACGGCCACGGGGGATTGCAGGTGGCCCGCACGGTCCTGCACAACGGTGCCTCGTGGCTGGGCGTCGCGTGCCTGCCGGAGGGCGTCGCGCTGCGCGAGGCCGGGGTCGACGCGCCGATCCTGGTGCTGGGCTACACGCCGGCCTGGCAGGCCCACGACGCGTTGCGCTTCGATCTGGACGTGACGGTTTTCGACCCCGACACGGCGCGCGCGCTCTCGAAAGCGGCGACCGCCCTGGACCGGACGGCGCGCGTCCACGTCAAGGTCGACACGGGCCTGCACCGGCTGGGCATGGCGCCCGCGGAGGTGCCGGCGTTCCTGGCCACGTTGCGGGATCTGGACGGCGTCGAGACGGTCGGGCTCTTCACCCACTACGCGGTCGCGGACGAGCGATCGGCGGAAGGGCTGGCGGCGACGGACGCGCAGAATGCGGCCTTCGCAGCGTTGTTGGACGCGCTGGAACGAGACGGCCTACGCCCTCGCTGGGTGCACGCGGCGAACAGCGCGGCGCTGCTCACACGTCCCGAGAGCCGGCACGACCTCGTGCGGCCGGGCATCGCGCTGTACGGGTTGGCGCCCTCCGCGGACGTCACGCACTCTGGGCTACGGCCGGCGCTCGGCTGGAAGACGCAGGTGGCCCAAGTGCGGGCGCTCGAGCCGGGCGAGGCGGTCGGCTACGGGCGGGCCTGGTCGGCCGAACGGCCGAGCCGGATCGCGACGATTCCGGTGGGCTACGCGGACGGCTTCCGGCGCGCGCCGCAGCGTTGGCGCCACGTGCTGGTGCGCGGCCGGCCCGCGCCGCTGGTGGGGCGCGTGTCGATGGACCAGGCCGCGATCGACGTGACCGATATCGAGGGCGTGCGCCAGGGCGACGAGGTCGTGCTCATCGGCCGCCAGGATGATGCCGAGCTTTCGGCGGAAACCGTCGCCGCGTGGCTCGGCACGATCCACTACGAGCTCGTCTCGGCCATCTTGGCGCGGGTGTCGCGCGTCTCGTAAAGGACGTTGCGCCGCTTCGGCCCCCCGCAGCATCCGCTTCGTCTTGGGCCGGCGCACTTCACATGCGATATCATCCAGGTTGGGCGACGAAGGCATTCGTCCGCCGCTCGTGAGTCCCCCTTTGGGCATTCGCGACGTTATATAGCGTGGAACCCGCTGACCAACCCTGTCTACGCCGTATCCATGGTCAGGCGCAGGATCCCGCGTTTCGCTTCCATCGCGCGTCGTTCGATCGGCGCGCGCCGAACTCCATCCGCCTGCCGGCGCAACCCATTCTAGGAGCTCCCCTATGTACCGTACCTGGCAACGCCTTTCGCTCGCGGCTCTCGCCGCGGCGCTCATCGTCACGGCCGCCGCCTCGTGGCTCGCGGCGCCCGCCCCTGCGCGTGCGGCCAAGACCGTGCGCATCAACGCGCAGAACAGCGGCTTCAGCGTCAAGGAGATCCAGGTGGATCCGGGCGAGGAGCTCGATGTGATCTTGACCAACATGGACCTGTTCAACCACGGCATTCTCTTTGAGTTGGACGGAGACCGGGTTGAGAAGATCGACCCGATCGGAATCGCCGGCGAGCGACGGCTGAGCTTTACCGCCCCGACGACGGACGGCCGCTACCCCTACTTCAGCCAAGAGGGCCGCGACCGGGAGAACGGCTTCGCGGGGGTGCTGCTCGTGGGCGACGCTGCGTCCTCGCAGGAGCAACGCACCATTGCGGTGGACGGTGTGAACTACCGCTTTACGCCGAACCAGATTCTCGTCGATCCGGGCGAGACGATCACGATCGAGTTCACCAGCAGTGAAGGCTTCCACGACATTGTGTTCGAGCTCGAAGGCGAACGCGTCGAGGCCAGCGAGCGGGTGCGTGCGCCGGAGATGACCAGCTTCAGCTTCACGGTCCCGACCGAGCCGGGCGCCTACACGTTCTTCTGTTCGGTCGGCACCCACCGCGATCAGGGCATGGTGGGCACCCTCATCGTGGGTGATCCCATCCCGGTCAAGGCCAGCAACTTCACCTTCGATCCGGACCGCCTGGAGGTCCGCCCCGGTGAGACCGTGGTCCTCGAACTCCAGGTCGAGGGCGGCACACACGACATCGTGTTTGAGCTCGAGGGCGGCGTGGAAGCGCGCACGAGCCGCATCGGTGCGGGCGAGACGGAGATCTTGATCTTCACGGCACCCGAGACGCCGGGTGAGTACGCGTTCTACTGCTCGGTAGGACGGCACCGCGAGTTCGGGATGGAAGGAGTGCTCGTGGTTGGGGACGGCGGAGGCGGCAGCTCGCCGACGCCACCACCTCCGGGCGAGACGCCCACCCCGACCGACGTTCCCCCGCCCACTGATACACCCACCGCCATGCCGACGGACACGCCTGGCCCGGCGCGGTTCGAGGTCATGATGGACGGCCTGAACAGCCCGCATGGGCTCTGGCTGGACGAAGAGGGCGAGGAGTTGCTGGTCAGCGAAGGCGGTACCGGCAACCCGGTGCCCGGCCAGTTCACGCCCGGCAACGGGGACGGCCGTGTGCAGTCGATCGACATGGGCACCCCGTGGACCTCCGCGGGCATTCTCATCGCCGACATGACCAACTCGCTCGATCCGGGCGGAGGCGTCGTCGGCGCGAACCACGCGCTGCGCCATGGCGGCGGCTTCGGTACGAGCGGCGACGGCGGCGTGCTCGTCGCCCAGGCAGGCGGCCCCGGCCACCTGCGTCCGGACGAGGCGGCCAAGATCCTGCTCGTGTCCGACGAGGGCGAGTCGGTGCTCGTGGCCGATCCGCTGGCCTACGAGGTCGCCAACAACCCCGGTGGCGAGTCCGGCGACGAGGGTCTCGATTCCAACCCCTGGCGCCTGATCGACGGTCCCGGCGGGTTGGTCTATGTCGTGGATGCCGGCGCCAACGACATCTTGACGCTCGATCCCGACACGGGCGAGCTGGCTACCTGGGCCGTCTTCGCACCGCTGACGGCCGACGGCGGCCAGCAAGCGATCCCGACCGGCCTTGCCTTCGCGGACGACGGCACGGCCTACGTGACGCTACTCGGTCGCTTCGCGCCGCCGGACGGCACGGAAGGCAGCGCGCAGGTGCGCAAGCTGATGGATCTCAACGACGACGGCGACATGCTCGATGCGGGCGAGAACGTGCTGCACGCGCCGGAGCTGTGGCTGGCCACCGACATCGCGATCTCGCCCAGCGGCGCGCTCTACGCCATCTCCATCGGCGGGCCAGGCACGGTGTTGCACATTCCGATGGGAGCGGGCCCTGTGGAAGCCGAAGCGGTTGTCACGGGCGTACCGGCGATCAGCACGATGGCTTTCTTACCCAACGGGGACCTGCTGGTGAGCGAAACCAGCAACCCGGCCCCGGCGCCCGCGCCGAAA
>JAJCYU010000127.1 GCA_029262755.1 Anaerolineae bacterium
CAACCGAGGGCGTTGCTGCGCCGCTGTGCTGGTTCGCTGAGACGAAGGAATAGCAGCAGCGCTATTGCTGAGGAACAGCGGGCCGGCACAGCGGATGCAGCGACGGCCGAATTGGTGAGATTGTTGACGGACGAGGCCTAACGTGCGGCCATGCGTTGGACGCGATCCCCGTCGCGGCACACCGTCGGTGTCGATTGGCTGCATTGGCCGACGTGCCGCATTGGCCGAAGAACAAGGGCTTCCAGCTAGACTCCGTGCAGCGCTGTTCGCCTGTATTGGGCTATCGAACAGTTAGAACCCGTGCAGCGGTACCCGCGTGTTGAGGACGTGATGGCGGTTCCTGAATTCTTCCTAGTCGGTGCACCGAAGTCCGGGACGACGGCGCTGTACGCCTGTCTCCGCAGCCATCCCGATCTCTTCCTGCCGGATTGCAAAGAACCACACTACTTCGGCTCCGACCTCGAGGGGCGCTGGTTCGTGCGCGATGCGGCCACCTACCACGCACTGTTCGAACCCGCGTCGGCTTCGGCGGATCGACCGGCCCGTTGTGCCGGCGAGGCCTCCGTATTCTATCTCTACGCACGCCGCGCCGCTGCCGAGATCGCATACGCTGCGCCGCATGCTCGCATCATCGTGCTGCTGCGTGAGCCGGTTGCCCTGATGCATGCACTGCACGCGCAGCTGCACTATAACGGCAACGAGGACATCGCGGACTTCGGCGCGGCCCTGGCCGCAGAGAAGCGTCGCAAGCGCAGTCGTGAGGCACCCAACGACAACTATCCGCCCGAACTGTTGTGGTACCGCGAGGTCGTCGACTTCGCGCCGCAGCTGCAACGGTTCTTCCACCACTTCGGCCGCGACCGCGTCCACGTCGCGCTCCACGAAGACTGGCGCCGCGACCCGGAGCGTGTGTACCGAGACGTCTTGCGCTTTCTCGGCGTACGCACCGACCTCCTGACCGACTTCGCGCTCCGCAACCGGTCGAAGGGTGTCCGCAGCCGGCGGCTCCACCGGTTGCTGATGTGGCCGCACCCCACGGTGCGGCGGGCGGTCCGTCGGGTGATCCCCGTCGCGGCGAGACAGGCTGCCATTCGGCGTGTACAGCGGTGGAACACGTCGCGTGGCGGCGCCGAGCCATTGTCGCCCGCGCTGCGCGCCGCGTTGACAGCGGAGATGAGGCCTCGCGTGGCGGCCTTGGAGGCGTTGCTCGGACGGGATCTCTCTTCGTGGTCTGCCGATGAGCAGGAGCTCGATCATGAGCGGTGAGCCGTCGACGCCGCGCTCGATCCCTCGCCGGATTCCCCCACGCGTGCGGGTGATCGAGTGGGCGTACAGACTCTCGCCCACTACGCCGCCCGCCGTGCGGCTCGCGCTCTCCGCAGAGGGACAGGTAAACCCGAGCGAATGCCGGCTCCTGTACGAGCTTGCCGCGGCCGTGCCCCGCGACGGCGGCGCGATCGTGGAAATCGGCAGCTATCGCGGCCGCTCGACGATCGCGCTCGCGCTCGGGGCGCGCGACGGCGCGCGGCCGGTCGTGCATGCCGTGGACCCGCACGCGCCGCACATCGGCGTGATGGGCGGCGTCTACGGTCCAACCGACGGCGGGGCCATGGCGGCCAACCTCCGGCGCTGCGGCGTCGCCCGCGACGTACGATGTCTCGCGACCTCCTCGCTTGAGGCGGCCGCATCATGGCACGGCCCGATCGGCCTGCTGTGGATCGACGGCGACCACCGCCTGGACGCCGTTGCCGCCGACGTCGCGGCATGGACGCCCTTTCTGCGTCCCGATGGCGTCCTGGCGCTGCACGACGCTCGGCGACCGGGCCTCGGCCCAACGCGCGTGGTGGAGCGCCTGCTCGCCTCCGGGGCCTGGCGCCTCGTCGTCGGAACCAGAACCGGGCGCAGGACCGGCGGCCGGAAGGGCGCCGACGTCAGCGTCGAGATGGGCGGTTGGTCGAGCGGCGGCGGGACGGGCGGACGGACGAGCGTTGGTGGCGTCGGGGTGGACGGTCGGTCGCGCGCCGGCGTCGACGTCGGGACCGGCAGGACGGGCGTCAGTGTCGGCCTCGAAGCCGGCGTCGGTGTCGGATCCGGTGTCGATGTCGATGTCGGGTCCGGTGTCGGAGACATCGTGGTCCTACGACGCGCGCCTCAGGACGCCGAAGACGTCTCGTCGATCCCGGGCGGTCGCTGAAAGTCTTGGACGGGCAAGGGTCCGTGCACGCGGCCGTGGCCGGCGCCCAGTACCCAGGCACACTTGTCCAGCCACATCGGCGGGATGACCGATAGCGCGCGCGGGTCGCGGCGCAGCCGCCAGACGGTGCGCGCGGTCACCCACGTCGCGATCGCCGGGGCGAGCACCGTCAGCAGGCGCGGATGGTTGAGTAACCAAGGGTGATCGATCTGGTCGTCATATTCGCGTCGGGCGGCCTGCGAGCAGCTGCCGTCCGCGTAGCCCGTTCGCCAGAAGCGGGTTAGGGTCAGCCCGAGCGGCCGGTGTGTGGCATGCGCTTCGGGCTCGAAGAAGAGGCGATGTCCGGACCGGGTCATGCGCAGCGTCCAGTCGAAGTCGTATACCCGGGGCCAGTCTTCGCGGAGCGCCCCTACGTCGCGCACCATGGCCGTCGAAAGGCTGAGGTTCATCGTCGGCAGGCACGGGCGCGGGCCCGCCGGGCGGTCGGCCAACCAGTCGTGGAAGAGGCTGAGGTTGTAGGCCGTGGCCAAGTACGGTCCCGGCGGCGCGATCACCCCACCGGCGACGCCTTGCCAACCCTGCGCGTGACGGGCGAGCACACGGTCGAGCCAATCCGGTGCGAGCGTGCAGTCACCGTCCATGATCACCACGGTCTCGCTCGTCGGAAGCATGGCGGCCAGCGCCGCGTTGTAGGCGAAGCAGGCCGGCCCCGGGCGGATCGCCTCGAGGCAGCGTATGCGTGGATCGTCGGGCAGGACCCCGTGTTCGTCCGCGCCGCAGACTAGAATCTCCGCGATCTCGCCGGCACGCGTCTGCGCCAGCACGCTGCGAACCGCGTCACCGACCGTCGGCACGAACCCGGAGGCCACGATGAAGGAAACCATGTCGGCCAGGATAGCCGGTCATGGCAACCGGACGATTTCGCCCGACGAGCCGCCTCCCAGCGTGCTCGTGACCGGCGCGTCCTCCGGCATCGGCCATGCGACGGCGATCGCGCTGGCCCACCGTGGCTGGCGCGTCTTCGGCGGCGTCCGTCGCGCGGTGGACGAAGCGGCGCTCACGGCCGAGGGCATCGTCCCGGTCCACTTGGACGTTACGGACGCAGCCTCAATCGCGCACGCCAAAGACATTGTGCTTACCGCGCTCGGCGATCGGCCCCTCAGCGCGTTGGTCAACAACGCGGGCATCACC
>JAJCYU010000128.1 GCA_029262755.1 Anaerolineae bacterium
CGGCGAACCCTCGCCACGCTGCCGACCAGCGCGACCGCATTGGCATGGACGGCCGCCTCCATGCCGGACGGACTCGCCCCGTGGGCGCTGCCGTCCCCGAGCGCTGCGGTCGGCGCCCGCCGGGCGGACGGGCTCGCCCGCGAAGCGCCGCTGACCGATCCGACGCGTCCCGGCCTGACCCGCATCGACGTCGTGGCACCGGGGCCGCGGATCCACGCCGGTCTCGAGGCGGACTTCCGATCCTTGCGGGCGGAGATTCAAGCGGCGACCGGTCGCGATTTCCTCGGGACGCTGTCCGACATGTGGCGTCCGCTCGGCTTCCAGAGTTCGGGCTCCGCGTTCTTCAGCTGGCACAAGACCGGCCGCGCCTTCGACACCACCATGGAGCTATACGGACCCGGTGGCCGGCGCGACATGGTCCTGGTGCGCGAGGACGTCGGGGGCCGCACGTTCTGGCGCATGTACTTGCGCGCCGCCGCGCAGGACGGATCCATCGGCCGACCGCTGCGCGCACCCGGTTGGCGATTCCCCTTCAGCACCGACTCCGAGGAGGTCCGGCGTGAGGGCGGCGAGCGTGGCCCGCGCGTCACGGGCGGCTACTTCGTCGACTTCACGGCGCGCGCCGCTGCGTACGGTTGGAACCGCATTCCCGGCATCCGTCGGCCCGGCTTCGATTGGCGGGAAGACTGGGCGGCCATCGAGTTCTGGCACTACGAACGGCGTGAGGACCTCGGCTGGGCCGAAGCCGTCCGGCAAGTCTACGGCGACGAAGAGATCGCGCGCGATCTCGACCCCGAAACCCTCCGCGAGCGGGGTATCTCGTCCTGGCGGCTAGGCGGATTGAACGGGGCCGGCCGACAGCCGTAGGCCAATGGCCTAAGAGGTCACGTTTCCGCACGAAGCTTGCCGGTGCGCAGCGATCGGCGCGTCGCGTCGGACGTCCGGTGGTTGGCGGGAATGAGTTGACCGCAAGCGGGGTTTACCGGTCTATGGATCGCGCGGTTGGAGCGTCGATCGCGAAACCACGGTGATGGCACGCCCGTGCTCGCAAGTCACGTCGATCGCAAGACCCCGGTGGTGGTCCACCACCGATGACGAGCCGCACGTAGCATTCAGGATGTCCGCGTCGCTCAGCCCAGGCGCCAGGCGAGGAAGGGCACCAGCGCTTCGCTTGGCAGCAGGCCGCCATGGCGGCCGACCGTGCGGAAAGTGGTCGACGTCTGACGCAACGTGGCGCCGGCGCGGCCGATGAGGGCCAGGTCGCCGATGCGATGATGCAGCTCGCGGTGTGGTAAGCCCGGGCCCCACAAGCCCGCCGCCACTCCTTCGGCGACGTCGACGACGTGGAATGAGTCGGCGAGGTGCTGTGCCAGGTACGCGCGCGCCTCGTCTCGTGCGCCGGAGCGCAGGGCCAAGTAGGGCACACGGGCCTCGCCGGCGGGCGGACGGGCGAGCATCTCGCGCAGCGCAGGATGGCCGTCGAGTGGCACGACCTCGCGTTCGGTGGTCGCCGTCATGCCATGATCGGCCACGAGGAGGACCACGGTGTCCTTGCGTGCCGCCGGCGAGAGCAGGTCGCACACGAGCTGCCGCAGGCCGAGGAAAAAGAGCGTCCACTCGTCGGCCCAGGCGGCATCGTGCGGGCCGCGCGCGTGGCCGAGGTGGTCGAAGCCGTCCCAATACGAGGTCACGAGCACGCGGCGGCCGGCCGTGGCCTCCAGCGTCGCGCGCAGCCGCGTGAAGCTGTCGCCCAGGCTGGCGAAACCGGTGACGCGAGCCGATCCCCGGTAGAGCATCCGCGTCAGGCCGCTGCGCTCGATGCTCGAGCCGATGTGTGCATACTGGGCGACACCCTGGCCGTTCAGGCGCTGCGCGAGCGTCGGGCCGGGCAGGAAGTGCTTGACCGAGAGCGCGCCGCTCGACACGAGGTCGACGCCGATCATTGGTTTGCGCGCCGGCCGCAAGCGGATCATGTTGGCGACGGTCCCGACCTCGCGCAGCCACAAACGGTAGCCGGCCATCCCGTGTTGGGCCGGCGGCAATCCGGTCCACAACGTGGCCATCGTCGCGGTGGTCGTGCTCGGGAAGACGGACGTCAAGGGCGCGACGCGGGCTCCCGCGGCACGAAGCCAGGTGACGCTCGGCTGGTCGCCTGCCAGCAGCTCGCTCAGGCGCTCATAGCCGAGCGCGTCGACCACGAGCAAGAGCACCCGACGTGCGCCGGGGGCAAGATCGCGCCAAAGCGTTTCGTCGAGCGGTGGTAGCGGTCCAGCGTCCGCACCGAGCAATGCCGCGACGGTAGCAGGCACGTTGGCGACGCCCCGTCCGTCGTAGCGCGGGACAAGCATCTCTGGCGCGAGAAGCTCGGCCACGGGCGATGGGCGCACGGCCAACAGGTCGTCGGCGGATGGAACGTGAAACGAAGGGCTCATCGGGGTGTCATCGCACGCAGTGTGAAGCGCGACGAATCGCGGCGCGTCATCGCTCGTTCGGGCGACAGGCCCACACCTGGTCGTAGAGCGTCGTCCATGGCCGGCGTACCATGTCCACGAACCCATGCTTCTCCAACCGGCGGATGAAGGCCTCGCGGCTCTCCGCCTTGCCGGGCATCAGCCGTGCCTGCCGGTCGATCCGCTGCGTGATCAGCAGGTGCCCGCCGGGCACAAGCACACGATACAGCTCGGCAAGACAGGCGTCGGAATCGGGTAGAAATTCGAGGGCCTCCAACAGGCACACTGCGTGAAAGGAACGGCCGTCGAAGGGCAACGGCGTGGCCGGATGGTGCAACAGGGTCACCCGATCCGCCATTTCGGCCACAACAAGCTTTGCACGCGCGAGCTCCAACATGCGCGCCGACAAGTCCACCCCGACGACCTTTCCGTCGAACATCGGCATCGAGAGCAGCGCGATCGGCAACCGGCCCGTGCCGGTGGCCACATCCAAGACGCGGGCATCGGGCCCTGCCATACCGTCGGCGAGCAACAGCTCTGCGAGGGGCACTCCCAGGTCGATCGCCTCCTCGGATTCGCGCAGATCCTTGATGCGATCGTAGCGCGCCGCGCTCAGGTCGTAGAGCCAGACCACGAATCGCGGGCCTACGTAGGCCCCTTCCGTCACGTGCAACAGCCACCATGCGCCGAACCCGAGCAGCGCGAGGATCGCGCCGAGCGTAGCCAGTAGGGCGGGCGAAGGGCTCATCGGGGAGAAGGCTCCGCGGTAGGAATAGGGTCCGGACGAGGGCCCCACTATGCACGGTCCAGTCCCCGCGATGCCAGCGGCCGTCCACGGCCGGTCGTGGCGGCGTGTTGCGCTGCCGCAGGTTCGTTCTCACAGCCCTGCGGCTTCGCTAGGCGTCGTTCTGCGCAGGGTCCTGCACGGGGCTCCCGCGCGGGGGTCAACGATCTGTCCAATCCCTTCCCAAGTCGTTGGTGGCCTCCGTTCCCGCTGCTACCCTCTGCCCCATGGCGCGCATCGCGATTCTGGCGGACATCCATGGCAACATTCCCGCCCTCGAGGCCGTGCTCGACGACATCGCGCGGCGCCGCCTCGACGAGGTGCTCGTGGGCGGCGATCTCGTGGGCCGCGGGCCGGAGGGCGGAGCCGTGGTGCGGCGCGTTCGTGCGGCCGGTCTGCGCTCCGTCCGTGGCAATCACGAGGAATACCTGTTGGATTTTCGCACGGGCCGCGCGAATCCTGCGTGGATGAAGTCGCCCGATTGGGTCAGCGCACGCTGGATGGCCGCCGAACTGGCGCAGGACGAGGCCGACTTCATCGACGCCCTGCCGCCCGCGCTGACCGCGATAAGCGCGCCGGAGCTGCGCCTGGTACACGGGACTCCGCGCTCCAACCGCGAGGGCGTCGGGCCGTGGACGTCGGACGCGCTGTTGGCGGAAATCGCCGCGCTCGGCGACGAACGCGTGCTTGTTTGCGCCCACACCCATCGTCCGATGGCCCGCTCGATCAACGACACGTACGTGGTCAACGTCGGCTCGGTCGGCCTGCCCTTCTCCGGCGACCCACGCGCCCACTACGTGATCTTCGAGGGCGAGGGCGATCGCTGGCGAAGTGAACCGGTGCTCGTGCCCTACGATCGCGAGGAAACCCTGGCGCGCTACAGGTCCACCGGTTTCCTGGAGGCCGGCGGTGTCGTGGCCCGCCTGCTCGCCGCGGAGCTTCGCACGGCGCGCTCTCACCTCGTGCCCTTCCTGCAGTGGATCGACGCGGTCGGGCGCCCGCATGACGAGGTCTCGTTGGCCGACTTCCTCGCGCGCTACGAGCCCGAAGGCAGCCTACGCGCGTTCTTGCGCCAGGAGCGGGCTGCGATCGGGCAGCGGGAGTAGGGCGGCGGGCCTACGGGACCGGCAGGTTCGATCGGCCGATTGCGCTGCAGGGCTGGTCGCACCCTCTGGCTCGTCGCGCCACAGGACCGTGCGACGCGCGGCAACGCGTTCCGTGTCCGGCGCTGCCGCTAGCGCTGCGCCACAGCGTGGAGGCCGTCGACGTCGGCGACGAAGAGTTGGCGCGAGAAGGGATCGTGGCCGATCAGCCGGCCCCGGAACGCAGCCTGCTTGCCGATCCAGTCGCGCAGCGATTCGGACGCATCGTGCGGCATGCTCAGCACGGCCAGGACGGGCCGGGCACGGAGCGCGCTCCCGGTACCGGCGTGAACCTCGACGACCACGCGCGTGAAGGGTCCGTGGTCGAACACGAAGTCCAACGTTACGCGCTCAACCCGCCGCACCACGCCCTGCCACGCGACGGGCCGATCGGCGAACGTCGACTCGAACAGCGCGCCGCTGTCGATGCCGGTCAGCCCACCCCCGAACAACGCGTCCGCGACCACAAGGGGGTCACGCACGATGTTCGCAGGCTCGTCGGCGGGCGCCTTGGTCGGTGCACCGGCGCGGGCGTCGTCTCGGTCGGCGGCGTGGGCGCGGGCGGGAGGGGTCGACGGAGCACGGTCGGGGGGAGACGTGGACGGTGGCCGCGGCGGTGGCGGCGTAGATGACGTGGAAGAAGTGGATGACCTAGAAGAGGTAGATGACGACGACGACCTGGGTCGCGGCGCTAACGTAGACGGCGAGGTCGGCGCTGAATACGAGACCTTCGTTGCGGCCGTTCCTTCGGAATCGGACGAGGTCGAAATCGTTGGGGTCGGTCGGGACGGGGTCGCTGCGTCGGACGGAACCTCTACCGCCGTGCTAGGGAGGTCGACCGACGGCTCGAGAGGGGTCGAAGCGCGGGGACGATGACTACCCTCAGCCGCCGCGGTGGACGTCGCGGACGGCGACGCCGGGTTGCGTGGTGTTCGGCTCCGTTCATCGCGATGTGCTTGGGCAAGGCGGCGATTGGGACGTTGCCGATCGGTTCTTCCCTCTTCATCTTTCTCGCGCTCGTTGTCGGCCCGTGAACGGGCAGAGGTCGCTGGATCGAGGGCCAGGCGTATCCCTTCTTCGCCGACGAGCACGTCTGCCAGCGCCAACTGCTGCCGGACTTGGCGCACGATATGCTGCGCGTCATCCGCGACATCCATCGTGCGCCAGCGGATCGCGTGCTCATCGATGTGGGCATCTCCATGGCCTTGGAGGTACAGCTTCAAGGCGGCGAGCCGATTTTCCTCCAAGAATCGACGCACGGCGGCTTCGTCGGAAGTCTTGACTTGCACGTTGCTTTCGAAGAGCGCTTCACCGCCTTGAAACTCGTCCAGCCCCTTCACGTTCCACAGGCTGGTCAGCATACCTTCGCTGCGCACCGTCACCTGCACGGGCAGCGAGCGGGCGAAGAAACACTCGTAGACCGTGAGGGGGCGGCCGTCCGCCCCGTGAGTCGAGTCCTGCCGGGCCGTCCGAACGCGAACCAGGTGCGCGCCGATCTCGCCCTCCATGGCGCGGCGATCGACCCGTCGGCCGGGTTCGTAGTGCAGACCAAGCGTGTCCGCGGCCAAGACCCATTGGATGTCGGGGAATGGCCGCAGCTTGGCGGCCACCAGCGAGATGAGCGCCACGATAAAGCCGGCTACCACGATCTCGGGCACGATGCGCTCCTTGCAGGTTGCGGGTACGTCGATCCTTTGTACGTGTCGCTCCGTGTTCGGTGGCGGAGCGTGCGGCGAGTTTCTCAGGACGAGCGCAGGCGGCCTCTGTGAGCCGCCGCGCACTCTAGAGCGGAGTGACGCCTGCGTAGCGCACACCGGTCAGGTAGGCGAGATCGCGATGCCACGTGCTGAGATCCTCGTGACGGAAACCGGACAAGGCGTCGTGGCCGCAAGCGCGGGCCATGACCTCCATGAGCTCGACGGTCGCCGCGAACCAGTTGGCCAGGCGCTTGGCGGAGGCCTCGATGATCAGCCGTTGGCGCAGGTGCTCTTGCTGCGTGGCGATGCCGACGGGGCAGTTGTTGGTGTGGCAGGCACGCATGCCGAGGCAGCCGATCGCTTGCAGTGCGCTGTTGGAGACGGCGATACCGTCGGCCCCAAGGGCCATGGCCTTGATGAAGTCGCTTTCGACGCGCAGACCACCCGTGATGATGAGCGTCACGTCGGCCGCATCCACACCGCCGGGCGCCTCGCCGGCTCGGCCGTCCAGATGCCGTCGTGCGCGGGCCAGCGCAGCCATTGTGGGCACCGAGATGTTGGCCTTGAACAGGTTCGGCGCCGCCCCCGTGCCGCCGCCTCGCCCGTCGAGCACGATATAGTCGCAGCCGACGGCCAACGCAAAATCGATATCCGCTTCGATGTGCTGCGCCGATAGCTTGAAGCCGACCGGGATGCCGCCCGTCGCGTCGCGAACGTCGGCGGCCACGCGTCGGAAGTCGTCCACGCTCTCCAGGTCCGGGAAGCGCGAAGGGCTGATCGCATCTTGGCCGGGCTCGAGGCCGCGCACTTCTGCGATCTTGGCCGTCACCTTGTGGCCCGGCAGGTGGCCACCGGTGCCAGTCTTGGCGCCTTGACCGCCCTTGAAGTGAAATGCTTGGCAGCGCGCCACTTTGTCCAGGCTCCAGCCGAAGCGGCCGCTGGCCAGCTCGTAGAAGTAGCGATCGTTGGCCTGCTGCTCCTCGGGCAGCATGCCCCCTTCGCCCGACGCGATGCCGGTGCCGGCGAGCTGTGCTCCACGGGCCAAAGCGATCTTGGCTTCGGCGCTGAGCGCGCCGTAGCTCATGTCGCTGACGAAGAGCGGGATCGCGAGGTGGAGCGGCTTGCGCGCGGACGGTCCGATCACGAGTTCAGTTGCGACGGGATGGTCGTCGAGCAAAGGCGGCTGTGCGAGCTGCCCGGTCATGATCTGCAGGTCCGCCCAGCGCGGCAACTCGGTCAGGGGCACGCCCATCGCGGATACAGGACCGTGGTGGCCGAGCTTGCTCAGGCCTTCGCGCGCCAATCGTTGGATGTGGGCGTTGTAGGGTTCCTCGGCCGCGCCGTGGTGGTCCTGGTAAAGGCCCAGATAGCTGTCGCGATCGTAGGGCTGCGGATGGTCGCGGCGCCACGCGATGATCTCCGCCTCGTCGACGAAGACGGCGTCCGCGGCGGGGTCGGCGTCGATCCAGGCGTGGAATCGGGGCAGCGCTTCGTCGTTGTTGTACGCGCTCACGCCGGAACTGAGCCGGTAGTCCCAGTTGTGCACGCCGCAGATCAGGTTGTCGCCATCGACGTGGCCGTCCGAGAGCAGGGCGCCACGGTGGAGGCAGCGGCCGTAGAGGACGGATACCTTGTCGTCGTAGCGGGTCACGACGAGATCGACGTCGGCCACGAGCGCGTAGGTGGGGGTGCGATCGGCGAGCGTCGACCAGGTGGCGACGGAAATGGGGCGGCTGGGGGACTTGGGTGGAGACTGGCCGTTGAGCGGGGTGTCGGCCATGGGTCGGGGGCTCCTCGGGTGGGGGCTGAGTGGGAACGTTTGGTGTGGCGCCGGAGGTTATTGTCTGGGCGACGTTGTTGTCGGGCAGGACGTCGTATGGGAAGGCTTGGTGAGCAGTGAACGGCACATTGGGGCGCCGGCGTCCAAGGTGAGGTGGGGTGTGGCCTCCGCAAA
>JAJCYU010000129.1 GCA_029262755.1 Anaerolineae bacterium
TAACAATTTCCCAACCACTCTCACCACTCACGGCGCACCCCGATACGCTCTCCGAAACGCCTCGCCAATCGACAGCCAACTGTTCTCAGCACACTTGCGACGCCCAACTTGGCCCATGGCCGCTAGATCGAGACGCCTAGCCTTCCCAAGCGCCGCCTGCAGTCCATCCGCTTCAATAGGCGAATACGTAATGCCGGCGTCGTTACCAACCATACTCCGTATACACCCAACCTCAGGCGCAATAACGGCCCGACCAGCGCTCATCGCCCGAACCACCGACCCGGACGTCAAGACATCCCGGTATGGTAAGACTACAACATCACAGGCGGCAAGATGACGGTCTAGCTCGACCTCACTCAAGAAAGCATTCACGAATTGTACACCCTGCAGCTGTCTCACCCTTGACCGCAGCTCCATTTCCAACACTTCATCTGAACACCTCCCCACAATCAGTAAACGGCTATCTCCGGTCGACTCCGCACAGAATGACGCCACGAGTGACTCGACGCCCTTGTAACGACGAACCGCACCAAAAAACAAGTATACAAACTTATCGTTCCAACCTAGCAGTGCACGAGCGTGAGCCCGACTCTCCAGGTCTTCATCAACCACCGAATAAGGACCATGCGGAATCACGACAACATTGCTACAGCGAAACTCCCGGCGAACTCGGACTGCCGCTTCTGAACAAAAGACTGAAATGACGTGAGCGAGGTTCGCCACGGCCATGCGCACGAACCGCTCCAAGAGATCCGGAGTCGAATCGTGCGGATATAAGTTGTGAACAGTCCAAATCAATCGATAACCGAGAGCACGCGCACACAGCAACTTACAAACCAACTTGAATGAACCCACAAGCCTTGAAATACCAGATCCCGAGTAGTGGTAGTGCAGCCAGTGCAAATGCAAGACATCCACGCATCTGCGATGCTCGAACAACCATCGTAGCCCTATGAAATCGTCCTCGGAGCGTAGAATCGATACGTCCGGACCTTCGACCGCATCCCTGAGGGACAGATAAAACGAATTCGAATTCCACCGAACCGACGACGGAACGAAGCGAACTATCAACGATTGCCGCACAGTCACACTACTCCCCTTCCAACACAACGCCAGAGCGCAATGCATCCACGACTACTTGCATACCAGACGAAGCACTAGTCCGCATGTCCTCGCCAATTGACCCAAACCGCTCACGCGTTGCAGCCGAAGCAACATGTGCCCCCCTAAACGCAACTGCAAACGAAGCCACATTCAACTCACCCAGCGAAATCGTATTATCAGAAACTCCTGCCAGTTGAGCCATGGTTGCCACCTTAGCCTGATAGTCAATCACAATCGCTGGGGTGGCCACGACGATGGCCAGAATAAGCGCATGCAAGCGAGCCGCAACCACGAACTCACTCTGCTCGAACAAGGCAATCACTTCTGACAGGCTCGCCTCATGAGTTAGCACCTCTGCCCGCGCTGACTCCCGCATACCACCGACACATTGGAGACTCATTTCAATATCTCGATCCTGTTGCAAATCGAAAGGAACAAACACGACGTCACAATCAAGCTCTTGAACAAGAAGGTCAATACAATCTGCTACCCTTGAAATATACTCCCGTGCTGAATACTCTACGATGCGATACGTGGGAACCCCCATCACCACCGCACACACTCGCCGCGCCGATCCCCCAAGCGCCGGCTGCGAACCTAATGCACTGGCCGCTACCAGTTGGTCTCGCAGCAAAAACACAGGATCCCGAAACACCTGAACTTCTCTAGGAAATCCAGTAGACAGAATGAGCTGCTGGGAGTATTCGTCCCGAACAGACACATCCGTAGCGTGCATTAACGCCCCTCGCCAAATCCATCGCCAATGCCACTTCCGGAATGCCGAGTCATCAACACCAACGGAGTGCACAATCGTATGACAACCACACCACTTGGCGGCGATGAGCATCTCGAACCAAGGCCGACGACCGCTACTGCCATGGAAGAAACCGCCACCACCAAGTACGAACACGTCAGACCGATACAAGACTTGCCAAGCCGCCCACCGCTGTCGCCACGACATCCGAGCAGGAGCATCGATCACCTCATCTACATCATGCAATCCCAAAGTATGATCTGAATTGAATGTCAATATCGATATGTGAACATTCGGAAGAGCCTTCCGAACAACTCGAACCATCGATGCAAGAATCGCCTCGTCGCCCAGATTCGGAATACCATACCATCCGTATATACACAATCGCGCTGGCTTGGATAGGCCTTTCTTGGCCTTTCCGCGACCTCGAAACACCGTCATGCCTCGAACCTCCAATCGTGCTCGACCATGATCACCCCAGCCGACGGATCCGGGCTCAAACCTGAAGCGAAGAACTCTGATGTTCCTACTACAACCATCGCAGCCTTTGGAATATGAACTACAGCATGCCCTCGAGCATGGATGGCCACTGCAATCCGATACCGGCCGGGAGCCAATGGCAAACGCTCCAACGAGCACAACGCTACACCCGAATGCTCTAACTTAAGCGGCTCGCTATCGGCGAATTGAGTATCACAGTTCAACATTGCGACTCCGTACTCGCTATAAACAGACAACAAGAATCGTGCACCAGGAACGCTCTGATTCCCCACGCGAAATCGAACTCGAAACGTAACACTTCGCCCGGCGATCAAGACCCCCTCCCCGCCCACCGACGGACCATCGATCTCAATTCCTTCGTATCCAATATCGCTATCGCCAACCTCACTACTCTGTCCATCAGACTTCATATCAGAGTACGTAAGCTCCTGCATTCGCTCCAGATACCATTGAATACCATTCGCCGTAGGACCATCAAACACAACGGAGCCCGCCTCCAACACCAACACCCGGGTGCAAAGACTTTGAACTAAGCCAAGGCTGTGACTAACAAATAACACCGTACGTCCATCCTCGGCCACAGAATTCATGCGCTTAATGCATTTTTGCCTGAATGCCGCATCTCCTACGGCGAGAACTTCGTCCACGATCAAAGTCTCGACGTCAACGTTCGCTGCAATGGCGAAAGCTAAACGCACATACATTCCGCTCGAGTACCACTTTACCGGGGTGTCTAGATAATTCGAGACACCAGAGAAATGCACAATGTCTTCAAATCTAGCCTCAATCTCGCTGCGTGTCATACCTAGTATCGCACCATTCATGAAGATGTTCTCTCGACCAGTTAGCTCGGGATGGAATCCAGTGCCAACCTCAAGTAGCGAACCTACCCGGCCTCGCAGGATTACTTCACCAGAAGTCGGAGATGTGATCCTTGACAATACCTTAAGCAACGTACTCTTGCCTGCACCATTGTCTCCCACAATTCCGACCACTTCACCTGGCATCACGCGAAACGTCACGTTCCTCAGTGCCCAATGCGCCTCTCGACGAACCGCCCTTGGTGTACCAATGCTCCGAAATAGGCCAGCCACCAGTCCCCGCAGTGTATCGTGATGCATTCCGCCCTTCTGATAAACTTTAGAGACTCCGCGCACAGAAATCGACGGCACTACCTGTCCAATTGCAGAACTAGACGATGTCGGCAAAACGCCTCTCCGTTGCGTGAAAATACCAGAGGCCCAATACCAATAACGTGAACGCAATAGCTACTCCATTCACGAACGGCACATCAATTGGGGTACCCAATACCGCACTCCGAAACAGCTGGATTGGCAATACCATTGGGTTCATAGAATATAGCCAATGCCACTGCTCAGGAATTTTCTCTATCGGATAAATGATCGGACTACAATACATCATCAATTGCAAAATGAATGGAACCGCTTGTTGAACATCCCGGTAGCGGACATTCATGGCAGATACAAGTAACGCCATGCCAATTGAGCATGAGACTGCCATCAGCAACGACACGGGAATGAGCAAAAGATTGCCTGATGGCACTGTTTGGGTCGCAACCAGCAACACTCCGAACACGACCCCAGCGGCAATCAAGTCCACCAAGCTTGCCAGAATTACTGACAGTGGAATGAACACACGTGGGAAGTACACTTTTGTCAGTAGCCCACGGTTGGCAACGAGTACCTGAGCCGATCTCCCAACCGAGCCTGCGAAGAATCCCCACAGTATCAGTCCGGAATAGCTATGTACCGGGTAGGGCACACCAGCCGCTGAGGGGACTCCCAATAGCCTATTGAACAGCAACGAAAACACTAGAACCGTAACAGCGGGCTGAATAATTACCCACAACACCCCGAGAATGCTTTGCCGATAACGCACGCTGATTTCGCGCTGAGCAAGCATGATTCCCAGTTCCCGGAATTGCCACAACTCAGACGGCGAAATGAGAGTCCAGCGACTCGCGGGCCTTACGATTACCACTCCCTCACCTCGCGAATGCGAAATGTGAGAACCAGGCTTCACTGACACACGAAACCAATCCCATCCACCAATGTCCTAACGACGAGTGTCTTCGTGACGTCCCCCACAAGTGCCGGATGCGGGCCCCTAGCGACCACTTTTCATTCTCAACCTCACAAAAACAAAGACAAATGAGACAGCAGCGACTGCTCCGAAGACTAGGGCAAGGGAGGACCGTTTCGGCACAGTCGAGAACGGCGCCTGAATGCTTTCTACGGAATATCCTTCGACCATTCCTACCTCAGGCGACTTTCGGCCAATTGATGTGGCCGTCGCAGTTGGCGCCCGCAGGGCAGGTGTGGATCCGCCGGAACCCTCCAAGCCAGGCAAGTCCGCAATGAATGCTTGTCGATGCCACAAACCTATCCTTGCATCGCTGTGTTGTCCTGCTCTTGCCTCCTGCCGCCAAAAGGCGTGCAAAGTGTTTCCATCGACGAGTTCCAGCTTCGGTCCACCAACTGAAATCTCGGTATCCCCGATAGCCGACAATACTTGCACTGCCGAAGCCGTGTTCGAGCCTAGCACTGTATACAATGATTCTGAAGTAGGTTCGCCTTCCCGTCGATCGCCAAACATTAAGACATGCATGCGACTACGTGCGTCAGCCACGATACTAGGGGAACCGGATGTTAGGCCGGACGCCTCACTGATCTTTATTGTTGGCTGCCACGAAACACCGAAGTCATCTGACGCTCGCGCGAAACGGCCACCATTTGGAGCACTTCCGTTCCAAACAACGAATAGTGCAACTCTGTTACAACCCATCACCGCCCACCCCTGATTCGCCGAGGCGACAGGTGTGGGTCTGGTCCACCGAGCTGAATCTGGACCAATACCTGAATACATGACTCTCGTTGGAGGCCAACCCTGAGGTAACTCCAACTCCGTCCAAACTACATGAATACTCTCATCTGGACAAACCGTCAGATTGGCCATTGCCGGCGCTAGTCGCTCGGTTGCATGGGCGATCAGCTGTGGCTCATCCCATGTCTCACCGCTATCTGTACTTGAGATTGCGATCAGTCTGCCGTCCTGCCCGGATATGGTTGCACAGGCAATCATCAATCCAGTCTCAATTGTTGTGGCGATAGAGCACATATCGTGGGATGAATATCCTATTGGCGTTAGGGCCACCGCCTCACTCCATGATGCTGCTGACTCAGCTCTCTCGCCGAGGGCTCTCGAATACATCAACAGGCCTGACTCCTGCCACGTTAAGTGAACCCATCCATCACTAGTTGAAGTGGCGTTTGGATATTCAATGCGCCCGCTTCCCGATGCAATGAACACGTCATTCATTGCACTCCAGTCACTCTGAAAGTACTCAGAGTGAAAGATCAATTCGCTATCGCTGCTCTCGACCCTCGACGTGCCTGCCCAAAACACGTGGATTGAGCCGCGAGAGTCTGTGGTGGTGGTAAACACACCTGGGTACTCTGCGACTAGCTCCTCACGCGACCAAAGGGTTTCGGAAGCCACGATTGTGACTGGAAGTCTGAGTCGCAACTGCAAGCCTGGCTGGAGCAGAACTAGCAACAACAATATTCGGAGGAAGTCTAGCGCCATGCTGAATGCCATATCCGCCAGCCACGTCGTCGTTTCGATGAGAGTGCAATTCCTACTGCCAGTTGACGCGCATAATATTCATGGCCCCATACTTTCCGCTGTTCCGCGAGGGCCACCAGTTTGGGATTATCAGACTCGACTCTTACCTCTATCCCGCATGCTATTGCTTCAAGAACTGCGCGTTCACCTCCTCCGTGTACCGTTGCGGGAATATAAACCAACTTTGCGCTTTGATAGTAACTGGCCAATATCTCATATGGCATGAAATTCATAGTTTCAATTCCGGCGGCGTTCAATTGCGCAAGTACTCCAGGGTCGCTGGAGGCGGAGTCACCAATCACAATTTTTCGGCCTGGGAGGGATGCAAGTAGGTATTGTCGTTTGTAGTCTCGAAATGCTCCAACTGAGAGAACATCGATTGTTTTCGGGAATCCTGGTCTCGCTGGCGTCATGATCCTTGTATCGATGCCGAATGCATGTAGAGATGGCGGCATTTGTTGAAGGTATTGACGATACCACGGGGTCTCATAGTACAAGATATCGTAGAACGCCATTTTCCTTCTTACTGGCGGAGGCTCGCTACCGGATATCATGATTCCCAGGAGTGGCCTTCTCGATCGAAACGCTCTCCGCACGTAGTTGTCAACGATCCAACCCCAGTTGCTCTTTGCCAGTATAAAGTCTGTGCTACGTACCGAGGCAGCGACTCGTTCTAGTTCTTCTATATCTTGAATATTGACGAAAGCTGTCGGAATATGCGGCGCGAGTTGTTCGATTGCCGCAGTGAATCCATCATGCCAAGCGTATATTTTCCGCGACTCTAATGGAATGCTGTAGTACACGAGCAGCCGTCGTGCGCTACTGCCTTCAAGTATGCGTGCGATCTCGCTAATCTCGCGTCGTCTCTTGCGTTTCGCACCTCATCGAGTCCGTGTAGAATTCGCCGGGTTGCGCCAGGCACTCTGATCGAACCCATACGGTATCAGCTTGGGTAACGTACCTCTGGAGATATGTCATGACGAATCCGTGAGAATTTAACAATTCCGCCACTTCGAAATGCAAGTGCTGGCCTTCAAAGACTTCTATCATTTCGGTTTCGACCTGCAGCGCAACTATGTCTTGGAGCCGGTCCTCTGCACCCTTCAACACTTCATAGGACATGCCTTCTACATCGATCTTGACAAAACCTACCGACTCCCAATCGGTGTTCTCGATAAGTGACTTGAGAGTCTGTGTTGGAGTCGTGATCGACATTGTATCGTAGTCGTATGTTGCAAGGCGTCTTCGTCTGAGGGATGAGACTCCGTTGTTACTCGCCAGCGCGTTGACTGCCGCTAGTGCCGCGATTCCGTCGTGATCGGTGATTGCGCTTTCGACAATTCGAAACCCAGGCAGATTTTCTCGTAGCGCTTCGCAGAGTTGGGGATGTGCTTCCACTGCAATCACACTGGATGGCTCGACGTTGAAGTACTCCGCGAGCATGCGGGTGTCATGACCGTCGTTCGCGCCGATGTCAATGACTGATTGAATTGGCGTCTTACAGTAGCGCAATCCAATGTCCAGCATTGTAGACATTGGGCTGGTAGAGGGGCGTCGACTCTCCGCTGACCCTGCGCAAAGCTCACGTAGCGCAGCGCTAACCCGGCGCACGATCGTCGTGCGAAAGTAGGCTTGTCTCACTTGGATTGCTCCGATGGGCAACCGGATAGAAGGGCTTTCTACCTGTCTCGTGTCCAGTTCTCCCTGATAATAACGATTCGAGCAGAGTCTTGAGTTAGGGAGCATAGTGCTTCCACGTAGTGCGGTGAACAATCGAATGGGCCTGCGGATCACGTCGTGACTTCATCCGCTATGTAGCCCCGCGAACGAAGCCACTTCACGAGCACTTCCGCGCTCACGTCCGGATCCGCGCCGTCACCCGTGACGACCACTTCGGCCGCGGCCGGTTGCTCATAGGGATCGTCGATGCCCGTGAATCCCTTGATCTCGCCTCGCCGGGCCTTCGCGTAGAGCCCCTTCACATCGCGTGCCTCGCATACGGCTAGTGGCGTGTCGACGTACACCTCGCAGAAATGCTCTTCGCCAACGTGGTTGCGCACGTCGTCGCGCGTGGCCCTGTAGGGGCTGATTGCAGCGCAGATCACGGTCCCGCCGTGTCGGACGATCTCGGATGCCACGAAGCCGATACGACGGATATTCGTGTCCCGGTCGTCCTTGCTAAAGCCGAGGCCCTTGCTCAAGTGGGTTCGAACCACGTCCCCGTCGAGCACCGTCACCTGTCGACCGGATTCCTCCAGCCGCACCTTGAGCACGTTGGCAATCGTGCTCTTGCCGCTGCCGCTCAATCCGGTGAACCAGATGCACACACCCTGCTTGTGCCGGGGTGGATAGGCGTCGCGCAGAACCGCGGCTACCTCGCGGCGGCTGAACCATTCCGGGAGTAGCTTGCCCTTGGCAAGGTATTCCTCGCGGACCTGCGTTCCGGAGATGGAGTGCGTCTTTTGCTCGGGACTCAGGTTGACTTCTTCTTCGTATCGGTCCTCGCCCTCGACGTAGACCATCATCTTGAACGGAATCATCTTCACACCGAGCTCGTCCTGATGCTTGGCGACGAGTTCCTGGGCATCGTATGGGCCGTGGAATGGCTTTCCGGTCGAGTCGACCCCGGCGCCGGCGTGATCGCGGCCGACTATGATGTGATTCGCTCCGAAATTTCGGCGGATGAGCGCATGCCAAAGTGCTTCGCGTGGCCCCGCCATTCGCATAGCTAGTGGGAGAAGCGAAAGGAGGACCCGATCCGATTCGTAGTGGTTGTCGACAAGAGCACGGTACGTGCGGACGCGCGTGAAGTGGTCGACGTCGCCGGGTTTGGTCATTCCGACCACGGGGTGGAGCAACAGAGTGCCGTCGACCGACTCGGTGGCGCGCTTGGTCAAGGCTTCATGAACGCGGTGCAACGGGTTGCGGGTCTGGAATGCCACGACGTTTTCGTGCCCATAGGACGCCAACCGCGTACGTACCTGAGTCGGGGTCATACGAAGCGATTCGAAATCGTAGTGGCGCGGTAACGCGAGTACGCGTAGACGACCGCTGACGTTTAGATCCCCCCACCTGTGCATCTCGGCAACCAGTGGATGCCGCGCATCGGTCGTGCCGAACACGAGCCGCGCCGTCTCCTGCATGTCCCAGGGGTAGATGTGCTCGACATCCATGACGGCTAACAGGTTGTTGTTGCTGTCGCGAAGAGCGATGTGATCCTCGACCCCCTTGAGATCCTCGGCCGCGACGGGTAACGTGATGGGAATCGGAAAGATGGCGCCATCGGCCAGGCGCATCTCAGCGATCACGCGGCGGAAGTCTTCCGGCCCCATGAAGCGATCCAAGGGCGAGAATGCGCCGGTGGCGAGCAGTTCGAGGTCGCAAACCGCGCGTTCCGAGATCTGGATGGACGGCAGGGCACCAGCCTCTTCCTTGAGCGCATCGCGCTGACCTGCGTCGACCAAGAGGTTTACGAGACGGCCCCCGTAGGGCGAGATAAGCTCAACTTGGCTATCTGCAGCAGCCGAGGAAGCTGTTTCAAGGTCTTGTGCTACAGCAGCAGGATTCGATGGCGAAGACAAAGTCACGCGATGATCTCCATTGTCAGGGTGCATCCCCAGGCTAAGCGTAGCAAACAGGGACGTAGTCTTGGTGGCGTCTGCCGGTCATTCCGGGCCGGAGTGGGGATTCTGCATTCGGCCAGATTGTACGATCTTCGTAGATGTACGGCTGGATCTCAGAGGGTGCTCGATCGGAGCAAACCCAATCAACCCGCAAGAAATTCGCTTCCAACCGTTTGCGATAGTCACGCCCCGGCGCTGGCATGTGAAAGGCCTCATGCGGGTTTGCCTTGGGATACTCAACTGTGTGTTCCGATACGATAGGTACGGGAAGAACCGCGATCCCACCAAGCCGAAGAACCCGTGCGATTTCGGCGATGGCCTTCACGTCGTCGGGCACATGTTCCAACACGTGTGAGGCAAAGACAAAATCATAGGTGGCGTCCGCAAATGGCAGTTTCTGTAGATCTACGTTGTGGTCTACATCGGTCCTTATCAAATCTGCCGATTCATAGTGCGCGAATCGCTCGCGGAACCACGGCTGGAAAAAGGGCTCGGGCGCGAAGTGGAGCATGCGCGACCCAAGAAAGGAGGGATCTCGTAGCAACTCACCCACGACATGCCGCTGAAGCCGATGCCGCTCGACCGCACCACATCGGGGACATTGCGCATGGGCGCGCACACCGGTCTTGGCGTGTAGATCACGGAGTGGACCACGATACAGACAGATCGGGCACAAGAAGCGTGTCTTGCCAATACTTCGTGCACGGAACTCGAAAAGACGTGCCGAACGACGAACACGATGCTTGATAGTTCTCAGCATCCGAAGTCCGGTTCGTTGTACACCAACATCACTCCCCCTTCACCCCCACCGCCCACGAGAAGTGCTCCATGCCGACGCGGAGCGCGCGCTTGAAGGTGTGGTAGTCGGAGAAGAGCATCTTCAGATAGGTCCAGGCCGGACCCGGGCGCAGGGCCCACTCGCGGAAGGCCTTACGTTGCCATTCGAGCAGGTCGTCGGCGCTCAGGTTGTCGTACTCCAGGACCGTGCCCTTGTCCATGTCGACCTCTTCCCAGCGCGTGCCCTCCTTGAACCAGCCGTTCTCGACGACGTCGAAGAAGAAGGGCGTGCCCGGGTAGGGGGCCGCGACGTGGAACAGGGCGATGTCCAGCGGCAGGTCCTTGGCGAGATCGATCGTCTCGCGGATCGTCTCCTCGGTTTCGCCGGGGAGGCCGATGATGAAATAGCCCCAGTTCTTGATGCCGGCGTTGCGCGCCCAGGCCAGGGCGCGGTGGGCCTTCTTGGGGTCGGCGCCCTTGGCGGCCTTCTTGAGGATCATCTCGTTGCCGCTCTCGATGCCCCAGCTGATCAGCCAACAGCCGGCGCGGCCCATCACGGTCAGCATCTCTTCGTCCACGTAGTCCACGCGCGAGTTGCAGGTCCACTTGATGGGCAGCTCTTCCTTGATGATCAGTCGGCAGAGTTCCATCACCTGTTCACGGTTGACCGTGAACAGATCGGCGTACATGTGGATGTTGTGGATGCCCAGATCGTGCAGCAACCACAGCTCCTGCATGATGCGCTCGGGACTATGCAGCCGTACGCTCCACTGATAGGTCACGTGCTTGATGCAGTACTTGCAGCCCGCCGGGCAGCCGCGGCTCGTGACCAGGAAGGTGAAGGGCCCCTTCATGAGCGGCATGCGGTACTTGTCCAGCGGCAGTAGGTGGTGCAGCGGCATCGGCAGATCGTCGAGATCGGGCAGGAACGGACGATCGACGTTGATGCGCGTCTCGCCGTCCTCGCGCCAGACCAGGCCCTTGACGCGGCGCAGGTCGTCGTCGCTCGGCACCGGGTACACCGGCGGTGCGGTGGGCAACAGGCCTCCCGCGACTCCGGTGCCCGGCCGCGTCCCGTTCGTCGTCCCGTTCGTCGCGCCGGTACCCGCAGCGCTCGTGGCTCCGTTCCCTCGGCCGTTTGAACGCGCGACGGGCGCCGTCTGCGGCTCCTGGACGATCCCGTTCCCCAGCCGACGTGCCGATACCGGGTCCGCGCCGTCCCCGGCGCGTGCCTCCGGGCTCATCGCGGAGCCGGACGCGTCGAGCAGGGCCATCGCCGGATCGACGACGGTTGTGGTCATGGTCGCGCCCATCTCAACCTCGGCCTCGGCCTTGGCCTGTCGCAGTTCCCAGCTTTCCCAACGCGGATCGGTCTTCGCGAGAAGATCGCGAATCCAGCGCGGTTGCTCGTGCTCCTTGCCTGCGACCACATCGATCAGTTCTCGGAACGTCAGCTCCGGCTCACCGCGCACGATGTAGTCCAGCGCGGGGAAGTCACGCATCGTCTCCATGGGCATCGGCGTCACATGGGTGCCGAACGCAATCGTCTCGGCGCCGAGGCTCTTGGCGAGCATCACGCCGTACATGTCGTTGGTTAGCGTGGGCGCGGTCACCTGCGTTAGGTAGAAACGCGGCGCTCGTTCGCGCAGGATCTGCTCGAACTCCTGCCAGTCCATCCGTTCGGCGTTGGCATCGACGATGGCGAAGGTGTAGTCGGGATGGAGCATGGCGGCCAGCTGCGCCAGCGAACACTGCGGCCATACCATTTCTTCGCGGCTGCGCCGACCCACGCGGTGCTGGGTGCGGATCCAGATGCCCCCATCCGGCGTCGGCGGGTTGACGAGCAGAACGTCCACCGCGCCTTCCGGTCGATGATGGGTCTGGTTGCGCACGGCGGCGCCGGCGTCGGGGAAGTCCGCGTCGCGGAGCTTCTTGACAGGCCGTGAACCGAGATTCTGCTTGAGCTGCTGATCTCGGGGCAGCTTGATGTCCTTGAGATCGATCAGATCGGCCATGTCAATTGCTCCGTGTTGTCATTGCGGCGGCCGTCTGCGCCGGTGCGCGGACAGCCTGAACGGGCGAGATATCCATCTCCTCGCCATGAAGGTCGCGACCGGTGGCCGTGTCGCGTTCGCTGAGCTCTTCGAGTACGCGCATGAGGATCCAGCTGATCGTGAGCTGCATGCCCACCAACATTCCCATGGCGCCGCCGAGCAGCCACAACCAGGTGCGTGTGATATCCCAACCCCCGAGACCGGCCACGAGGCTTCCGACGCCGAGTCCAAGGCCCGCGACCATCGCGCCGAGCCCGAGCCAACCAAAGGCGCGATCGAGGCCCGGGATCAAGGGGCGAGAGCCGAGCAACCCTTGGTGCACCGGCTCGCGGTGGAAGAGGCTTACGAGGTAGTTGAAGGTGATGCCCAGGTTGAGGATGGAGAATCCGGCGACGCCGAGTACGAGGGACGCGAAGGCCGTCGCGACGCCCCAGGGGCCCAGCTCGGTCACGCCGCCGAAGCGAATGGTGACCAGCGCCAGTCCAAGCACGCCCGCCAGGCCGAGCGCGACGAGCCCGGCCAGGCCAAGCAAGCGCGCCGGGTTGTACGCCATCGCCGTCCAGAGGATCGTGGTCAGGAAGCGTCGACCGTCGTGGATGACCGAGAGCTTCGAGTCGCCTACGCGCTCGTGATAGCGGATCGGCACTTCGATCATCGAGATGTTCTCGTGCACGGCCCGCGTGGTCATGACGGGCGTGAAGTTCAATCCATCCGGCAGCGGGTACAGGCGCGCCAGGGCCTCGCGCCGGACGATCCGCTGGCCCGACGCGCTATCGGTGATGCGATCCGCGCCCAATAGATTCACCAACCCGACGAAGAAGCGATTGCCCATTCGCCGCGTCCACGGCATGCCGCTCTCCGGATCGGCCATCCGACTGCCGACGACCAGATCCGCCTGCTGCTGGATCAGGGCCTGCGCCATATCCGGATACGATTCCGGCGGGTAGGTGCCGTCCGCGTCCAGGAACGCGAGCAGATCGCCTGTGCTGGCCCGAAAGCCCGTCTTGATGGCCGCACCGTAGCCACGGTTTATCGGGTGGCGCAGCACGCGGACGCCATCGATGGCTTCCGCCAGCGCCGCGGTGTCGTCGCTGGAGCCGTCGTCGACGACGATCAACTCCAGATCGGCGACGCCGACCGCCAACAGGGCTTCGCGCGTCGAGAGCACGCGGCCGCAGATATCGGCGATTCCATGCGCTTCATCCATCGCGGGAATAACGACCGAGAGTCGCTCGGCACCCACCCGGCGCGTGGCATCGTTCGCGTCGTTGACGCGTTGTGCATCCATGTCCCCATCCTCTCCCGCGGCGCGGGTTTCACGCTGCGTTGCCTGGCTCATCGATGAGCCGCCTTCGTAGCGTGCCACACGCGGCGCGTGCCGCGATTCGATTCGGCCGGCGACACGTCCTCACATGCGCCGTCCGCGCTGATGTCCTTGAGCACCCGGGCCGGGACGCCGCCCACGACTGTATGAGGGGCTACGTCCTCGGTCACCACGGCTCCCGCCGCAACCACCGCTCCTCGACCGATCGTGACGCCGTCGGTCACGATGCATCCCGCGCCGAGCCACACGTCGTCCTCAACCCGAATTCCTTCGGCCGTGATGCCTTGCTCGCTAAAGGGCCGCGTCGGATCCTCGTAGACGTGATTGACCGCCAACACCTGAACCGCCGGCGCCAGGTACACCCGATCACCGATCGAGATCCCACCCTGCCCGCGCAAGATGCTGTGCTCGCCGATCAAGCTGTCCCTTCCAATCGAGATCCCGCTATGGGGAATCTCTCGGAAGTTGTATACGTGGACGACGGCGTGGTGCATGAGGTAACAGTTGGCTCCGATCTT
>JAJCYU010000130.1 GCA_029262755.1 Anaerolineae bacterium
GGCCGGCACGAGCGCCCAGCTCGTGCTCTCGCTTTGCAGCGACCAGCCCAAGCCTTCGCGGAGTTCCTCCCCAACCGACGGTAGGGGGAACATCTTGAACCGTCCGCCGTCGCGCGACCATGCGGGCATCGTCGCGGCCTCGTCCGCGGTCACGACGGGCCCGAGTGAGGACGGTTTGTCCGCCAGAGCACCCAGGGCGAGCACCGACACCACGACCGCGGCGGCGACCGATACGAGGAGACGGGTGGGCAGTGCAAACGCACCGCGCCACGCCGGAGCGACCTCGATCAGTAGCGCGAGCCCGCATACGAGCGCCACCGGCGGGTAGAACAGGGCCATGGCGGCAACAAGCCACGCGGAGGACGTCAGGCCATCGGTTGGGCGCTGCGCCCCTGCGCGTTTGGCGGCCCAAACCATGGCAAGCACGAACCCAAAGCCGCGGTGCAAGCCGCCAAAGGTGTGCAGGATCAGGAACTCCGCGTGGACCGCGAACGCGAGCGCGATCGCGGCGCATGCAAGGCCGCCGAGTCGGCGGCCGGCGATGAAGGCGGCACCCCACAACGCCAGGACCAACAGCGCGCCGAGCACCTTGGCGATGACCAATGGCTCCGCCAGCGTCGCGAGGGTCGCGAGCACTCCCTTGTAGCCGAGCGGCAGGTAGGCCTCTGCGTACTCGACCAGGAAGGCATCGGTGAACGCTTCAGGCTGGCGCGCCGCAACGAAGGGCAGCAGGTGCATGCGCGCGTCATCGTCGACCAACCAGGCGTTGAACCAATAGCCGCGCAAGGCCCAGAAACTCGCCGCTGCATAGGCCACCGCCGCCAACACGGCCAGCCGCACGCCCGGGCCGGGACGCGCGGAAGGGACCACCGCACCCTCGCGGGACGGCGCCATCGTTTGGGGGGGGACGTTCATGCTGGTCGATCCAATCGCCCGAAGCGCGCGAGGTCGTATAATAGGCAGCGTCTGGGCGTTGGGATAGTCCCGCCTGCCCGCCGATCCCAACCTCGACCAGGAGCAGGTGATCCCGTGCACGACACACCGATTCGCGAACTCATGACCGCCCCGGCCATCTCGATTACGGCCGATCTAAGCTTGGATGTGGCGCTGGAACTCTTGCGCTCGCATGACATCCGACGCCTGCCCGTCACCGATGCACGCGACCGGGTCGTGGGCATTATCACCGAAGAAGACGCGCTGCTCGCCATGCCGGAAGGTGCGACGTTTCTGGGTGAAAGCGGCGCTTTCGCGCCCGATATCCCTCCCATCAAGAAGGTGATGTCGACCGACGTGCACGTGATCGGCCCCGACGAGCCGGTTTCGTTGGCCGCGCGCATGATGGTCGACCACAAGATCGGCGCGCTGCCGGTTGTACGTGAGGATTCCGTGATCGGCATCGTGACGGAGAGCGACCTATTCCGGCACATCGCGCGCAGCCTTGCTGAGCCGACGGCGGCTGGGAGCGACGCGAGCTCGTAGGCCGCTTGGTCGACCGGATACGCAGTGTGCGGGTTCGCGCCCGTACGGGCGTCGACGTTCACACGGCGCATCGATCGCACGCCCCACATGTCCATTGGATTATCTCTCGACAATCGGGAAACGGTCGTCTCGTCACTTCGCCCGGAGCTAGTCAGTGACCCCAAGAGGCGTCGCGACCATGTGTCGGGGTGATGTATGCTTCTCCGCCATGGATGCTCCCGTCTCCACTTCCGACAGCACCTGTCCGGCCCTCGGGTCTCGGTCTACGGTCCTTGGCGCCTACTGACGCCGAGTTGGTGGCTGCGGCCCAGGCAGACCCCGTGCAGTTCGACGCGGTCTATCGACGCTACCTGCCGGCGGTCTATCGCTACGTCCGTGCGCGGGTCGGCGCCACGAGCGATGCCGAGGACATCACGGCGGCGGCCTTTCTCGACGCGATGACATCCCTGGCCCGTTACCAGGAGCAGGGACGTTTTCCGGCCTGGCTGTTCACCATTGCGCGACGACGCATTACCGCCCACCGTCGGCGCTACGTTCGCCGCGAGGGCAAGGAAGCTTCCGTCGAGGAAGAAAGCTTGCGCCGGATGCCGGACGTCGGCGCCGGCTCGAGCACGGCGCGCATGGCCGACCAGGACCTCCTCCAACGAGCGATGACGGCCCACCTGAGCGCCGACCAACACGAGGCCTTGGCGCTGCGCTTCTACGGCGACCTTCCGATCGCCGAGATCGCGCGCGTGATGGGCAAGGGCGAGAGCGCGGTCAAGATGCTCCTGCACCGCGGCCTCGGCCGCCTCCGCAAGGCAATGGTCGACGTCAGCGAGGACGCCGACGGAGGCGAGTCCACTTCCGAAGGCGACGCGACGAGCTCTACGAACTCGCGCTCTGCGAACAAGGGGGCCGCTCATGGCTGAGCGACCCGACGCGGGGCGTCGCTGGGACGCCATCGAGCGCTGGCTGGCCACGGAGCCCGACGCGGGTGCCACCCCGCCCCCGGACATCGATGCCGAGACGGCCGCGTTCGCACAGCGCCTCGCGGCCGCGGCGCAGGCCGACGCGCCCGATCCCGCCTTTGCCGCCGGCTTGGCCGATCAATTGGCCGCGGCGGCCGCCGGCGGCGGCCCGCCGGCCGGGAGCCGCAGGTTTTCCGGCGTTCATACGGCCGAGGATCGGATGACCATGCTCGCGGTTCGGTGGGTGCTCGCGGTCTTGCTCGTCGC
>JAJCYU010000131.1 GCA_029262755.1 Anaerolineae bacterium
TCCTCGCGGGCCTCCTTGCGGCATTTTTCGACCTGGGCAGGATCGCGTCACTCGGTGCGATCTACTATCTCGTCATGGATATCGCCGTCCATTGGGGTGTGTTGAAGCACCTGCGAGAAGAAATCGATGCGAACGCGACCGTCCTTGTGACGGCTATTGCGCTTGATCTTACCGCCCTCGGCGCCTTTCTGTGGATCAAGGCGAACTCCGATATATGGATCATCATTATCGCGGCCGTCTCAATCGTGGCGATCTTTCTTCTGGAGGGGCTATTCTTGAGAAAAGGGCGGCAACCTGAAACCCTTAGTCATTCTTGAATTGCACCTTGAAATCTGAACAAATGCCGCTAAATGACGCGACCCAGATAGGAGGAAAGAGATATTTCAGGTGTGAATATCAGTTGATAAAATGATCAACGGCGACGGACAATTCAAAGATATGGATCTTTCCAACGCCAATGGAAACTTGCGGCATGTCGGTCAACGACGGATTTCCCGATGCCTGTGCATCATCGTTTGGGAATGAACACTTTTTAGCGGATTCAAGACCAATGCAAGGCATATCAAGCGACACCAACCGAATGGACGAGATGTATCGTTATCAGCGATACTTCTATGATGTCACTCGAAAAGCATATCTATTGGGCAGGGACCATATGATCGCTTCGCTCGATGTTCCTGTCGGCGGCTCGGTCCTTGAGGTCGGATGCGGAACAGCGCGAAACTTGATCCGAACTGCGATCAGCTTCCCCAAGGCTAATTGCTACGGTTTTGATCTGTCTGAACAGATGCTGATCACTGCAAGAAGTAACGTCGAGAAAAAGAGCTTGAGCGACCGGATGATAATCGCGCAAGCCGATGCGACCAAGTTCGACCCCGTTGAAACATTTGGCCAGAATGGCTTTGACCGAGTGTTTGTCGCTTACTCTCTGTGCATTATTCCCGACTGGGAGCTTGCGCTTGATAGATCTTTTCGCGCCGTAAAGCCTGGCGGCTCTTTGCATCTCGTTGATTTCGGAGAGCAAGAGCGCTTACCCAGGCTTTTTCGGTCAGCTCTGCGTACGTGGCTGAGGCAGTTTGGGGTTTTTCCGCAGAAGGATATGGACGCTGAGCTAAGGCGGCGGCTGGACGGACAATATTTCAATTTCAAATTCGAGTCGATTTATCGTGGGTATGCTTATCATGCGATTATATCGCGGAAAGCGTAAGAATGCTTTCCGCGTTCGCTGTGTCGACCAAGACTTGCAGCATATTGTGGCGTTGCAAATATGGAGACCAGGAGCCGTATGTGGTTCCTGGTCTCCAGTAGTTAATCAGCTGCTGAAATTAATCGCCTTCGAAGACGCTTGTGTCGAAGGGCGGGGGAGATTGAGGCTTCGAAGTGTGTGCCTGGGCCACCGTGGCTCCTGCCATAGCGGCGATCAAGGCTCCAATCAGAAGGAACTGTTTCATTGTTTCTCTCCTTATTACGGACTATCCATGTCAGATCATCAACTATTTAGTCGCCCTGGAAAACTGGGCTATCAAGTATCGTCGAGGGCTTCTCAATATTGACGGTGTGAGCCTGGGCGACTGATGCCGCACCGAGAGACGCGATGATTGCCGCGATAATTGCAAAATGCTTCATGATCATTTCTCCATTTTTAAGTTGAGTTCGTTTCAGCGCTATCGCGTTTCGCGACGCCGATGAGATGAACCTACTCGACTTGGAAAGGAGAGCGAGCTTTGCTGTGTAACGAAAAACAACAGCCAGCTCATTTGTTACAGGGCGTTACAAAAAGCGCGTTCGCTACGGGCACATGAGCCGATATACCGGTAACTGGAATGTTTGAAAGGACCTAACGGGTGAGCACGACGTCGCCGCACATCCTGGTCGTCGATGATGATCGCGAAATCCGTGATCTCGTCGCGCGGCACCTGAAAAAGCACGGCTTCAGGGTCGACGTCGCTTCGGGTGGCGTTGAAATGAAAGAAGCCGTCCTCAGGTCACGCCTTGACCTGATCATCCTCGACCGTGTGATGCCGGGCGAAGACGGGTTGACGCTATGCCGCAATCTGCGGGCCTCATCGAATATCCCCGTGATCCTTTTGACCTTGCTTGGTTCTGACACGGACCGGATCGTCGGTTTGGAAGTCGGCGCTGACGACTATCTGCCCAAGCCGTTCAATCCAGAGGAACTTGTCGCGCGCATTCGCGCGGTATTACGGCGGGCGCAAGCCCTGCCCACAAACAAAAGCGCGAAGATCGAGCGCGTTCTTTCCTTCGCAGGCTGGACGCTCGATTGTCGAGCGCGACGATTGACATCGCCAGACGGGGTTGTCGTGACACTTACCGATGGTGAATTCGAGTTGCTGCGTGCACTTGCCGAACGTCCTGGCGTAATCCTAAGTCGCGACGAACTCCTGGACCTCACGAGCGGGCGCGAGCCAGGCCTGTTTGACCGCAGCGTCGACATGCAAATCATGCGCTTGCGGCGCAGGCTTGCGGCCCACAATGACGCCAACGACATCATCAAGACTATACGTCAGCAGGGGTATATATTCGCGGCCGACGTCGAGGAGGCTGAACATTGAGACGCCATCTCGATACTCTGCGTGGCCGCGCCTTCGTTTTGATCCTGGGTCTGCTCGTCATATCAAATGCAGCAGCGCTTTGGCTATACGGCGGCCGGCATGACGATGCGATGGATGCCCTGCACGACGTCATGGTCGCCGAGCAAGCCGCAATCATCTTTCAACTCATGGATCGGTTGCCACCCGATCAACGGCAAGCCGTGGCAGGTGCGCTTTCCGGCGCCTTATTGCATGTCCGGGTCGGCAACGATCTTTCGCAGACCGCAGTGCGGCTAACCGAGCCGAGATCAGACCGGATTGGCAGCATCATCAACGCGCTCCTTGAACGGACCCAGCACGATCGGATTCGCGTCGCCTTAAGCATCGACCTGGGTGATCGAGTTCCTGACAACAGCCCGACGCGACCTCACGAGGATGCCTTGGCGAAGGCTGCGTTGTCGCAAGCGACACTGACCAACGTTCGCTTGCAGGGCCGAGTTGAGGCGACGGCTCCACTCTCAGATGGGGCAGAACTGACTGTTGAAAGCCGGCTCATGTCGGTACCTCATTTTTCCTGGGCTCAATTGTTGCCGTCACTCATTGCACTCACGTTGTCGGCTCTCGCGATCGCATTCCTCGTGCTCGGCCGCCTGACTGCACCGCTTCAGCTGCTTGAAAACGCAGCCCATCGGCTCTCTACAAATATCAATGCGCCGCCGCTCGTCGAATCGGGGCCCTCTGAAGTCCGATCGGCAACGGGTGCGTTCAATGCCCTCCAAGAGCGAATCAAAGAACTGATTGCGGACCGAACGGCCACAGCCGCGGCGATTGCACATGATCTGGGCACTCCGGTCACCCGGATGCGTCTCCGAGCCTTCGACATCGCGGACAACGAACTGCGCAACAAACTTTATTCCGATCTCGACCAGATGCAGCGGATGATCTCCGGCGCGCTGGATTTTACACGGCTCGATTTCCAACACGAGGAGGCTCAAAAGGTCGACTTGCTATCCATCGTCGAGAGCATCTCAGAGGACCTGACTGACGTGGGCGAACTGGTTGCTGTTCAAACGAGTCCACCCGTCACGTTGGTCACCAAACCCGTTCTCCTGCGTCGAGCACTCACAAACCTGATCAAGAATGCCGTCGCTTACGGACAGGCAGCCGATATCAACGTGAAAGATACGGGAGGACATGTGGAGATTGCCGTTTTTGACGATGGCCCTGGCCTCAGCGATGCCGAGTGGATTGAGGCGTCGCAACCCTTTCAACGCTTGCAGCAAGCAACCGTGACAAATGGAACTGGCCTCGGCCTCACCATTGCGCATCGGATCATAGAAAACCTAGGCGGCTCCCTTTCAAAAAGGGCCGGCTCAGATGGTCGCTTTGGCGTTGTCGTCACACTTCCGAATGCTTCGTGAACTCGTAATAGGACATCACCAAAATGGATCGAACAACCTGGATCATGCTGACAGTGGTCATCATTGTTTGTACCACGGCATGGCTTCTCTGGCCCGCAAATGCCGGTTTCAAGCCTTTGGACGTCAA
>JAJCYU010000132.1 GCA_029262755.1 Anaerolineae bacterium
GATCCGCGACGTGCCATGTACGTCCGATCCACGTACGAACCATCGGGTGAAATCGAGCGGCGCGCCTCCCCGACTGCGGGAAGCGCGCCGGTGTGATCTGCCGCACGTCAGGGGGCGTCCAATGATGAGATGACCGAACAAAGGGTGCCGAAGCGCCGCTCCAGGGTTCTGATGAGACGAGGTGATCGCGGAGCTATCGCTGAGGAACAGCAGGGCGCTGGTGCGGATGCAGCGGCACCCGACTTGGTCAGGTTATTGTTGGACGCCCCTTATTGGCGTTCGCTGCCTCGGCCTCCGACCGCATGCGGTGCGAGGTCCCCGCAACCGCTACGGCAGCGGCGGCGGAGGGGGAAGCGTCGTCGGGGGCGGGGGCGGTGAGCCGGGACCGGGGCCGGGCGGCGGGCCGCCGGGGGTCGGGATACCGGGCGGAAGGCTCGTCGGCGCCCCCGGAGGATTGCCGGGCCGCGAGGGCGGCAGGGGGGTGGGCACCAACGGAATCGGGGTTGCGCGGGGCACGCCGGGCGGATACCACGGGGCGCGATTGGGAACGCCTGGACACGAGATCGGCGGTCCCGCGAACGCGAAGCGGCCGATGATTGGGAATCCCTGGCTGGCAGAACTTTCATCGCCCGGGATGTCGTTGCCGAGCGTCGTGCCGCTGCGCTCGATCTTCACGGCTGCGAGACCGACGAGGTTGCGCGCGGTGCCGCCCCGTTCGTCGAAGGTCAGATGTTCCCAGTAGACGGCACTGATCACCGCGCTGCCCTTGAATCCGCCGGGCAAGAAAGCCAGGTTGGCATCGACGTCGAGATACTCCACCTGCTTCTCGTTGAGCTTCTCGCACAGACTGTTGACCAGACCGTTTTGGTCATAGATGTAGATCACGAAGTCGGTGAAGCCAGGAACCGGTACCAGGTTTGAGATCGAGAGCTCCGTGGTAAGGCCGATCCCACCGACGTCCTTGAGCAGGCTGGGGATGCCGATGCGTCCTACGCCGGAGTAGAGCCCTCCCCATCCCGAGCCCGTCTGCCAGTCGAAGGCACGTTGTTCCGGGAAGAGGTCGTACGCAACGGCTTCCAGCGGACGAGAGCGCAACGCGTCTGCGTACTCGATGAGCGTGACGACACCGGTAATGTTGGCGGCCCGGACGAGCGGCTGACCCGGCGCGAACCATTCTTGGCTCTCGACGCGCACGCCGCCTACCCAGTTGCCTGGAAGACCGGAGACGACCGGCAGGTAGAAGCCCTGGCTGCCACCGGCGCAGACCCAATCGACAATCGTGTTGATCACACCGCCGGATCGGTCGAGGAAGTAGACCTTGACCTTGGCGCTCGTCACCTGCGATAGGTTCTGCACCTGCACCAACGTATCCCAGCCCTGGTACTCGGAATAGGTCAGGGGACCGTAGGCGACGGTGCTGCCGGTGGTGAAGGTCGGTGCGCCGTCGAAGTTGTATTTGAGCTCCGCGGGGTTGCCGTGGTAGGTCATGAGCACGTCGTTGCCGACAAGATCGACCACGATCGAAAGCGGTTGGCTGCCACGGACCCATGCGCTGCCGACAAAGTCGGGCCCGACGCAGCCGCTTGCATCGAAGGTCGAGGTCTCGCCGGGCGCCAGGGTCAGTACGTCGCACACCCTGGCACGCTGGCAATCGTCCTGTGCACGGAACCAGATCTCGATCGAGCTGCACTCGTAACCGCCGTTCTGGATGTAGAGCCAACTGTTGAAGCCGCCCTCGCCGGCGTAGACCAACGGCGCGAAGAACGCGAAGCCGTTGTACACCGGGTCCCATGCGCCTAGTTGCTCATCGGCAAGGCCGGCGTAGCCACCGACCGCGTTGACCAACGGATCGGCGTCGCCTGGACACTTGCGTACGACCTCAACCGCCAGCGCAGCGCCAGGGTATGCGCCAAAGTCAAAGGCGTAGCGCGTGCTCTGCCAGACGCCGTATTCATTGAAGGCCTTCTTGAACCGGCGGTAGTTGTCGCAGCTTCCAACGACCTCGTGGAAGAGCGTCTCACATAGTAGGTCGGCGAAGATGTCCCCAGAGCCACCGGGATCACCGGGCGTGGCCGGTCCGCCCTGCGGATAGCCCGCACCGATCGCAGGTGCGCTGAAGATCATGGCGCCAGCCGCGCGGCTTGGGATCTGTGCGCCTTGGAAGTGCCATGCGCTCCCTGGTGCCAGCAGACCGGAGCACTCGACCTTCAGGGGGCCGGCACATTGCGGCGGGCAAAATCCGGGGGCACCCCACGTCAGCATCATCGCCTTGGAAGGCCAGGCACCGATATTCTGCACCTCGACAAGGCTGCTACAGATCGTGCCGCCCCCCTGCTGGTTGAGGACGGGTAGATGGATCTGCCGGCCGTACGGAATCTCGCAGCACGGGGGCTGCGCGACAGGTCCGCCGGGGCCGTTCGGTGGTGGCGGCGCCACGGGAGGCGGCGCGGATCGACCGGTCGTGAAGCCGAAGTCGGCACGCGCGCTACAGCACCAGAGCGTGGAAAAATCGCGTAGCTCGAGCTGTCGCCAGGTGGGCGTCGTCGGCGCATAGTGCTCGACGTGCAGCACCTCGACCCGAAACGTCGGACCGATAGGCAACAAGGGGAAGCGGTAGTAGCCGTCCTGGTTGGTGACGGTCTGGCCGACGACGATTCCGGACGTCTCGTCCAGCAGCCGGACCGCAAGCCCGGGCAGCCGCTGATCACCACCATGCGATTCATAGCGACCGTTGCGGTTGCGATCGAGAAAGGTGTTGCCGACGACCTTGAGCGATGTGCAGCGCGTGAAGTCATCGGGCGCCGAAGCATCGCCATCCTCGCTCGCGCCAAAGAGATCGACCGCACCCGGGCAATTGGGGGTGGCCTGTGGGAGGGGCGCCGCGGACACGGTCCCTTGTGGTTCTTGTCCGTCGTGGGCGCGCAGCCCAAGGGCGGCGGCGAAGACAAACAAGCTGGTAACGAGTGCGGGCAGGACCCGACGCGTGCGCATCGACCG
>JAJCYU010000133.1 GCA_029262755.1 Anaerolineae bacterium
TCCCGGCGCGCGTGTTGGCATGTGTGTTCGGACTGATCGATTCCGGCCTGAACAGGCCGAACGTCGCTTGCCCATGGCTCCATCCCCATCAGCGTCCACGTAGGCCCAATACGTGCGCCACGGTGCGCAGCAGGACGTGCATGTCGAGCCACGGCGAAGGGTTCTTGATCGCGTACAGGTCGTACTGCAGCCGCCGCAGCGCGGCCTCGGTCGATGCGGCGTAGCCTTGGTTGACCGTCGCCCAGCCGGTGAGGCCCGGCCGCACGGCGTGACGCGCACGGTAGAACGGGATCACGGCGGCCAGCTCGTCGACAAAGGCCGGGCGTTCCGGGCGCGGCCCGATGAGGCTCATCTCGCCGCGCAAGATGTTGAGCACCTGCGGCAGCTCGTCCAGCCGCGAGCGACGCAACCAGCGCCCCACCGACGTAACGCGCGCGTCGTTCGCCGCGGCCCACACGGGGCCGTCCGGCTCGGCGTCCTCGACCATCGTGCGCAGCTTGTAGAGCGTGAAGGGCCTGCCACCCCGCCCAACCCGGGTCTGGCGCAGAAAGACGGGCCCGCGCGAGGTGCCGCGGATCAACGGCGCCAACAGCGGCAGCAGGAGCAGCAGCAGCGCGCCGCCGGCCAGCGCAAAAGCCAGATCCAGCGCCCGCCGCGCGATGGGGTACACCCCGCGCGTTCCGAGCGGATCGAGTGGCAACGCGACCTGCCAGTGCCGCCCGACGTGCTCCACAGGCACGCGCCCCGTCACCTGCTCATAGAGGACGGGCATCGTGGTGACCGGCAGCCCCTGCTCGCGGGCATCCATGAGGGCCGCGAAGAGCTCCGCGTGCACATCGCCCGTGATGGCCAGCACCAGCTCCGTCGCGTCGTGCGCCCGCGCCTGCTCGACGAGCGTCGCGCGCCCGCCGACCACGGGCGCTCCGGCCACGTAGGCGCCGCGGAGCGCCGGATCGTCGTCGATCAAGCCCACGACCTCGAAGGCATGCGGAGCCTCGGCGCGCAAGGTCTCGATCAGCGTACGCCCCGCCTGCCCGGCGCCGATCACGAGCAAGCGCCTGCGAAAGGCCGGCCGACGCGCGAGGGCCGCGTACGCCACGCGCCAGGCCGGCATCGCCAGCGCGGCGCCCGCGGTGAAGAACACGAGCACGTGACGCACCAACGTCCAAGGCGGTAAGACAAAGTAGGCCAGCGCCCATACGACCACGATCTGCGCACCCGTGCGCAAGGCCCGGCTCGTCACGCCCCAATAGTCCGACGGCTGGCGCGCGTCGTACAGCCCGTTCGCCGCGGCAAGCACCGTCCACAACCCTCCGCACAAGACCAGCCACCGCCCATACTCCGCCGCCAACGCCGCCGCACCATCCCACGCCCACGCCGACCGCCGCGCCCCCAACGCCAACGAAACGGCGACCAGCAACGCAATCACCAGCCAATCCCCCACCACAAGCAGAGCCCGCCGCTGCCCGGCACGCAGCGCCAGCCCAGCCCGCGCTGGCCGCTCGCGCTCACCGCTCATCGCGGCACCCGCCTTGGCCGAATCACCTCACACCAGAACCCCGCCCCCCACGCCACGTGCATCACGACCAGCGCAAGCGCGATGTGGCGCGCGGCGACCGGTGGTGTTGGGGGTGGGGGTGGAGGGACCGGGGAAGGAGGCCCCGAAGGAGTGCCGACATCGGAGAGGTCGCGATCGACTGGAAACGCCCGGTCGACGTGGACTGGGCGATCGCGGGGATCCTCGTGCTCGACGTGGTCCTCGCCATCGACGCGGTCGTCGCGATCTACGCGGTCCTCGCGATCTATGTGGTCCTCGCCATCGGCGTGGTCCGCGCCATCGACGTGGTCCGCGCCATCGACGCGGCCCGCGCCATCGACGTGGTCCTCGCCATCGACGCGGTCCCCGCCATCGACGTGGTCCTCGCCGTCTATGCGGTCCCCGCCATCGACGTGGTCCGCGCCATCGACGCTGCCCGCGCCATCGACGTGGTCCTCGCGATCTACGTTGCCCGCGCCATCGACGCGGTCCCCGCCATCGACGCGGTCCTCGCGATCGACGCGGTCCTCGCGATCGACGCTGTCCGCACGATTGACGTAGCCCGCGCCATCGACGTAGCCCGCGCCATCAACGGTCCGATTCGCGGCCCGCGCACCGCGGAGGCTCGCGACCGCGACGAGCAGCGCGTAGGCGGCGGTGGTTGCGCCCACAATACGTCGTGCGGCAGCGGACCATGGGGCGGCGATTGCGCCGATCGCCAGCGTCGCGAACCACAGCGCCGGCGCCGCCTGCCGGGCGCGCAGCGAGCGAGGATGTCGGCGCCAGGTGGCGACTCGGCCGCGACCATATCCGTGATACTGGTGGGCCAAGGCCCGGGCCGTTTCGCGCGTGCGCGTCGTCGTGCGAATCGCCGGGTCCAGCCACACCGTGCCGCCCGCGGCTCGAATGCGCAGGCATAGTTCGTAGTCCTGGTTCGTGGGCAGCCCCTCGTCGAAACCGCCGAGCAGGGTGAGCACGTCGCGCGGCCACGCACCGAGGTACACCGTGTCGGTCGGCCCCGCACGTGAAGCATCGCGAAACGCTGCGCCCCCGGTCCCGGCCGGCAACGCGGTCGCTCGTGCCACGGCCCGTCCGAACGATGTCGTACCGACACCGACCATCGGGCCGCCGACGGCCCACGCCCCCGTGCAGCGCAGGGCACGTACGCACGCGCGCACGTAGTCCGGCGCGGGCCTTGCATGGGCGTCGAGACGGACGATCACCTCGCCTCGGCTTGCCGCCAGGGCCGCGTTCAATCCAGCCGGCGTGATGCCGGCGTCGTTGTCCACAAGCCGGATGCGCCCGTGCGGATCCCCGTCCGCCACGCGGCGAACGATCTCCCGGCTCCGATCGCGCGACCGCCCCTCGGCAACGACGGCCTCGAGCCGATCGTGCGGCCAATCGCCGTCGAGGATCGCCCGCAGCGCGTGGCCGACCACGTGCTCGCCGTCGCGCACCGGCAGGATCACGCTGACGAAGGGGCTCTGCGCAATCACGACAGGCGCGGACGATGGCACGGATTCGGCCCCAATCGATCCTGCAGCCGAAAGCTCCCCGGCGCGTGGGCGAGCCGCGTCCGGTGCGGTTGGGCGATCGACGTCCGCGACGGCCCGTGCTCGCGCCGCGTCCGGTGCGGTTGGGCGAGCCGCATCCCATCCGCGCCGCGCGGCATCCGGGTTGCGTTCACGTTCCCTACCACGCTCGCTCATCCGGCGTGCTCCCCGGTCGCGGCGTAGACCGCGAGGGTCGCGCGCGCCGCGTCGTCCCAGGTCCATGCGGAGGCGGCCCTGCGTTGGGCGGCTTCGAGGCGCGCTCGTTCGGCGCGATCGCCAAGCAGGGAGAGCAGGGCATCGGCGAACGTGGGAACAAAGACCGCGTCTTCGGATGCCGGCACCAGAAGACCACCGCCTTGCGCGAGTACTTCGGGCAGGCCGCCGACGGCACTGGCAACCACGGCCCGGCCATGACCACGAGCCTGGGCGAGAATCGCGCTGTCATACGTATCCCGGTAGGGCAGCGCCACGACATCGCTTGCCACGAAGTAATCCGACACGGCGGCTTCCGGCACGTAGCCCGGTCGCCAAATGACGCTGCCTGCGATTCCCAACCCGGCGATGTGGCGCTCCCACGCAGTCACCGCATGGCGGCCGCCCGGCACCGGGCCGGCAACGACGAGGCGTGCGCCCGGGCTGCGCTCCTGCACGAGCCTCCACGCCGCAAGCAATCGATCGAGCCCCTTGTAGGGGCGAACGAGGCCGAAGAACAGGACGATGGGCACCTCCGGCGGCAGGTCGAGCTGGTCGCGAGCGTCGCGCCGGGCTGCGATCGGATCGCCATCGCCAAGCCGTGCGGGACCCGACGACGGCATCGGGATGACGTGGATCGACGCTCGCGTCGGGCGCACCTCGGCGGTCTCTTGCGCACCATGCGGCCGGCCGAGGAGCCGGCGTAGACGGACCGCCGTAGCCTCGGAATGAACGATGAGCGCATCCACCCGCGCGTAGTAGTTTCCCCACCGGAACGCATCGCGCGGCGTGGACTCGTGCGGCAGCACGTTGTGAACCGTATGAATGACCCGGACGCCATCACGACGCGCGCGCCGCACAAACGCCGCATCCACGAGCGGAACCCCCGCCCACTGCATGTGCAGGACGCTCGTCGAGCAAGGGCCGTTTCCCTGATCCCGCAGCAAGCGCAGCAGCGCTAGCCATGCCCGCGGATAATCGAGCGCTCGTCGGACGCGGCGCAGGCTCCGCCGGCCGGAACGCTGAGCTGGAGATGGGCGCTGAGAGGCGGTCGCGATTCCCGATCCCCGTTCGGCAGGTGCACTGCGTGCGAGGAACCGGGCGAAGATCGCGCGTTCCGTGACCCCTTCCGGCATCGGGATGGAGTCATGCAGACGAGGCGTCGTGGCCAGCATCACGCGAGCGCCCATCCGTGCAAGCGCCGCCGCGAGATCATGGTCGTACGCGGGAACTTGGCGCGCGGGATCCACGAGCACGACGCTAAGATCGCCGACGGCGAAGAGGGCAGCAGACGCGTCGACCGTACCGTCGGCGTCGACCGTGCCGTCGGCGTCGACCGTGCCATCGGCGTCGACCGTGCCGCCGGCGTCGACCGTGCCGTCGGCGTCGACCGTGCCGTCAGCGTCGACCGTACCGTCGGCGTCGACCGTGCCGCCGGCGTCGACCGTGCCGTCGGCGTCGACCGTGCCGTCGGCGTCGACCGTGCCGTCGGCGTTGGCGTCGGCCGCATCGCTGGGCGCGTTATCCGCGTCGGCGGCATGGATCGCGTTGCGGGCTTGGGCGGTTGTCACGTGCGCTCCCGGGGCGGGTGAACGAGGGCACGATACAGGGCCGCCAGCCGCGCGGCGACCGCGTCCGGCGCGTAGTCCGAGCGGACCGCTACGGCCGCTGCGGAGCCCAGGGCGCGGGCGAGATTCGGATCCGCCAGCAGGCGAATCGTGGCCGCGGCGAGCGCGGTCGCATCGTCGACAGGGACGAGGAGCGCCGTTTTCCCGTCCACCACCGCCTGCGCGATGCCCGGTATCTCGGTGCCGATGAGCGGGGCGCCCACCGCCATTGCTTCGAGCAGCACGAGCGGGAGACCCTCGCGGCGTGAAGGGAGCATGACAACGTCACCCGCGCTCAGCAACGCAGCCACATTGTCGACCTCGTCCAACCAGCGGATGGCAGATGCCAACCCCATGCGAACGGCCTGGGTTGCCAGCCCAGCGCGCTCCGGCCCCACGCCGGCCAGGGCCACGACGAGTCCGGGAAATCGGTCGCGCATCGCGGGCAGGGCGTCGAGCAGCACGTCCACGCCTTTCTGACGGGTCAGGCGCCCGACGAAGACCAGCAGCGGGCCCTCGCCCGGGCCAAGCAACCGGGCTCGCAACGCGTTGACTGCCTCCGGCCCGCCCGCGCCGGAGGCGAAAACGTCCGCATCGATCACGTTTGGAAAGACACGGACAGCGTCGGGATCGCCGCCGGCAGCGCGAGCGGCCCGAAGCATCTCGCCCTGGTCCGGTGACACCGTAAGGACGACCGAAGCCTTGCGCAGCACGCGCAAATCCAGATGGCGGTAGATGCGCAGGCGCCGCGTCGTGTTCGTGTGCAGGTGTACGGTGGCTACCCACGGCGGGAATGCGGCACGCGACGACCGGCCCGCTCCCGCCGCCCATGCGAGCAAGTCGGCCCGATAGTCGTGGGTGTGCACGAGATCCGCCCCCTGCGCCGCACGTCCGATCGCGCGTACTCCCGCCCTCGACAAAGGGCCGGCATCCACAACCGCCGTCGTTGTCGCGCCGGCCTGCCGCGCCTCAGCCAACCAGCCGATCGCGGGCGAGCCGAACGCGCGGTTCGCAGAGTGCGTCGATTGCGCGGCGGACGTCGACTGCGCGTCAGACGTCGATGGTGCGTCGGACGTCGATTGTGCGTTGAACGTCGACGGTGCACCGGACGCCAACTGGGCGCCGGACGTCGATCGTGCGCCGGACGCTGACGTTGCTCCCGCCGATGGCTGAGCGTCCGGCGTCGAATGGGCTTTGGACGTCGACTGGGCGCCGGACGTTGAGCCCGGACCGGTCCCCATCCCAACACCCTGCGCTTGACCCGCCGCGCTCGCGACCGACGCAGTAGTTCGTCCCGGCCGATGGAGGGCAAGCACGTGCACGGCGATGCCCTCGCGGGCCAGGCTGGGGAGGAGCTCGAGCAGCGCGCGTTCCGGTCCGTGGCGACCATGGCTGCTACGCACGTGGAGCACGCGCACGGACGGGCGGGAGGGCGATGACGTGCTCATGATTTCCTCTGTATGAAGTCGCTGCCGCCGTGGTCGTCATCGTGGCTGACACGGCCGTCGCTGTGTATGCCTCCGTATTCGCCGCGGGAGGCGCTGTGGTCGCCCGTGTCATTGTCAGCTTGGTTGAGACGGCCCTCGCTGTGGCCACCACCGTGGTCGCCGCGGGTGTCTACCCGGCCGTCCGCGGCGCCATCGCGGCCCACGTTGCCGTTGCCATCGCCGCCGGTTGCGCCGGCATCGCGCCCAGCGCCCATGCTCGCAAGCGATCGATTAGGCTTTCGGTCCGGCACCGGGCGGCCCGCGGCTGCGAGCCAGCCGGCGAGCGCGTCCTCGAGGCGGCGAGCGGACGTATCGGCCGAAAAGTGCGCCTCGGCTCGCTGCCGAGCGGCTCGAGCGAGCACCGCGCAACCATCCGGGTGCTCGAGCAAGCTCGCTAGGGCGGAGGCCAAGAGCGCGGACGAGCGCGGCGGCACGAGGAGGCCCGTCTTTCGATCCACGATCACCTCCGGGATGCCGCCCACCGCGCTCGCAATGGAGGCGCGACCTGCGGCGTGGGCCTCCAGGAGCGCTAGGCTCAAGCCTTCTGCGCGTGAGGGCAGGCATACGAGGTCACAGGCGGCCAGCCAACGCGGCATGTCCTTGCGGTGGCCGACGAAGCGCACTGCCTCCGCGAGTCCCGCCGCTCGTGCGAGAGCGGGCAACGTGCGGCGCAGCGGTCCGTCGCCCACGCAGACAACGAGCACGTCCGGGACGCGTTCGCGCAGGGCCGGCAGAGCGGCGAGCAGGTCCGCGTGGCCCTTGACCGGGTCGAGCCGTGCCGGGACCAGGACGATCGGCCGGTCTCGTTCGAGCTCGAGATCCGCGCGGGCCGTGGCGCGATCGCGCGGGGCAAAGCGCAGCAGGTCCACGCCGTGCGGCACGAGCGCGATGTCCGCCGCAGGCGCGCCGTCGGCCCGCAGCGCAGCGGCGGTCGCGGCGGAGATCGCGAGGTAGCGCAGGCCGGGCCGCAGCACACGCTCCGCGGCGCGCCGAGCACGGCCCCGTGGCGGACGATGGCCCTGATGCTGCACGATCGATTGCGGCACACCCGCCACGCGCGACGCCGCGAGAGCATAGGGCAGCACGCGGCTGTAGTGCTGGACGATCACCGCGTCGGCGCGCAGCTCGCGCAAGGCGGCGGCGATCGCGGTCACGGCACGCGGATCGCGTGCCCGCTCCATGCGCCCGAGCAGCCGCACGACGGCCCCTGCCTCCACCGCGGCATCGACCAGCGCACCGCGCCGTCGCACGCACAACAGCACCGGCTCAAAGCGACGACGATCCAGGCGCCGCATCGCCTCGAGCGCGCCGCGCTGAGCCCCGCCTTCGCCGAAATCGAGGAAGACGAAGACGACCCGAGCGGGTCGGGCAGCGCGGTCCAAGAACGATTGCGGGGCGCGGAGCCGACGCAATCCGGGAACGCGTCTCATGCCGTGCAGCCGCCCAAAACGGGTGCCTCAACGAGGACCTCGAAGCTGGGTCCGGTGGCAGTGCGGGGCCGTCGACGCAGATGGTGACGCGGGTATTTGCGCCCCACGTTGCTAGGAACGGTGCGCAGCTTGGCGACGGCCGAGTCGAGTCGAACGTTGCCGTCAGAGTCACGCAGCTTGGCGACGGCCGATTCGAGTCCGACGTTGCTGGTACAGTCGCGCAGCTTGGCGACGGCCGAGTCGAATCCAACGTTGCCGTTAGAGTCGCGCAGCTTGGCGACGTCCGAGTCGAGTCCGACGTAGCCGGTACAGTCGCGCAGCGCGGCGGCGGCCGAATCGCGTCCACCGTTGCCGGTACAGTCGCGCAGATTGGCGCCGGCCGGTTCGAGTCCACCGTTGCCGTTAGAGTCGCACAGCTTGGCGACGGCCGAGTCGAGTCCAACGTCGCGCCCCCCTTTGCCGGCAGCAACGCGCCCTACGTTGTCAGCCGCGTCGGACCGCATGGCGGCGGACATGGCTGATGTACGGCGCAGCCCGCGTTGGACGATGCTCATCCGAAGCGCTCCGATCGGCCGTCGCGGGCGCGCAGCGCGTCGAGGACGGCCCAACCGTAGGCCGCGGCACTGCGTCGGCGGTGGGCGCGCCCGGCGTCGCGAGAGTCGGAAGGTGCGCCCGTGGCCCAGCGCGCCGCTTCGCGCGGAAGTGCGGCGATCGCGCCGGACCACGCGAGGGAGCGCGCTGTGGGGGAGCCGTGGCGGCGTGCGAAGCGGAGGCGGTTGCGTACCGTGTAGTAGCGGCGACGCGCGGGGTCGTCTGCGGTGCCGGCCGAGCCGTCGTGGTAGGCGATCGCGGCGGGCACGTAGCGCGTGCGCCAACCCGCGGCGCCGGCGCGCAGGCCCCAGTCCGCGTCGTCGTAGTAGAGGAAGGCTGCTTCGTCGAAGGGGCCGACCGCGTCCAATGCCGCGGTGCGCACGAGGCAGCAGGCGCCGCTCGGAGCATCGACCCACGGGGCGTCGGCGTAGCGGCCGTCGTCCGGCTCGCCGTCGCCGCGGGCACGAACGAGCGCACGGCGACGGTCGATGACGAGGCCGGTCGCGTTGAGCACATCGGGACGGTTCTCGTAGAGCAGCCGCGGCGTGACGGCGCCGAGCCGTTCGTCGGCGTGGAGGGCGGCGCTCAGGGCGTCGAGGGCCCCCGACTTCGGGCGACAATCGTCGTTGAGTAGGAGCACCGCGTGCGCGCCCTCGTCTCGGGCAACCGTAATGCCGGCGTTGACCGCCGCTGCCCATCCGCCATTCGTGCTCCCGGCGAGAACGCGCCACGCCGGAACGGCGTCGCGCAGCCAGTCGGTCGTGCCGTCGGTGGAGCCGTTGTCCACGACGATCACCCGCGGATTGTCCGCAGCGAGCGCGTCACGCAGCGCCGGCAAGCGCACGCGCGCGTTCCAGGTGGGCACGACGACGAAGGTAGTCATCGCGACCGGATCGAGCGGTCGTTCGCGTCGTGCGAGGTGGTCGCGCCTGGATCGCCGTCCGCCGCGTCCGGCACGTCATTGGCGGCGACACCATGGCCGTCGTATTCCGCACCAGAGCCCCCGCCCTCGCCCCCGCCACACTCGCTACGATCGCCGCGCACGTCAACAGTACCGCCATCGCCCCGTACGACGCGATCGCCGGGCACGCCGCGTTCGCCACGCGCGTCGCCATCTCCACCGCCGCCGCGCTCCTCGCCCTCCCCGCGACCCCGTCGCGCGCGCGCGTTCGCCGCCAGCCGGGCGGCCAGTGCGCGATCGGCGGGCCGGACAGCGCCCGTCGCGAAGAGCAGGCCGGCGTAGAGGAGGACGGCCGTCGTTCCCGCCGCGATGAGGCTGGGCCAGCCGGGAGCGGCGTTCGCGAGCGTCCAGGCGGCGAGGGCGGCCGCGCCCGCTGCGGCCATCACGCGGGGCTGGAAGACCGGACCGAGGGTTGCACGCCAACCGGCACCGAGGCGGGCGTGGGCGGTCCAGGCGGCGACGGCCCCGGCGATCGATCCCAGGGCAGCGCCGGCCACGACGCCGGCCAGGCCGAGGCGTGGGGCGAGCAGCGCCGCGATGCCGACGGAGACCACGACGTGCGCCGTCACGGCGCCGGTAGCGGCGCGTGCGCCTGCGGCGTCGCGGGCCTGCAGCACGAGGAAGGCCGGCATCGCAAGGACGATTCCACCGGCGCCGGCGGCGAGCGCGGCGAGGGCGAGGCCGGTGGCGCGAACGGTGGCGGCGTCGGCGGAGCCGTGTAGCCAGGCCGTGGTGAAGGGCAGCGCCAGGACCGCGGTGAGGGTGAAAGCGGGCCAGGCCAGCCAGGCGAGGTAGCGCGCGACGGGCGCGTACAGCGCGCGCGGGTCCGCGTCCTGTGCTCCGGCCTCGGCGGCCGCTGCGGGGTAGATCGCCTGGCCCATGGCCTGGAGCAGGCCGGCGAGTTGGCCCGCGACGCGGATCGCGAGCTCATAGGCGGCGACGGCGGCCAGGCCGGGGCCGTGGGCGAGCAGGGCCTTGTGCGCGGGCTCGACCACGAGAGAGGCCAGATGACCGCCTTGCACCCATCGGCCGTGGCGCAGCAGCGCCGCGCTGCGCTCGCGATCGAAGCTCGGACGGGCCGACGCCAGGGCAGGTGCGCGGGCGGCGAGCAGGCGCTGCAGGGCCCAGCCGGCGAGGAGCGCCGTGACGAGGTTCTTGAGCACGAGGCCGCGCAGCCCCCAGCCGGCGCCGAGCACAAGGACGACGCCCGCGGCCGAGAGCACACGCTGGCCCGTTTCCACGCCGTGAGCCAAGTCCAGGCGGCCGATGCCTTCCAGCGCGGCGCGCCATGGCAGCCAGCCCAATTCGACCGCGGCCACGACGGCCGTACCGGCCACCACCCACGCCGCCTCGGCGCGAAGGGCGGGCGGGACGGCGAAGAGGAGGGCGGTCAGCGGATCGCGCAGTAGCCACACGACCGCCACGGCGGCGGTGGCCGTCGCGGCGAGCAGCGCGCGCGCCGTCGCGACGGCCGGTGCGGCGGCGCCCGGCGTGCCCGCGCTCGCAGCGCGCGCGACGGCGCGGCTCAGCGCGCGGTCCAGGCCGAGGTCGAGCAGGCGCAGACTCGCCAGGACCGCGCCGGCGATCGCCCACACGCCGTAGCGCTCCGCCCCCAGGACGCGCAAGGCGAAGGGCACGACCGCGAGCGCCGCGACCGCGGCCACGACCTGTCGACCACCGCCGGCCAGCGCGTTGCGGGCCACGGACGCGAGGAGGCGCTCGCGCCGCGCGGACGGGGCGGAGGGCGGTGGATCGGAGGGCTGTGGGGCGGAGGGCGGTGAGGTTGCGTGCTGTAGCGTAGGGCGCGTCGCGTCGGAGGTTGTCGACTCCGGGCGTGAGGCAGCCGTGCTCGTCGCATTGGGGCGCGACGCATCGGGGCCGATCGCATCTGTGCGTGTCACATCCGGGCGCGCTGCATCGGAACGGGCCGCATCCGAGGGCGTCAGATCCGAGCGCGTCGCATCGGGACGGGCTCCATCCGTGCGCGTCACATCCGAGCGTGCCGCATCGGGCCTCGCCGCATCCGTGCGCGCATCATCCGAGCGGGCCGCATCCGTTCGCCCCGCATCACCTTGCGGCGCATCGGAGCGGGGCGCATCCGGTTGCGGACCTGGGGGCGGCATCGGCGCTCCTACGGCGCGTCTGCGCCCTCGGGTTGCTCCGCGGCGTCGGCGTCGCCACCGGGATTCGCGCCCGGGTTCGACGACTCGTCGGCTCCGGCCCCAACCGTCTCAGCGTCTCCGCGGCCCTCCGCAACTTCGGCCGCAAAGGCCGGTGCGCCGGCGTCGAGCCAGTCGCGTAGGCCGCGCACCACCGTGGAGGCCGGCACGAGTTCGTCGAGCTGGGACCAGGCTTCGCGGGCGGGGTCCAGGCCCTCGGAGCGCGCGCGGGTTACGACCAGGACAGCGCCGCGGGGGATCGGCGGCAGGGGCGGGCCGAGCTCGCGCAACCAGGGGGCGGGTAAGGGGCGGCTGGCCTGTTCGAGCATGCGTTCGGCGCCGAGAACCGCGATGCCGTCGTCGATTGCCGATACGCCGCCGGGCAGGTCGCCTTGGGCGAAGAGGGCGCGGGAGAGGCCCATCCATGCGGCCGCGTTGGCGGGGTCCAGGTCGGCGGCGCGGGCATGGTCGGCGGTGGCGCGCGCCCAGGCTTCGCGTCGTTCGAAGAGGCGGCCGCGCTCGACGAGGCTCTCGATGCCGTGCGGGTCGCGCGCTAGCGCGCGGTCGAGCCACAGGGCCGCTTCGTCCCAGCCGATGTCGCGCGACGTGGCTTCGGGGGCGACGTCGCCGAGGTCGCGATGGAGCACGCCGAGGCGGCGAGCGCTCGTGGCGCTCGGCCACAATGCTTCGGCCGCTTCGAGTTGTTCGAGGGCCGCGGCGAAGGAGGCCCTGCGCTCGGGGGCGGTCGGGGTGTCTGCGACGAGGCGCTCGCGGTGCCAGCCGGCAACGTAGCCGCGGTAGCTCGGCTGCGACGGCCACATCGCGACCGCCTGTACGTAGCGCGACAGCGCTTCATCGCGTTCGTTCGCGACGGCGCTCTCGAGCCCCACGCGGAGTTGCGCATCGGCCAATACCGGGCGGAGCGCGACCTGCCAGGCGCCGACGCCCGCGAAGAGCGCGAGCGCCGCGTAGGGCACGTAGCGCCAGGCGGGGGTCGGCTCGGACTCCGATGCGTCGCCGCCGAGGGCGATGCCCGCGGCGAGGACCGCGCCGACCAGCGTGAGGCCGAAGGCGAGCGTCGGGCCGCCGGCTACGCCGAACAAGGGCAGGAGTACGGCCAGCAGACCGATCATCACCGCGCCGCGCGCGACCGCGCGGCGCGCGATCCCGCCTTCCGGAGCCAGGAGATCGGCGCTCAGCCAGAGGGCGACGGGTAGCAGCAGCAAGAGCACTTCGGCGCCATCGAACAAGGCGAAGATGCCGAAGGGCAGCAGGATGGGCGCGAAGATCAGGGCGCTCAGGCCGAGGCCTTCCACGACACCGTCCGCGGTGGCGGAGCCGGCAGCCGGGGCGTGCGCGGCGGCCGCCGGGCGGCGCGTACGGCCGCGCGACGGCTCCGCGCCGGCGTCGGCCGAGCGCGTGCCCGCGGCGAGGGCCGCGAGCAGGCCGATGGCGCACCAGACGACCAGCTCCGTCGGCACCGTCGGCAGGCCGAGGGCGCCTTCGATCAAGTGGCCGGCCAAGGCGGCCAACAGGCCGACCGCGAGCAGGGCATCCGCGCCGGGTGGCTGGACATCACCGCGGCGCGCGGCGCGCAGCGCGGCCCAAACGCCCCAGCCGACGAGACCGGCGCACAAGCCAAAGGTCAGCCCGAGGCCGATCGCGCCGCGGCCCAGGACGAGCGCGCCGCCGCCAGCGCCGAGCGCGGCGACGGTCAGCGCGCTCGCGGCGAGCCCGCCCGCGGCGCGGCGATCGGCGAGCCAGCCCAGGACGCGGTAGCCGGCGGCGAAGGCCGCGATCTGAAGGGCGAGCCACGCGAGCACGCCGAGCAGGCCGGCCGAAGCCCACCACTCCCAAGCCACGTCATGGGTGCGGTCAAAGACCTGCACAGGTGTGAGGCGCGTGAGCTCCGCGTCGGCGAAGGGCGGCAGGACCAACGCGACCGTCTCCGGGCCGTAGCCGATGAGGGCCCGCGCGGGGTCGGATGCGGCGAGATCGGCCAGGCCCTCCCAGGCCAGGAAGCGCTCGCGCGCCGTGCGTGAGCCCGCGGAGAGGAGGTCGGCGAAAGGCGTGAGGCCCGGCACGCCTGCGCGGCCCAGGCCGATCAGGGCCACCGGCGCGGCGAGCACCAGGAGCGAGGCGAGCAAGAGCGCCCGCCCGCGGCCCGCTGCCGCGACATGCCACAGGCCGAGCGCGCCGAGCGCGGCGAGGAGCCCGAGCAGTGGGCCTCGGCTGCCCGTAGCCAGGACCCCGAGGATGCACAGACCGAAGATCAGCGCATGACCGGCCACGTGGCGCGTTGCGCCGGGCCGGCCTTCGGCGCGCGCGTGCATAGCGCCGACGAGGCCCATGGCGGCCACCGGCGCGACGGCGGCCAGCCAGGCGCCGAGGAAGATCGCGTTGCCAAGCGATGCGAAGGCGCGCTCGTCGGTCTGCTGGCCGTATTGGCTCCACGGAATCGCGTCGATGCCCATTCGCTGCAGCAACGCGTACAGGGCTG
>JAJCYU010000134.1 GCA_029262755.1 Anaerolineae bacterium
TCGATCGCCTCGCCGCGGAACATCAGCGGCTGCTCGGCTTCGCGGTGCCGCCCTTCGAGAGCTTGTTCGTCGATCCCTCTGCGATGATGATGGCGCCCGCAACCGCCCGCGTGGCCGCGCTCTATCGCGAAGCAGGGTGGACCGAACCCACCGACACGCGCGCCGCGGCGCCCGATCATCTCGGCGTCGAGCTGCTGGCCCTCGCGGACCTTGTCGAGGCGGGAAAGGTAGATCTCGCGCGGCGATTGCATCACGATCACCTCGCGCTGTGGGCGCCCGCGTGGATCGAGGCCTTGGGGCGAACGCGTCCGGCGGCGCTCTACGAGAGCCTCGCCGCGCTGACGTTGGAGCTGCTGCTGGATCCGCTCGACACGGATACCGCGGCGCCCACAATGGAGCAAGCGTCCTTCCCTCATCTGCCGCCGGCGCCGCGCTACCGCGGCACAGGCATGGCCATACCCGCGGACGGCGAGTCGTTCTCGGTCGGCGTGGGCGGGATTCTCGAGGGCGACGAGGCGGCTGAGCGCCGGAGGGACGAGCGTGATCGACGCGACCCGTCCGACCGCTCGGTGGCTGCGCGAACGAACGCGGACGGAAGTTCGGACGCGGGCGAGAACGGCCGTGATTCACGCCCTTCCGGTGAACGAGCGGATGACGACGCGGACCTGCGGCTGCGCGACCTTGCACGGCGTCTGCTCGTGCCGCGCGAAACGGGCCTCTGGCTGGGGCGTGCCGATGTGCTGCGGCTCTCGGGCAGCCTGGATCTGCCCTCCGTCGTCGGCGACCGCGCCGCCATGCTCGAGGGCCTCCTGCGCTCCGCCGGCCAGCACGGCGCGGCGCACGCGGCCTTCGACGGCCTGCACGCCCGCTTCGACGACGCGGACGCCACGTACGCCGCCTGGGCGGAGCGTTGGCCCGCCTGGACACCGCAGAGCGCAGCATGGCGCTCCCGTGTCGCCCGCACACGAGAGCGCGTCGCGACGTGGCGCGACGCGGTGCACGCCGCAGTACACGCCGCGGAGTAACGCTCGCTTCGGCAACTCAGGTCGAACGGGCCGGCCCCGGATGTCACAATAGTCTGAGATGGGTGGCCCGCTGAAGCCGCTCGGCGATCGATCTTGGCTACCCTTTGCCCTACCTCAAGCAGAATCCCCCGACCCAGGAGGGGCATCATGGCGCTGCTACCCAACGACATCGTCATCACGGGCCTGGGGCCGATCAGCTCGATCGGCTGTGGGCGCGAGCCGTATTGGGAAAGCCTGCTCGCCGGACGTTCCGGCATCGGGCCCATCACGACCTGTGACGTGAGCGATCTTCCGACGCGTATCGGCGCGGAAATCGTGGACTTTCATCTGGAGGACTTCGTCGAACGCGGACGGGTCCTCGGACGCGGACTGCCCCGCATGAGCCAGCTCAGCATGGCGGCAAGCGCCCTTGCCCTGCGTGACGCAGGTCTCGACGATCCGTCCGACCGCGATCGCGTGGGCGTCTACGTCGGCACCTCGATCGCGAACCTCGATACGCTGCTTACCATGCACGCCCGCTATGAGGCCGGCGAGACGGTGCCCGCCTATCACGTCTTCCATGCGTTCAACCACTCCGCGGCGTGCCTCGTGGCGTCGCAGCTGGACCTGCGCGGCCCGGTGCTCACCGTGAGCGTCGGTTGCAACAGTGGTCTGGACGCGCTCGGACAAGCCTCCTTCGCCCTCCGGGCCGGCACGGCGGACGCGATGCTCGTGGTCGGCTGCGACTGCGAGCTCGTCCGCGAGATCGTGCAGGCCATGTGCCTGACCGACAGCGTGAGCACGAAGTACAACGACGATCCGACTCGGGCCTCCCGGCCCTTCGAAGCCGGACGCGACGGCAACGTGCTCGGCGAAGGGGCCGGCGCTCTCATCGTCGAGCGCGCCGGTGATGCGCAGCGGCGAGGAGCCCATATCTACGCCCGCCTGGCCGGCTACGCCAACGCCGGCGCCGGCAAGGGCCGCGGCTACCGCCACGACTCCCCCGACCTGGATCCGGAGCCCTGCTCGCGCACGCTCAGCGCAGCTTTGACCAACGCCGGCTGGAAGCCGGACGACGTCGACGTGGTCAGCGCCAACGGCTCGTCGTCGGTACGCTACGACCCGATGGAGGCCGCGGCCCTCGGCATGGTCTTCGGCGCCCGCGGCGCCGCTGCCCCGATCACGCACTCCGTGAAGTCCATGCTCGGACAACACGGCGCCGGAACCTCGGCACTCCAAGCGATCGCCGCCTGCCTCACGGTCTCCGAAGGCATGGTCCCGCCCACGATCAACTTCGACCAGCCCGGCGAGGGCTGCGAGGACCTACGCATCCTGTCGACCGCAACCGCCGTGGACCACCCGCGCGTGCTGGCGCACGCAATCGGTATGGGCGGGTTCTACTACTCCGCAGCGGCCTTCGAATCGGTCTCGTAGCGCGGGCTGTGGGAGGTCGCGAGCGACGCGGGGTCGCGTGCGTCGTGGGGTCGCGTGCGACGTTGGGTCGAAATCGACGTGGGGTCGCAATCGACGTGGGGTCGCAATCGACGTAGGGTCGCAATCGACGTAGGGTCGCGTGCGACGCGGGGTCGCGTGCGTCGTGGGATCGCGTGCGACGTGGGATCGCGTGCGACGTAGGATCGCGTGCGACGTGGACAGCGAGTAGTAGAGGGGCGTCGCGCGTAGCGTGGGGTCGCCCCCGCTCGTGATCGCGCGCCGCCTGCATCCTACGCGGCTCGCGTCCTACGCCGTCTGCACCCCCGCTCACGGCGCTCCGCGAAGCGCACGGGGCACGAATCGGCGGACGGGCTCTGCGGTGGCCGTCGACGGCGGCGTTTCCGTCGCCGTCGGACTTGCGGTCGCTTGCGGCGTCCACGTGGCTGTCGGCGTCGGCGTCGGCGCTGCCGCGAGCGCAGCTTCCACCGCGACCCCGGCGCGCAGTGCTCCGCGGCCGGCGTTGTACGTGCGCGCCACCGAGCCACGGGGCCCGCAGCGGTCGGCCGTGATAGGCTCGGCGGCGTCCTCGAGCAGGCGGCGGACGGCCTCCGGGCGACCACGTAGATCCAGACGCGCACCGAGCACGAGCGCCGCCGCACCCGCGGCGTGCGGCACGGCCATCGAGGTGCCGGTGCGCCGGCCGTAGCGGCCGCGCGGCTCGCTCGACTCGATGTTGACACCCGGCGCAGCTACGTCGGGCTTATCGACCTCGTCGAAGGGCCCCCGGCTGCTCGTCCGGTGAATACGGCCGGTACGCGGATCGAGATTGGCAATCGTCCACGAGGCCGCGAACCCGCCGGGCACACACACCGTCTCACACGCGTCCCCGTTGTTGCCGGCGGACGCCACAAACAAGCTTCCCGCGGCCACAACACTCTCCACGGCGCCCTGGAACCAAGCGGACGTGCAGCTCTGCGGCGAGTCGGCGCTCCAGCTGGCAACCACGATGTCCGGCGCCAGCTCCGGGCGCGGCTCACCGCCGTCGCCATCCGTGGGCGCAAGCACCCATTCAAGGCACACGAGCAGCCCCTGCGGGTCGAGTGAGCGCCCATCGCCCAGCCGACACGCGATCCACTCCGCCTCGGGCGCCACCCCGATCTGCTTGGAGCGCGCGGAGTCCTCCCCCACCACGGAGCCCGCGATGTGCGTCCCGTGCCCGTGATCGTCATAGGGCGCAGCCTTGCCGTCGACCGCGTCGAGCCAGTTGTACGCGGCCCCGGCGTACTCCGCCCCTTCTGCGCCGCGCCAGGCCGACTCAAGGGCGGGATGATCCCCCGCGACCCCGCTGTCCGTAATCGCGACGACGACACCGCGACCATGTTGGCCGAGCGCCCACGCGTCCGGCGCGCCGATCGCCTCGACGCCATCGGCGATGGCCGCGGGAGCCGAGGGGGCATCGGGGGCGGCAGCGGAGGCGGGGGCGGCGAGGGAGGCGGGGGAGGCGAGGGAGGCGGGGGAGTCGTCGCTCGCGCCGGTCAACGAGGGCCGGTCGGTCGCGCCGACTACGCCGGCAACGTCGCTCGCGTCGGTCGACGAGGGCCGGTCGGTCGCGCCAGGCGCGCGCGCGTGAGTTCTCCGCGACGCTTGGGTCGACTGATCCAGGTCCTTGGTCACGGCGCCCGTGGCGATCGGAAATGGTGCCTGGTCTACGATTCGGGCGACGTCTGGGCGGGCGTCGAGCGCGCATAGGAGCTCGGACGGGGCCTCGACCACCAAGGCGTTGAGCACGTGGAAAGAACGTACGAGAGTCCCCCTTGGCTGCAGCGCTGCCCGGATCTTGGGCTGCGTCGCGTCCGCGGTCGCACGAAGGCGCGCTCGCACCCACGCGCGGCGTTCTTCGGGATCCATGATCTGCTTCGCCGCGCGCAGGTCCGCCTGCTGCGTAAGAATCACGATGGCGCGCACCGGGTGCAGGGAGGCAGCCAAGACCGGTGGAAGTCCTGGGCAAGAGGGCACTGGGGGATCCAGCTCACCTTTGAGATCGGAGCCCATGGAAAATGGGCTCGCGGACCAACGGGACGTTGACTCGCCCTCGTCCGGCATCGCCGCTTGCCACCAAGGTCCGTCCGACGTCGCTGATCGCGATGCGGTCGGCGATTGTACCGCGCCGAGTAGCAGCGCGAGCATTAGCCCCGTGAGAAGACGGGCGTGTAGGGTCTCGTGGCTGGACATCGTGACACCTCAGGTCGGCTGCGGCATGTGCGCTACTTATCCGGACGTCGCAGCGTTCCCGGTCGTGACCGAGCGCGGTCCATGGGCGGCGTTAGCCTTTCGCGAATTTGGGCCTCGCGCGATAGGAATGCGCACGCCGCGGCGGCCATCGCTGGTTACGGCGATATCGAAGTCGCGGCGGTCGCGAAGTCATGACGGTCGTGCAGTCGCGGTGGTCGCGAAGTCATGACGGTCGTGAAGTCACGGTGATCGCGGAGCCGCGGCGATCGCGAAGCCACGACGGTCGCGAAGCCGCGGCGGTCGCGAAGCCGCGGCGATCGTGAAGCCGCGGCGATCGACGTCGCTCATCGGGGCGTTGGGCCTCTACCGGACCGGCGAACGCTGACCCTGCGTACCCAGGGCTGACGATGGAATGTTGATGCGAATCGACCACTGATGACCGACTCCAGCGCCTAGACCTGCCGCGCCTAGAGCACCACTGTCGCCTACCGCGCCACGCTCGAGCGCGGGCGCGAAGTGGCCAGCACGGAACGCGGCGAGTCGTCGAGGGCAAGGGCCGCCCAAATGACGCCGGTGTGGGAGTAGGCCTGCGGCGTGTTGCCGAGGGACGCGCCCGATTCCGGATCGACCATCTCCGATAGCAGGCCCGTGGGGCCGGCCGTGCCGAGCATGCTGTCGAGCAGCTCGGCGGCATCGTCGTGGCGGCCGATGGCGACCCAGCTCTCCACGAGCCATGCCGCACAGATGTGAAAGCCGCCTTCCTCACCGCCGAAGCCGTCGTCGTAGCGATAGCGGCGCACCGTGGGGCCGTCGCGGAGCGTGCGGGCTACGGCTTCGACCGTGCCGACGGCGCGCGGATCGTCCCGGGCAAGCAGGCCGCTGCGCACGATCGATAGGACGGCGGCGTCGATGTCATCGCTGCCGTAGCAGACCGCGTAGGAATTGGCCGCTGCGCTCCAGCCGTGTTCGAGCACGTCGTCCGCGATCGCGGAGCGTAGCGGCGCCCACGCGTCCGGCGCCGGGCGACCCAGGTGTTCGGCGAGGCGGAGGGCGCGGTCCACGGCCACCCAGGCCATGACCTTGGAATGCACGTGATGGCGCATGCGGTGGCGGTGTTCCCAGATGCCGGCATCTGGCTCCTGCCAGCGCGCCGCGACGGCTTCGACCAGCACGCCGATCATGCGCCACGTGTCTTCTTCGACGCTCGCGCCGCAAAGGGCCAACGTCCATGCGAGATCGACGATGGCGCCGGGGACGTCGATCTGCAGCTGCTCGGCTGCGGCGTTGCCGACCCGGACGGGTCGCGAGGCGGCGTAGCCGAGCAGATGGCCCAGCTCGCCCTCGACCAGCCACGTCTCGCCTTCGACGCCGTAGAGCGGCCGGATGTCGTGCGGCGAAGCGCCCTGCATCACGCCGCACATCCACCGCAGGAACGCTTCGCCTTCGCCCGTGGAGCCCAGGCGGGCGAGGGCGTCGCAGGCATACGCCGCGTCGCGCGGCCAGCAGTAGCGGTAGTCCCAGTTGCGTTCGCCGCCCAGAACCTCGGGCAGCGACGTGGTCGCGGCGGCGACGACCGCGCCGCTGGGCTCGTGGACGAGACCGCGCAGCACGAGGGCGCTCCAACGCACGGCGCGCGACCAACGGGCGGGCGCATCGAGCTCCGTGATGCCGCGGCGCCAGCCCTGCGCGACCTGCTCCGCGTCGGCGACAGCGCCGTCCTTGGCGTGGCCGCAGCGCAGCAAGAGGCGTAAGGGCTCGGCACCGAGCACGACGTCCGCGACGGCCGTCTCGTAGGCCCCCTCCTGGTGGATCGCAAAGCGGCAGCCGGGGGCATCCAATCGCACGGGCGTCCGTCCGGCTTGGACGAACAGGACATCCCCTTCGACGCGCAGGCTCATCTCTTGGCGCGCGAAGTCCGGGCGCGGCGCGAACTCGATGCGGCAACGCGCGCCGGGACGGCGGGCACGCACCTCGCGGACCAGCACCGTGTCTTCGCCGTGTCCCGGCACGAGGTAGTCCACGACGGTGAGCTCCGGCCAGCTCGTCTCGAGCACGAGGGCATGGTCCGGGTAGCGCTGGTAGCCGCGGCCATCATGGATCGCGGGGCGCACTATGAAGCGGCCGGCCGTCGGTCCGCCCAGAAGGGAGGCGAATAACGCCGGGCGATCGAAGCGACCGGGGCACAGCCAGGTCACGGCGCCCTCCGGATCCACCAACGCGGCCGTGTGACGGTCCGAGAGGAAGCCGAGGGCGTCGATCGGCGTGCTTACCGCGGCGAGCACGCAGCGACGCCGCGCCTCTACCAGCCGGACGAGAACTTCGGCCGCGGCATCCGGATCGTCCACCCTGTGTTGCGCCTCCGTCTGACCCGTACCCACCTTAACGCTTACGTCGTGCATCCCCAACGCGCGAAACGCGTCCTCGTCGGTGCGGTCGTCGCCCATGTAGAGCACCGCCGTCGCGCCCAGTTCTCGGCGCAAGCGCCCCAGCGCATCGCCCTTGTGGGTGGTGATCACGCTCAGCTCGACGACCTTCTTGCCGCGACCCAGCCGCGGTCGCAGCGGCGCTTCGTTCGGTCGATCGACGAGGAGCGCAGGGCGAGCCGCGCGCAGGCGGCGCAGCGCCTCGGCCGCGCAAGCCCGGTCCGCGCGCCGGTAGTGGAGCGCGCTCGAGGCGTCTTTGTGCTCGACCGATACACCCGGAAGACCGTCCGCAACGGAGTTCAGCGTTGCGCGAACTTGTTCGAGCAACGTGCGCTGCGCCTCGTCCAGGCG
>JAJCYU010000135.1 GCA_029262755.1 Anaerolineae bacterium
CGAGGTCGCTGCAGGTCGCGGACGTGGCAAGAGTCCACGCAATAGCGACGGCGAGAGCACGAGTACTGACGTCGATACGGGACCGCGTCCGGACGCCGCGGGATTGGCTACGAGGGGCGATCGCGATGCGGACGGTGAGCGAGAAGCCGCAGCTGATGCGGACGCGAGCGCCGCGATGATATGGGAAGGCGCGGCGGCTCCGCTCCCCAATCCTCCTACCAAGCCGCCCCCTGATTCGGCCACCGCTGAGCCCTCCCGCCCACGCTCCTTTTTCCACGGAGCGCTCGACGCCTCCATCGTCGCGTTCGCGCTCCTCTTACGCCTTTACCGCGCCGACGCGCAGAGTCTGTGGTACGACGAGGGCACCTCCGCCGCGCTGGCAGGACGCTCCGCGGCCGAGATCCTCGTCGCCGCCGCGAACGACGCCCACCCGCCGCTCTACTACCTGCTCCTTGCCGGCTGGAGCCGTCTCTTCGGCGATGGCGTCGTCGCCCTGCGCAGCCTCTCTGCTGTCTTCGGCGCGCTGACGGTCCTGGGCGTGATGCTCGTCGCCCGCCGCGCGGCCCCGCGCCACCCGGCCATTGCATGGATGGCCGGTCTGCTCACCGCCACCTCGCCCTTCCTGGTCTGGTACGGCCAGGAAGTGCGGATGTACGCCCTCGCCGCGGCCCTCGGCACCCTGTTGCTGGCCCTGACGCTCCACGCGTTGATGGTGGACGATGGGGCGGACGACGGGGATGGGGAGGGCAACGCTCGCCCCGACGCATCCCCGCCGAGCACGACGCCCGTCGCTCTATGGCTCGCCGTCACAGCCTCTACGACCGCCGCGCTCTACACGCACTACGTCTCCGGCGCATCGGCCGTCCTCGCCGCGAACCTCATCGCCGCGGGCCTGCTCCTCGGGCGCCGGCGCCGCTCCGGGCAATGGCCGTGGCGCGCTGCTCTCGCCTGGTCCGCCACCCAGATCGTGTCGATCGCCCTCTTTCTGCCCTGGCTGGCCGCCGCCTGGCCCACGCTCTCCACGTGGCCCGCGGTAGGCGAGGGGATGTCGGCTTACGACATATTCGACGCGACGTATCGCACGTACCACCATGGGACGCGGAGCGCGGAAGGGCTACCCAACTGGTTCACATTGCTCACCTTCACGATTGGGATCGGTTTTGGCCGCCTCTTTTACTCGCGATCTTTCCGCCGCTTGCTCTACATCGCGCTAACGTGGACGTACGCACCGGCGTTGCTGATCAGCGTCCTGGGACTGCGGAACCCGACGTGGAAGCCCAAATTCGTGCTCGTGGGCGCACCCGGTTTCGAACTCGTTCTCGCGCTGGGCATCGTCGGGTTCGCGGTATTGGCAATCGTTCCGTTCCGAGCAGGCTACAAACGTTGGGGCGTCCTGTTGGCCTTGATATTCGGCGCGATCATCTACCGCGATATCGTCGTCACGCGCACGGGATACCTCCGCGCCAACTACTTCGACCCGGCATACCAGCGCGACGACTACCGCGGCGCGATCGAAGAGATCGCCGCCCTCGCGGGCCCGGACGACGCCGTGTTGCTGGTCGCGCCGACCCAGGTCGAGCTATTCGACTTCTACGCCCCGGAAGGGCTCACGCGCATCCCGTTGCCGCTCGAACGGCCACCCACGCTTGTCGACGTCCACGCGCAGCTTGGCGTGATCGCCGACACGCACCCCAACCTCCACGCCCTGTTCTACGCCGAACAGGAGGCCGATCCGGGCGGGATCATCGAGGGGTGGCTCGATTCCTACCTGGCGCAGGCAACCGAACGATGGCGCGGCGACGTCCGTCAAGCGATGTGGACGTCGTGCGGACTCGGCCCTCTCGAGCAACCGCCGGCATCCGAGCAAGCGCCACCCGTCATCGTGGAATTCGGGGAACAGATTGGGATTGGCAACGTACGTCCCATCGCGACGAGCGCGCAACCCGGCGACACCGTTTGTCTCGCGTGGACGTGGATTCCGCTCGGGTGGCAGCGTAGCGACGTACACGTCTTCTGGCAGCTAATCGATGACACCGGCCGCGTGGTCGCCCAGCGACCCGACATGGCGCCACGGAACGGCCGCGTTCGAACCAGCGGGTGGGGCATCCCGCACCCCATTGGCAGCTTCGACGTTCGCCCTCTGCGTGACCGCATGGCCCTCTTGCTTCCGGTCGACCTGACGCCCGGCACGTACCACCCAATCGTGGGTCTCTACGATCCGGATAGCGGCGACCGTCTCGCGATCAGCGGTCCGTCCGGCACGTCCACCCTCTCGCTCGATGCCCCCTTCCAGATTGGTGCGCCGCCGGACCACCTGCGCTTGCCCGACCTCGAGGTGCGCTAGGCGTCGCGACCGGTCGTTGCGCCGTGACGACCATGGCCGCGACCCACACTCAGCGTCAACGCAGGTGACCTCGCGCGGCTGCCGTTCCATGGGTAGCCTGTAGCGATGCGCCCTAGGAGGCCAGCCCGATGCGCTCGAAGCCCGTTGCCCCCGCTCAGCCCGTTCGGTCTCTACAACCCGGTCGACCTAAACCCGCCGCTCGACCAACGCAGCCCGATGGTCCATCGAGTCCACCGCGGCCCGTTCGACCCGCCGCGCCCCAACCCGACCGGTCGCCGATCGCACCTGCCCGCGATCCCCACCGGCCTCCGCGCCCGTTGCTCGGCGGCCCGGCCTCCGCCCTGCTCATCACGTTGATCGCAGGCGTGACCGGTCTCGGACTCGGCCTGTTCTCCGGCCGCCCCATCCTCGCCGCCACCGGCTGCGATGATCCCCACCCAGCGTGGCTCGCCTGCGAGGATTTCGAGGCGGGCGATCTCGGCTGGGGAGAGTGGTTCGCACAGTCGCCGTGGGTGCAGTGCGACGGCTGCCGGGACGGGGACGAGAATCCGGATCGCATCCTCTTGGTGGACGATCCCGAGCAGGCGCATTCGGGCCGCTGGTCGCTGCACATGCCGGCCGCCGAGGCCGCAGGGTACCGGGGAGGCTCCCTCACGTGGCGCGATTGCGTCGGCGAGAAGCGCCCAGGCTGCCAACTGAACGGCCACGAAGAACTCTACTTCCGCACCCAGGTCCGGCTCGCACCCGACCACGAATACGTTCATCACTTCCTGGCGGTCGCCGGCACGCGACCCAACGCCTATTGGGAATCGGACGGCAACGCGGGCTGCCGGCCCGACGGCACACGCTGGGCGGGCACCACCCTTGATTTCAACGCACGCCGCGAACTCTTCTTCTACACCTACTTCCCCGACATGCGCTGCGACAGCGGCGGCTACTGCTCCGGTGAGACCGCGCGGCAGATCTGCGAAGGCTGCGCCGCGAAGAACATGCCCTGTCGCAACCGCCAAGAGTGCTGCTGGGGCAACCACTTCTCCTCCGACCCGCCCATCCTCCTACCCCGCGACGAGTGGGTCTGCCTCGAGATCCACATGCGCCTCAACACCCCCGGCGTCGCCGACGGCGTCATGGAGTACTGGATCAACGGCGCGCTCGGCCACCGCCAAGAGGGCATGCTCTGGCGCCACACCGCCGAGCTCCAACTCAACAAGGCCTGGCTCATGCACTACATCGCCGGGGGCGACGCGGACCAAAGCAACCGCGTCTGGTTCGACGACGTGGTGGTCAGCACGGAGCGCATCGGCTGCGGGGATGAGGCGGAGCCGACGGAGCCGCCTCCTCTCTCGACCGCGACCGCTACGGCGACGGGGCCGGAGCCGACGGCCGTTCCGGAGCCGAGCGCTACGGCGACGGCAGTGGCGGCGACCGCGGAGCCGGCGATGCCGCTCGCGCTGCCGTGGCTGGAGCGGAGGTAGGGGCGGTGAGTTCCAGCAGGTCTTTCGGCGGGCAATGTGGGCACCGATACCCCATGTCTGGGGTAGGATTCTCGTCGCATCCGTCGATCAAGAGTCCAAGGGCGGTCGTCGAGACGCAATCTTCAGACCTCCAACCGCGGTTCCCCCAACTCGCTTGTCCGCGCCCCTGCTACGCCCCGGCTTCCTGCCGGACCAGCTCGTCGTACGACGCGACCACGACCAGCCCCTTCACGGCGGCCGCCAACTCCCCGTCGAGCGTGACAAAGGCGTCTGCTTGGAGCCGGGTCAGGGCGATGTACTCGGCGTCCAACGTATCGGGCCACCCGAGTTCGGCGGCGAGTTGCCAGGCGACGTTCTGCAGGACGCGATCGCCGAGCAAGCGCAGTCGCAGTCCGCGAACATACGCGAGATGTCCGTCGGCTTCCTTCTTCGTCATCGCCCCGGCCTGCACCGAGCGGTAGAGCAACGCGAGCAGCTGCGAGCGTAGGAGCGTCGGCGCGAGGAGCACGTGCCCTTCGGCGATCTGCGCCTCGCGCTGCGCCAATTGCAGAGCTACGTCGGGTCCGATCACGTATCGCGTCATTCGACGCTTGCCTCCCGCATCGTGAAGCCGATCGCCCGCAGCGGGTTGGGGTTGCCATAAGCCTGCAGCTGCAGAAGTTGGCCGCGGACGATCGTCAGCACGATGCCGGTGTCCTCGGTCATCGAAGCGCTCCCGCGCAGCCAGATCGCCGGCTCGCCGGACTGCAGTGTGAGGGGCTCGTCCTCCGTGATCGTCGCCAGTTCGTCGCGAATCTGCGCGGCGCGGGCCTCGAGGTCCAAGGGGAAACCCTCGAGCACGACGACGTCGATCTTGGTGATCGTCGGCGGCACCCCGTCGGTGCCGGGCTGCGTGGGATCGTGCTCGCTGCGCAAGATCGCGATGGTTTCGGACTCGTCGACGTGCCAGCCGGTCGGGAAATCAAAGGCGTAGCCCCACGCCGTGCTCGTATGCGTCTCGGTCAACGACAGCTTCGCCTCTCCGGGCGACCGGGGGGTGACCTCCGCCGTGGCGGCGGCCGCCGGCGCCGGTGGCTCCTCCGTCGGCGAGATGGGTTCCGCTCTTGGTGCGACCGGCTCCGCCGTGGCATTCGAAACGACCGTCGCGGGCCGGTCGGCAGCGTTCAAGTCGTCCGCGACGTCCGCGGCTGCATCCGGGGTTGGGTCGGACGCCGCGGTGCACGCCGTGAGGGCGACAGCGGCGAAGCCGGCGACCAGGACGACGGCCAGGGTCGCGCCGTGGATCGACGAGACCGGCCGGAGCACGCTGTGGATCGACGCGGCGGAGCGGCGCGTGGCGGGGCGGATCACGGCGGCGCTGTGGAATCGGGCTGCATTGCAGATCGAGCGGAACGAACGCTTCACAGGGTGTTCTCGAACCTCGCGCAAGAGCGCCGCAATGGCGCGGCAGGATCACGATCGGGCTTTAACGACGGCGATATTCTCGACCTCGTCCAACCGCCGGTCAAGATCGCCGACACGAGCGTTTCCGTGCGCTTTCCGGTGCGCTGCCAAGAACAAGAGTGCTCCGTGCCGTCCCTCCCGCGCCGGGGCTTTGGGCTCGTCATGGAATCGCCTGGATGGTGCGGGGCAAGCAAGGTTGCATTCCACCCCAGTCCGCGCCACCCAAAGCGACGCCTAGCGCACTTCCAACAAGCCCAACGACACGCAGTCCGGCGTGCATTGGTTGCCGGATGAACGCGTCGTGGGCGTCTCGCGTTCGCCAGTCTCGCGGTCATATAGGCCGACCTGCAAGACGTAGTATCCCGGCTTCATGTCCGGTGGGATCTGGACGATGTGGCGGTCGAAGCCCCACGTGCCGGACGATGGCGGGCCGTCACCGGTCGCTCCGACGCGTGTTGCGGCGGGGATCGAGCTGCTTTCGACCAGGTGCACGAATACGGTCGCGCGCTCGTCCTGCGGCTCAAGCGGGCCCGTCGGGCTCCATCCGAGATCGACCGTCAGCGTGCCGCCGCGTTCCAGCTCGTAGGGCCAAACCGCGACGGTCGACAGGCTCGCCGAGGGCCACGCGACGCGCGGATCCCGCTGCGCCGTAATAATCGGCTGCGCACGGTCTACAAGGAACGGACGGTGGAGGCGGATGACGCGGCCGCCGTCTTCCTCCCACGCCGCCGCGCGCAGATCGAGGAGGCCACCGGGCGTGCGCTCGTTGAGCGTGATCCGCCGCCGGATCATGCGCCCGCCGTCGCCCAGCACGCGGACGGCTTCGCTGCCCGCGACACGCCCGTACTCGGTATCGACGAGGCTCGCCTCGCCGACGATCTCGGCCTCCGTCGGCCGAAGGAAGAAGGCCGTCTCGATGCCCATGCCCGCGGCGCCGCGCGCCGGAGGGCGCAGCGCGATCGGATGCGCGAGCTCCACGCCCTCGCCGTGGAGGTCACGCGTCATGTGCGGCCAGCGCTCGGAGACCGACGTGACCACGGGCGCGCGTCCGTCCCGCGCAAACAAGTGCAGCGCGTCGGGGCCGTAGCCCTCGCTCCACACCCGCGGCATGTGCTCTTCCAACCAGGCCTCGACCTCGCCGCCGGGGTCCTGGTGGTGCGACTCGACGCTGGCCAGCCAAAGGCGGTCGTGGTTCGCGGCTAGTGCTTCCAGTTGCTCGCGCCAGTCCGGATGTTCTGCGAGCGAACCGCCGCCGCGGCCAGGCAAGGGAACGAACGGCGGGCGCCAGTCGCGATCGGACGGAGGCATCGACGATCGAGCGCCCTCGGGCTCAGCGCGCCTAGTCTCCTCATCCGGAGACTCCTCACGCCTAAACTCGTCGCGCCCCGACTCCGCGCGCTCGAACACGTACGGCTCGTCCGGGATGCCGCGCCACGTTGCCCATTCACGCTCATACGCATAGAGGAAGAGGGGATAGCGGTCGCCGCTGACCAGGAGCACGGCATCGTTCTCCTCGGCCTGGCTCCAGATCGCAACGGCCATGGCCGCAAGCTCGGTGGTCTCCTGCTTCGCGGCATAGTATGGGCGAAGCTGACCGCCCATGATCGCCAGGAGCGGCACGGCCAACGCCACACCGCGCCATCGCCCGGCCGCCGCGAGCAGCCACGCGAGCCCGGCGTACACGGGTAGCGTGAAGGGCACGAAGTAGCGCGCCTCAAGCCGCGGCGAGTAGAACAGGTCCCGCGGCTGCGTGATCGCCCACGCCACGAGCGGCGCTCCGATCGCAATCGCGACGAGGATCGCGACGCCGACGGAGGCCATACCGGGGGCGGGCCGCGATCGCCGGTCGTCCCAGCCGTCCGACACCGCGGTCGGCAACTGTCGGTCCTCCTCTGCCGATGCCCTGCTCGTGACCGTAGTGCGCTCTCCCGTGCGATCTCTCGTGCGATCGACTTCGACGTCGACGTCGCCGCCGAGATCGCTATGGCCTTCGACATCGCCCGTCTCACCCTCCGGAGCCACCGCCACGAAGATCAACGCGATGACGGCGATCAAGACGATGGTGAAGGCGAAGGCCACCGTCGTGCTGGCGCCGATATCCGTCGACTTGCCGGTGGCCAACAGCATCGTCCATAGGCCCCATACGAAGCTGAAGCCCGGCCCTTCGTCGACGATCCGCCACGAAGGCGTGCGCCCCGCCGCGTACATCGCCCACGGAACGAAGCTCGCGACGGCGGCGAGCTGCGCGAGCGCCCACCGCACGGCATCGGCGCGAGAGAGGGAGCGCGGAGTAGCAGCGAAACGCGGGAACTGGCGCGACGAGGATCTCGCGGCCTCTCGATCCAGTCGCTCGACCCGGCCCGATGCCGACGCCGCTCGAGTCCGGGCACGCCGGGACCAGATCACGGGCGCCACGATCGCCGCCAACACCGGCAGATTCATCAGCCCCAAGGCCACGCCGGCCAGATAGACCGTATGCAGCACGGCGCTCGCGGCTACCACGTACACGACGAGCCACCGGATCGGGCGCGGCGCGGAGGCGTCATCCCGGTGCGCGTCGCGATCCCGGTGGGCGTCGTGATTCCGGTGGGCGTCGCGATCCCCGTTCGCGTCGCGATCCACGTTGGTGTCGCGATCCCCGTTCGCGTCGCGATCCGCGTGCACGTGGCGATCCCCGTTCACCGCGCGACCACCCCGCCCGTCGCGCCCACGGCCCACGCCACGCTCGCGTGCTGCCGAGCGAGCGCGCCCGTCGTCGCCCAACCATCGCACTAGCGCGTACAGCGCGACGACGACGCCGAGCGCCGCGAGCATGTACATCCGCAGCTCGCCGGACCACCAGACGGCGAAGCGCGCGACGCCGGCGATTGCGAGCGCCAGCAAGCCGGCGCGGCGGCCGCCCAGGCGCCACGCGATGACGCCCGTCACGGCCACGGCCAGCAGGCCGGTCATCGCCACGACCAGGCGCAGCGCGAAGGCCGTTTCGCCCGCGACCAGGCGCCAGGCCCAAAGCTGCCAGAAGAACAAGGGCGGATGTACGTCGCCCGCCGTCCATGCGGTCGCGGCGCGCGATCCCTGTCGCACGGCCCAAACCGCGAGGCCCTCGTCCCACCAGATGTCCGCGTCCCCGAGGCGATACACGCGCAGGACCCACGCGACGAGGATGAGGCCGGCGGCGGGGAGACGCGCGCTCATGCGCGAGAGCACGGCCGCGCGACGTGCGCGCAATGCGACGTCGGGCGCGGGCGGCGTCGGGACGGGCGGCGTCGGGACGGGCGGCGTCGATCGCGAATCGACGCGCATCGTGCTCATCCGCGTCGCCCGCCGCGTAGATTGCGACGCCGCACGCTCGCTTCGCGACGCTGCACCCTCACTTCGCCGCGTGGGTTGCGACGCTGCGCGCTCACGTCGCGACGTCGCCGTCCGCCTCGCCCTTCTCGTCGATCGCGTCGGGTCTGTCCGCTTGGCCCGTCACGTCCCTTGGTTGCGCATCCTCGCCGGCGACCGTGCCGACTGCCCCGTGCTCCGCAGCCGCGCCGTCCCCTGCTACCGTGTCGCCCACCGCAGCCACCCCATCCGCGTTCGCCCCTGCCGCGCGCTCTCGACGCTGACCCCGGCGTCCGCGTCCCCACGCGATTATCGCAAGGCCCACGACCGCGATCGTGGCGGCGGCGAGGCCGGCCAGCCAACCGTACAGGGCGCGCAGCGGGTGCGGCGGAACCGGCGCTTCGACGCGGATCTCGTCGAGCGGAAGCTCGCCGCCGTCGACCCGTAGGATCAGGATGTGGAAGTCGTTGTCGAGGCCGGCGAGGCTGAGCTCGGGCTGGGAGGGGGTCAGGACAGCCGTTTGGGATTCACCGTCGAGGACCGCGAAGATGGTCGCGCTGACCGTGTCGCTCGCGGCCAGAGATGCCGTGTCGGCCGCGTCGCCCGCGCTCCGTGTGTCGCTCACACCCGCCGTTGCTCCCGCGCCTACCGCACCATCGACCGCGTCTGGGAAGCGCGCCACGATGTGTACGGCGGTGCCGCGGAAGGGCGCTTGTAGCTCTGCGCCGCGTGATCCGACGCGCAGTTGCTCGCCGCCGCGGCCTTCCGGCGGCTCGCGGCGCCAGGCGCCGGTGTAGCCCAGGGCCGGTGCGTTGACCTCGTGGCGGCCGCGCTGCAGCACGGGCGGGCGCAGGCCGATCTCGCGGATGGCGGCCATCGATGGCGACTCGGTCCAGTCGGGATCGACCAGGCGGAACCAGCCCTCGGGTCGCTCGTGCCATTCGAAGGTCGGGCGGCGCAGGAACCATAGGAAGGACGCGCCGACCCACGGCCACTCGTCCGCGATGCGCTCGTAGGCCTCCAGGGTGTAGCGCGCACGCACCTCTTCGCTCACGCGGCCGTAGGGTGCGTCGCGGCCCTCGGGCACGCTGTTCCAGCCGAACTCCGTGATCCAGACCGCCTTGTGGGCGTCGCCGTTGCGCACCATGACATCGCGGCTGAGGGTCACGCGCGGGAAGTTGGCGCGGTCGCGGCTCGCGCGGTGGTCCGTCGGGCCGGTCCACAGGCCGAAGGCCTGGGCGGCGAGCACGTCGAAGTGCGGCGACCACTCGGCGTCGTAGAGAGCCTGCAGATAGGCCAGGTCGTCCATGTTGCGGCCGCCCGGCTCCGTGGTCTGCGCCAGCGCGGCGCTCACGATGACCACGTCCGCGCACGCGGCTCTGGCCGCGGTCGCGCCGACGGCGAGCAGGTCGACGTAGCCGCCGGGATCAACGTCGCGCTCGCCCCATTCGGGATAGATATTCGGCTCGTTCCACAGTTGCCAGTAGCGCACGCGCCCGCAGTAGCGGCCGACCACGGCCTCCACGAAATCGGCCCAGGCGGTCAGGTCCGAGGGCGGGCCCTTCTGCGGTCCTTCGCTCTCGGGATCGTCGTAGGCCCACGCGGGCGGGTCATCCAGGCGGCCGAGCAGCTGGACGCCGTAGTCCTCGGACAGCTGCACGAGGCGGTCGTATTTGTCCCACGCGGAGCGCGGCGGGTCGTTGCGCCGGTCCTCGTAGTCGCCGCGCTCGTGGATCTCGATGTCTTCCCACGGGAAGTGCTGGCGCGCGAAGCCCACTCCGGCGTCGCGCATGAGCTCGTAGGAGCGGCGCACGACGGCGGGATCCGGCTCAAGCTGCAGGAAGGTGTTGACGCCCACCGGCCGCACGCTGGCATGCGCCTCGACGTCCATGGGCGCAAGCTCCAGATCGTCGCCGCCCAGATCGAGCAGCGCCAGCGCCACCGCGCCCTTTGCGCCTTCCCAGACGGACTCTTCCCCGGTCGCGTCGCGCAGCCACCGCTGCACGCCCTCTGCGCGTAGCGCAGCGGCGACGCCACCCACGAGCATCGCGATTAGAATCGCCACGGCCATGAGCGGCCACCAGCGGCGGAAGCTCGGTTTGCGCACCTCGGCGACTTCGCTCATCGGCTCTAGCCTCCGAAGTGCAGATAGACCGGCATGGCCGCCGCGCCCGCCAGCAACAGGCCGATCAGCTTCGTGTCCTGCCGCGGTGCAAACGCCAGCGCGGCCAGGCCCGCAACGACAGGCACGATCTTGGCGCCGAGGGTCACCATCTCGACGGCGGGCAGCGACACGGTGCCATAGACCGCGAGCAGCAGGAGCACGCTCGCTGCGAAGGCCACCATGCCCAGCCGGCCTATCCACGTCTGACGTCCGGCGGAGGCGGTCATCAGCCCGGAGAGCACAGTCAGGTAGAGGTACCACCCGCACAGAAAGGATTGCATCGGGAACACGGCGCACCTTCCGGTGGGGGAGGGAGAATGGTCGGACTCACGTGCGGTCCGGGCAGGCCCGGGCCTCGATGTCCGCCGAATGTGCGACCATGCAGGGTCGCATCGCGGACCGGGCAACGATAGTGCGCCCGCGGTGGGCTGTCGAATGGTCAGGGCGCGAATGTGATGGCCGTGTAAACAGACTGTTGACGACCCCAACCGGCTCTAACCCGGAGCGGCCCCCGCACCTTATTGCTGCTAACGAGGCGCGCACGTGCCGTGCCCCGGATTGCGATCGCAATGCAGCTTGGATCTTTGGCTTCCCCCTTTCGTCTGAACGACCCCCTTATGGAGAACCAACCCAATGCAGAAGCTAAGGCTCAGCACCGCGCTTTTCGCCGCCGCCTTTTTGGTTGGCCTGGCCGTCACCACAGTCAACGCTGCTCCGGCGCTCGACCTAACAGACGCCGCCATCGATAGCGCTCTGCTCGGCACAGCGGACCTCGACGGCGGCTTCGTCGACAACGGCAACGAGATTGATCACGGCCGCCGTGGCCGCCGCGGGGGCGAAGGTAGCATGTGCGCCCGCCTGGCCCACGAGGTCAAGAAGGCTTGCCCCTGCGAGGGCAACGACGACGACGGCTGGACCGATCACGCCGAGTACGTCGACTGCGTCAGCGACAAGCTGGACGAGCTCGTCGACAGCGAGGACGAAGCGCAGATGGAATGCGCGACGAAGATCGTCGAGCGCGCCGAAGCATCCGAGATCGGCAACGACGGCTTCGAGTGCCCCACCGGCCGCCACTGTGGCCGCGACAAGGGCGAGCGCCCGTCCCCTCCTGGCGACGATCCGGGCCTCTAGGACTGAGTGATTTCCCGCGCAGGACGGAGGGCCTCCCGTCCTGATTCGACGCCCCCCGATCTGCGGGTCGGGGGGCGTCTCTCTTTTGCCCGGATTTCCGGCCCGGACGGCCGTTTGCCTTGACCGAGCGGGGCCGGATCCCTATCCTCTTGCGCCTGGCATACTTGCCGCGGAAGGGGGTGATGTGATTGTCGGTCGATTTACGACCCGGTGAAAGCTTTGAAGCGCTGCTCAAACGATTCCGCAAGGAAGTCGCGAAGTCGCGTATTCTGAGCACATACCGACGCAAGCGCTGGTTCACCCCGCCGAGCGAAGAGCGCCGCCTGGCTCAGAAGAAGGCGGAGCGACGCGCCCGCCGCCGCAAGCTGCGAAGCGTGCGACGCACGAAGAAGCCCGTGCGCTCGGACCGCCCGTAGCCTAGGCGATACGCGCAGTACCGGACGCGGCGGCAACACGCACCGCGCTCCACGAAGCGAACCCATCGAGGCCCGTCGCGATTTGCGACGGGCCTCGTTCGTTGTGGTGGGACACCGTACGCGCGGAGCATGGGCGATCGCGCGCACCGACGGTTGTGCCTACGGCGTGTCTGCGGCGACCGTTGTGGCAGCGGCTTGTCCGCGGCGACCGTTGTCTCTACGGCCTGTCCGCGCCGCCTTCGTCACTACCCTTAGTGGCCTGCGTCGACGCTGCCCGTTTCGACCGCGTCGCCCGCCTCGCCTTCACGCTCGTCACGCTCGCACCAGGCCTTCACGGCGTCCATGTCGCCTTCCATGGCCTTCGCGACCATCTTCATGACCATCGGCGTCGTGATCTTGCCCATGAGCGAATGCGGCCGCGCCTCCATGGTCATGTTCAGCTCAGCCCCATCGCCCTGCGGCACGACGGTCATGACCGTGTCCCACACCGTCCCGCCCTCGTCCGACACGATCCGAAAGCGCTCGGGTCGCTCGTATTCGGTCACCTCGAGCTCGACGGTGCCCTCCCGCCCGTTCATGACCCGCGTCTCGTTGAAGCGCGTCCCAACGCCGACCTTCTGAGTGGTCAGAAACTCGATCTTGGTGATGCCGGGCACCGCGGTGGAGAAGTTCGCGATATCCGCAACAGCATCGAAGACCCGCTCCGGCGGCGCAGCGACGACACGGTGGAATTCAACGGTGGGCATGGGCTTCTCCTATCAAGGGGGATTGTCACGGGCGGTAGTGCGGGGGGCATGGGCGAAGATTCTGCGCGGCGGTTGGCGGCGTGCCACCAGCGCTGGATGCAACGAGCCGCAAGCGATTCGGCGAGCGGTAGCTCGATGTAGCGCAACTACCGGCCGAAGGTAGCCCGAGCACTGGGCGACGTCAACGGGTATCTACACGAGGGGTCCTAGGGGTTGAACCGATACACATGGAGTCGAGCAAGCGCATTTGCGACGAGCTCGGGGCGCTGGACACAGGCCGTCGGAACGGAGTACCGCCGTCGAGCGATGTGCGGCACCATGTCCACCCATGAACGACAACGTCCCGCGTTACGCGACTCTCCTCGACCACGCCGCCACCGGCGCTGCGATCTTGGTGCTCCCGATCATCTTCGTGGAGTCCACCGTCGCCGATCCGCACGTGCTGGCCGGGGCCAACGTCATCAACTGGCTCGTGTGGCTGCTATTCCTCGCCGACAGCGTGGCCAAGACCCGCCTGCACGGCAAGCGCTATCTCCGATCGTGGACCGGCGTGCTCGACATCGCGGTCATCGTCGTGTCACTGCCCGGGCTCGTAGCGTTCCTGGAGTCGGCCCGCATGGCGCGTCTGCTACGCCTGGGCCGGGCAACCCGGCTTGCCAACATCCTTCGCATGGCACGGATGCTACGTTACGGGTTGATTGGAGCGCGCTTGCTTGCCGGTCTTCGAAGATCAACCCGCCCCGACGCTCTCCCCTTTGTGCTCGGCGCCGTAGGGATGATCGTTCTCCTCGGCGGCGGCCTCCTCTACACCATCGAGTTCGCGGGCACCGAGAGCCTCAACCTGGGCGATGCCATCTGGTGGGCCATGGTCACGGTGACCACGGTCGGCTACGGCGACATCGCGCCCTCGACCAACGCGGGACGCTTCGTGGCGTCGGGTGTCATGCTCGTAGGCATCGCCTTCACCAGCCTCCTCACCGCCGAAATCGCCACCTGGCTCTCCAAGGAACAACACAAGACCGTCGAACGCAACATGCACACCGCCATCGCCGACCTCGACGCCAAGCTCGACGCGCTACGCGAGGACGTCGCGAACCTGGCGCGCGGGACGCGGGCGGGGTGGGAGGATGCGGGCGGCGGGGCGCGCGGGGCGGATGACTAGAAACCGATGGCCAGAGCGCCAGCATCCAACGGAGAGGCAAGAGGAGCCTCCCGCGAGTTGCGATTCGCCCACTCTCGAGGATGGATCGATGCAATCCACCGACGCCGACATGCCGCAACCGTCGTCAACCACGCCCACCCGCCTCGCCGCCGTCCTCGTCGCGAGCGAGCAACCTGCCGACCTGGCGGAGTTCTACCGCCAAACGCTAGACCTCGGTGCACCCAGCTACGTGACCGACGATCACGTCGGCTTTGCGCTCGGCGACGCGTACGTCGGCTTTGAGCGCGGCGCGCAAGCGCAGGCCGGCGGCGCGATCACACTGTGGTTCCACGTCGACGATCTGAACGCGACCACGGCCCGCATGGTGGCTGCCGGCGCTTCCGATCCGAGTGAGCCGTTCGAGACCGCTGAGAACGAGATGGGGCTCACGATCACGGATCCTGCGGGCAACCCGATCGGGTTGTTGTGCGCGGTCGGTTGACGTGGGCAGCCATCCCCCGATGCGGTGGGTCGTCTCGGTCGTGACATAGATGGCAGCGGTTTGCCGACACAGGTGAGATGGGTTTCCGTGCCGTGCCAAGACCTGTTCGGTCCGTTCGTCCCGCAATGTCTGAGGCTACAATGCGGATATGGAACGCGTGAATAGGGTCACCGAGCGGCGCATGCCGATTGCCGAGCATTGCAGAGCCACGGTGCCTCGAGGTCGACACTTCGCTGTGCCTCGCGCTGACATCGAGGATTTCTGCCGGCGATGGCACGTGCTGGAGATGAGCCTGTTCGGCTCCGTGTTGCGTGAGGACTTTGGCCCGGAGAGCGATGTCGACGTCCTGATCGTCATCGATCCCGAAGCCGACGTCAGCCTTTTCAAGCTCGTGCGCATGCGGGACGAGCTTCGTGCGATCTTCGGGCGCGACATTGATCTTGTGGAGAGGGCGGCGCTGGTTAATCCCTTTCGGCGCGAGGAGATCCTCAAACACTGCGAGCGGATCTATGCCGCCTGAGCAGGCCGAGAGAGCCGTTCTCTGGGACATGCAGCGCGCGGCCGAAGACGTGTCCGAGTTCGTCGAAGGGCTACGTCTAGATTGAGGCGGCATGGGGCCCGAAGGCTGGCGGAGAGCAATAAAGATGCTGCCTCACGGTGGCCTCAAAGCGCCTCGTCCATCACCTCCGGGTGATCGCGTAGCCACGTCCGGAGCGCGGTTGCGAGCCGCTCCACATCATCGACGTGTTCCGTGGCGATCCGAAAAGTTCATCGGCATTCACGTCGTGATACATGTGAACGAGGCGGTTGCGATAACCGGCCATCATCCGAAGTAGCTCGGCGTCTCGATCATCAAGGGCACCAACATCGCGCAAGCTGGCGGCGATCGCCTTGTACTCCGTCGGCGCCATTGCCAACCGAGACGCCAGGAGGTGCCGGCCTAGATCGAGCAGTGCTTCCAGCGATCGGCGGAGGCATGACTCGGCGGTTCAGACTTTTCAACCGTCGGCGGCGAACGCAGCTTGGTCGCCGAGCGGCAGGAGTCTGATTTTCGCCACTGCTTCGTCAATCCGTTCGAGTCGGTCAACCACAACACGTCGGGAGATTGGAGCCGGGCTCACAACCCTTGCTCCAGCACCCGGCGCATTCGTTCGCGCTCGAAGGGTTCGAGATCGGCGGCACGCCGCATTACGTAAAGCTCGAACTCGATGGATTCCACGCGGTCTCGCGTCCAGAGCCTTTTCGCCGCGTATGACGTTGAGCGCAAGGAAGGCGTCGGCGCTTTCCAATCGCGTCAGATCGACCCTCGCTACTCCGAACATGTCTTCAAGGGCCAGCGCTAGCCGAACGGCACCATTGACCGACAGCGGGAGGTCGGACGGTCGGAGCGCACCGATATCTAGATCAGACGGGCCTCGTTGCAGCGTTTCGACTGCACCGAGGACCCAGTCGCGGGCCTCCTGCCCTCGGCTGCCGAAGGCATAGAGGGCACTGAGCTGATACGTTCGACAGAGAGCGGCTAGTGCCGCTTCTCGTTCTTGCGCACGCGTTGCGTAGTCACGATAAAGCATGGAGTGACGATAGGGCGGAGGCCGGCGCTCGTCCAGGCGTTCGCTCTTGCCATCGCATGCCGTCTCGGGAGTCGTCTCGCTCCTCGCGATACGCCACCTCGACGAGGTTCCCGTCGGGGCCGGGGCGGTAGATCGAACGGGCCTTGCCCGTAGCACCATCGCGCTCGGCGGAGCCCCCCAAGATCTCGATCCCTAGCGCACGCAACGCTACGGTGACGCGCAGCCAGTGAATCCAGCGAACGGCGACCCCAAGGTGTTCGGCTGGAGAACATACGTCGCGCCCACCAGCGCGATTTACCACCTGCTGCCGGCCGGCCTGACTCCTAGCCGGCGTCCATCCGTCCGTACACGATGCCGATCAAGGCGCCCATGACGGTGAGCACGGTCATGTTGAAGGCGATATCGGATAGGGTGCCGGCCAGCTGCAGCTCGAACACCGAGTACACGATCAGCATGGTGCACGCGATGATAGCGCCCACGATGGCACCGAAGCGGGCGCCTTCTTGCCAAGGCTCGCCTCCGTCGTAGCCGCGCGGGTATAGCCAAGCCATAAGCAGAGCCAGCAACACGAACGCGAGGAGGCCGGTCGTCAGGTTCGGCTCCGGCCGAGCCACCGCCGCCTCCCAGACGGCGAACTGCTCTTTCATCAGCACTTCGTAGAACACGAACCCGGAAATGGCATACGTCAAGAATGCTGCGACGGTCGCAGTGACAAGCTTGCCCATGAACCACCCTCCTCCTCGATAGCAGCGATCCCGGTGATCGCCGCGGCTACGAGCCGAGAGCCATTATCCACGTTCGAATGGGGATGAGAAGTAGCCCCGATTGGCTGCGCTGAGCGATAGCCTCGGAGGGTCACCCTTCGTCGCTGGGACAGCTACAGTCGGTCGAGCCGACGAGGTCGGCAGGACCGGTCGTTCAGCGCACGTCCCCCGCCAACGCGCCCCTCACCGCAGCCTCAACGCCCGCCACCGGAATCGTCGCAATACGGTTCGCCTCGGCCTCACGAGGACCATCGCCCACGCTCGCCGCGCCAACCGCCCCTGCCACCACCGCCACGCCCGCACCCGGCACCGGCCCGTATCGCTGCGAGCTGGTCGGGCCGAAGAGCACCACCGCCGGCGTTCCCACCGCCGCGGCGAGGTGCGCCACGCCGCTGTCGTTGCCGACGTACACCTCGGCTGAATCGATCAACGCAGCCGTGCCGCCGAGCGAGAGCCGCCCGCTTGCGTCCACCACCTGCCCGGCCGTCGCGCCAACGTCCGTCGCCCCAACCGCCGCCGCGCCACCGGCCGCCATACCCGTTGCGCCATCGTGCGCCGCCTCCGTCGCTCGCGCTATCACCTCGGCAGCAAGGGCCCGATCGTCCGGACCCCCTACCACCACGACGTCCGTTCCCTCCGCCGTACTGTCCGCCGCACGGCCCGCGACGCCCTCCTCTACGCCCCCCTTCGCCAGCCGCGCCGCGAGCGCGCCGAAGCGTGCCGCCGGCCAGCGCTTGCTCGGCATGTGCGTGCCCGGGTTCTCGCCGCCGCCCGGATGGATCACGACGAGCGGGCGGCCGCTGCCGCCGACGTCCAACGTCGCCAGCAGCGCGCGCGCCGCCTGCGTGTCGGCCTCGCTGGGGTGGAAGACCGGACGCAGGTGCGATAGGTCCATCAGATCTGGCGAATCTCCATCGTCGATCGTGGGAGCGTCGCTCACGCGCCTCACACCCTCGACCATCGAGCCCACGCCTTCCATCGTCCGCTCTACCGTCACATCCCCCGACCCGTCTGCAGTCCCGCCCACCGTCGCGCCCAACGTCGCGCCCATCGCCCCATCCGGCGTCCCGTCGAGCGCCAGATAGAGCACGCTTTCGTGGCGCGGGTCGTAGGGCGTGGTGGGGATGCGGACCGTGTGCGCCCAGCCGCGCCGGCCGCTTGCGAGTCCCACGCGTACGGGAGCGCCCGTCGCCCAGGCGAGCGCGGTCAGCAGCGGCGAGCGGTCGGGGGTGTACACGACGTCGTACTTCCGCCGCCGGAGGGCGATGGCCGTGCGGAGCCAGAAGCGCCACCGCAGGTCACCGCGGATGCAGTGGCTAGCGTCGACGAGCTCGGCCACGTGCGGGTTGCCCGCCAGGACCGGCCGGCTGTGCGCGTCCACGGCCCAGTCGAGCACGACGTCCGGCCAGCGTTGCTTGATGGCCCGCGCGAGAGGCGTCGTCATCAGGACGTCGCCGATGCAGCAGGGCTTGAGGATCAGTGCGCGGCGCGGGGTTGGGATGGCGACGTAGAGCGGCGCCGGCATCCAAGCTCCGGAGGCGTGGGAGACGTGGTGGCCGTGCGAAGCGGCACCCGTTCCAACGCCGCCGACCGCTGTCGAACCGTCCATCGCTCCATGACCGCTCGCCCGCGACCGGTCCCGTTCGTCCGTACGCCCGCGCGCGCGGCGGCGATCGCTTCCGTCCCGGCCACCACCATCCCGCACCCGCCCTTCCCTA
>JAJCYU010000136.1 GCA_029262755.1 Anaerolineae bacterium
CGCGTATCCGTTTCCGACAACCAGCTCGTCCACGATGCCGCCCAGGAACTCGCTACGCGCCATCACCACGGGCGCGCGGCCGTCCTCGATGCGCACAACGAGCACGCGCGGGCCCTGCCCGACCACCCAGAGATCGCCCCAGACCGCAACCGCCCGTGTGGCGCCCCCGATCTGATCGACGTACTCCAGGCCACCGGAGGGCGCGGGCGCGGACTGCGCCCATGCACCGGGCGCCGGTAGCGCGCCGACCAATGCGGCGGCCAACACGAGCGCGAATATGGAGCGATGAAGGCTCCACGCGGCACGACGCGGCTCGCGCTCGCGGCGCAGTTGCGGCCACGTTGACGGGCTGCGATGCAACAGGGCGAAGGGTAGGATCCTCATGGGCGTCACCTCACATCGCTGCCGGTGCGAACGGGTTCGGATCTCTGGACACGAGGGAGCCTGCGCGGGGGACGGCCGATGCGGCCTCCGACCAAGCTGAAGCGCGGTCCCTCCGCCCAAACGACCCCGCCAGGTGCAGCCGGAAAGGTGCAGCGGTAAACGGGCCCTACACGCCGGGGCTAGCGCGCGAAGAGCACGTGCGATCGACCGATCCACGGCAGATGGGCACGGTGAGCGCCCGTTCCCACCCGTACGCCCAGCTCCAACCCCACCGTCACCAGCCCCCCGTCTCCAGCCGCAACATAAATGCGGCCGTCGTCGCTTACAGCCACGTCGTTCGCGCCGGCTAGGGCTGGTAGGCGTGCGACCTCGCGCGGCAAGGAGGGATCGCTGAGGTCGAATACGCTGAGCCCGTTCGGCCAGCCGATCGTGTAGACCCACGGCGGGTGGTAGGCCAGCACGAGCGGCTCCGCGCCGATATCGGCGGAGGGCAGCCAGTGCGGATCGAGAGGATCCGATATATCGGCGACCATCAGGCGCCCGCCCGCCGTCGCCTTCACAGATGCGACGAGCACGTCGCCGGACACGGCCAAGCCCTCAACTTGTGGGCGATCGCCGGGCACGTCTAGCGTCGCGACCAGCGCGGGGCCGGCGCGGCGGTGGACGTCCACGATGCCGATCCGTTGGCCGATGGCGTCGGGGCTATAAGTGCCCGCGATATACGCATAACGCGGGCCAAGGGCGATCACGTGCCCGCTGCGCAAACCCAGCCGGTCCGCGGGCAGCAGATCGGCGACGATCGGCGCCGCGGGATCTGCGACGTCGATGATGAGTAGGGGGTCGGAGACAGGAGCGAGGAACGCCAGGCCGTCTCGTGTTGCGATCGCCTCGGCGGTGAACCGGACCGGGGCCCCGCTCAAGACCCTTCCGAATTCGCGCGGCGCGTCTGGATTGGTCACATCGATTACGTGGACGATACCGGCATCGCGGTTCGCCACGATCACGCGCCCTTCGTCGACGGCAAGGCCCTTGCCTCGACCGTTCATCAGGTGCCGTCGCTCGCCGAGCTCGTGCAATCCGCCACGGGCGCGCGGAACTTCGCCCGACACGTCGACCACCTGCAGCGCGTAGTCCGCGCCGAGGTAGACGCGGTCACGCACAGTGGCGACCTGCTTCCACCATCCCGGCTCTCCGTAGCGCCCCTGCTCTTCCAAGAGTGCCGGCGCACGGATGCCGCGGCCCCCGTCCTCGGACACGGTCGGTCCCCACACCGAGACGCCCAGGTCATGCACGGCGACTAGGCGCCCGTCGCCCAGCACCGCGAGGTCGCGTGGCTGGCCCGGTCCCGTTCCACGGCCGAGGTGCGCAAGACCGCTCCCGTCGGCGCTTCGACCGACCACGAGCGGATGACCAATACGGCCGACGGGCATATCGAGCAACCACATTCCGACCAGTGCGCGCCCTCCGACCGCGCGCAGGTGCAAAACACGCGCGCCGGAGATCCCGACATCCCCGACGAATTCGGGCATCTCGGGCTTCTCGCGAATGGTCGCCAGATCGTAGGCCCGCAGCCATTGAGAGTTGGGTCGCGACCGTGGACTTCTGGGCTCGGGACTCGCCGCGGCGATCCAGAGCAACCCGTGCTCGTCGTCGACCGCAACGGCGCCGGCATTCGTCAGCGACAGCGCGCCGGCAATACGCGGCGCCGCCGGGTTCTGGAGATCGAGCACCCAGGGGACGCCGTTCTTTTGCAGGTCGGCGGAATCGCCGATGACGTACAGGTATCGACCCTCCTGTGCGAAGGCCAGATCCGCCTCGGTGCCCGGCACGTCAAACATGCCGACCACAACCGGACCCCCCGGCGCATCCAAGTCCACGATCACCCCGCCGCTGTTCGTCCCATCGAGCACGGCCGCAAACCGCCCCGCCACGGATAGGTGCTTCGCGCCGCTGCGAATCGCCACCCGCGCAGTCACGACCGGCCGCAACGGATCCGCGAGGTCGAGCACGATGAGCCGCCCGTCGATGGTCGCCACGAGCCGTTCGCCCACCCGCTCGAGATCGAACACGCTCTCGCGCAGCAGCGGCACGAGCGGCGGCGTTTCGAACACACGGACGGGATCACCGACCGGCGGCACGCGC
>JAJCYU010000137.1 GCA_029262755.1 Anaerolineae bacterium
ACCGCGCCGCACGGCGCCGCAAGGGCGTCGGGCTCGGAGCGGTTTCCACGGTGATGGGCAGGGGCGTTCATGCGCTGACAACGCGGACCGAGGCACACCGTTACTGCGGTTTTGTCCCCACACAGGGCGGCGTGATGTTGCTCATGCAACCGGACCACGATTCCCTCACCCTGCGGTCCGACGAGCCCTGAAGTATGAGCGTGGTTCGATCAGCGCAGGGGCGCGATGAGAACCGGACACCACCGTTGTGCAACGCGTACACGCGAAAAACGGCGAGGGCACAGGCCCCCGCCGTTGCTTTCGTTACAAGTTGCTGCGTTACCCGATGTTGCTACGTCACGCTACGTTGCGGTACACGCTCCAAGACGTCGAGCGTGACTCGCCTAGTAGCGGCTGTAATACCCTTGCCACAGCCAGTTGTTCTGGTAGCAGCGGCAACTCTGGTTATACGTGTAGCTGCGCGTCCAGTAGTAGGCCGGACGGTAGCTGATCGAGTTGCCGTAGCACGGGTTGCTGTTGTAGCGGCAGTTGCTCTGATACGGCAGGTAGTACCACAACCCGGAATTCTGGTAGCAGTTGTTGCGCAGGTAGTTGCTGTTGTAGGCGTAGAAGTACTGGAGGTTGCGCGAGATGTGCGGCATGCGGATGTAGGCCGACATCGTGTTGCACAGATTCCAGTAGCTGCTGTAGTAGCGGTAGTAGGTGCTGTAGGCGTTGTAGAACATGGCGCCCGAGCTGTAGCCGTAGGCATTCCAATCCGGAACATCGCCTTCCACGGTGAACTCGCCGCCGGCAGCGTTGATGCCGGGCATGACGGGATCGACCACGGCATGCTCGGCCATGCTCGCGAAGTTCTCGCCCTGCTCCACGGTGAAGTCATCGGCAACGACGAACTCTCCGCGCTCGATCAGCTGATTGGAGTGGTCGTAGGCAGCGCGCAGGTCGCTGAGGAATCGCTCGGTAACCTGCAACTCCTCGGCGGTCACGTCGCCGAGCTGGACCAGACCATTCTCGTCTACGTACGCGTATTGCTCGATGCGTTCGGTGAGCGCTTCGAGGTCGGCCATGACCTCGGCGTCGATAACGGTATCGAAGAGGTTGGCTTCGGGGGGCGTCGGCGCGGCGAATTCGACGGGGGCAGCGTCGATCGGCGCGACGGCAATCGGACCGTCAGCGTGGGCTACGCCGGACTGGAAGCCAACGAGGGCCGCCAGCAGCGCAGCGAGGGAAGTGATCGCGAGTCGATTCGACTTCATGGATCCATCCTCCATGGATGATCGGGAGCTACGGCGCGCGTTTGCGCGGCGAGCGCTCTTCCACCGGCTCGTTGCCGGTGACTGGGCTGGGCAGCGGCAGTCCTACGTCATGATAGCAGCGCCCGAAAGGCGCGCCAGCGGTAGGCCGGCCGTTCGCTCGGGCACCTACACAAACGCCGCCACCCCCGTGTTGTTACGACGATCTTTCCGTCAGCCGAATCGAATCCAGCCGTCCTGATCGATCTGGCCGAGCATCCCGTTTGCCATGGAAGGCAGGATGTTCGGCCCGTGCATCACGAGGCGTCCTGCGGCACGGCGGACCACGACGCCGGGCATGGGCAAACCGAGCGTCCCAGCACTACGGGCACCGTTGATCGGCGGGAGCGCGACAAAGCCCGCAGCGCCGGCCGGCGACCAGCCCATGCACAGCGGAAGACCAGCCGACTCCTCAAACGCCTGGACGACACCCGTTCCGAGCGGATCACCGACAAGCCAACCCCGAACCGACCGCAGATCCGCTTTCGCCAAGCGAGGATCCGCTGCGATCCGCTCCACCGCATCACCCGAAGACAAGACCCATGTTGGACGCAAGTAGCGAACAGCGTCCATGGCGTCGGCACTTCGTCCGCCGGGCAACAAGATCACGCGGGCTCGAAGTGCGAACGCGGCGCCCAGCCCTGCGACAAACCCAAGGGGCGTCTCCAGCGGCGCGAGCAGCAACCACGATTCCTCGTCGGGCAGCGCGTCAACCAGCCACGATCGCAGTTGCGCAGCACCCGCCACGAGGTGCTTGTGTGCGAATACATGGCCTCCTGCCGCGTAGGCCGGATCGTCGGGGGCAAGTTCCGGCAGCCGGAGCTCGCCCCGCTCTTTCCCGGCGAGCCATAGCGCCCACGACAGCCCACCCTTGGACGGCGGATCCGGTCGTGGCCGACGACGGCGCGCCAACGCGACAACCAGACGTTGTTGGAGGGGCAGACTACGCGCCGGGTCGGCCACGACGAGCCTCCGGGCGGCCGAAGCAGCGTCGGCAACCGCCGGCTCCGCAAGCCGCGCAAGGCTCGTCACCATAACCGCCGCGACGCCACAGGTCCCGTCCACATCGACGATGGCTCCCGCACGCTGCGCCCCGAGCGCTGCCTCAACCCACTCGGGGCTATCATCCAACGCGATGCGCACCGCGTCGCCGGGTCGGACGCCGTCACGGACCATGGCGCGTGCGACCTGCTCCACGCGAGCCAGGGTCGTGGCGTAGTTTTGGGAGCGAAGATGAAAGCTCAGGGCGGGGAGGGTCGGCGCACCGCCCGCCGCCCGGGCCAAGACGTCCGGGAAGACCGCGTCCGACGGATCCAACGTAATCGGTACGCCGGGCTCGTACTGAGCGGCCCACGGGTACGACGACCCCACGGCCTGCAGCGGGCTGGCCGACTGCGGCAACGAGGCCGTCGAGGTGGGCAATTCCTTGTCGCTACTCATGCTTCCATTATAATCACGCCTTGGTGCTCGGTGCGATGACCGAGCATATCCACACCCATTCCACACGCTCCCGAACCCCAATTCGTGGCCGGAGACGGCTGGCCCGGGAGCGGAGGATCAACGAGAGGGAAGGTATCACCATGTCCATGGCCACCATGAAGGAACTGCTTGAAGCAGGCGTCCACTTCGGGCACTACACGCGCCGTTGGAATCCCAAGATGCGCCCGTTTATCTTCACGGAGCGCAACGGGATTCACATCCTCGACCTTGCTCAAACGGTCGATCGCCTCGATGAGGCGACCGCCGCGGTGCGCGAATGCGCGGCCAAGGGCGGCACGGTGCTGTTCGTCGGAACCAAGAAGCAGGCGACCGCGAACCTGATCGAGGCGGCCGAAGGGTGCAGCATGCCCTATGTCACCCACCGTTGGCTCGGCGGCATGCTGACCAACTGGCAGACGATGCGCGCCCGAGTCAACCACCTACTCGACCTCGAGGCGCGACGGGACCGTGGTGAGTTCGGCTTGTTGACCAAGCGCGAAGCCCTGTTGCTCGAGCGCGAGATCACGAAGCTCAACCAACGCCTCGGTGGCATCAAGGACATGCACGACCTACCCGATATGCTCTACATCGTCGATACGCGGCGCGAGCACATCGCGGTTGCCGAGGCCAACAAGCTCGATATCCCCATCGTGGCCATCGTCGACACGAATTGCGATCCGGACCCGATCAACTACGTGATTCCTTCCAATGACGATGCTATTCGCGCGTTGAAGTTGATCACCACGCGTATCGCCGACGCCATTATGGATGGTAAGACGCGCAGGGAGAGCACGCTCGTCGACGAGATTCGAGGCGATGAGGTCGACACCTCGCAGCGCGTGTTCGATCCCTTCGAGGCCGAGGGCGCCGATCCGGAGAGCGCGGCGGAGCCCGCTGTCAAGGCAACGCCTGCGAGCTAGGATCGTCACACCCCGCCCCCGTGGGGGCATCGAAGCGACACGATTATTCTTCCGAACGCGCGCGTCGAGCGATGACGGACGGACCAGCGAGAGAGGACGAACACATGAGCATCACGATGGACATGGTCAAGGACGTGCGGAAGCGCACGGGCGCCGGCGTACTCGACGTCAAAAAGGCGCTGGAAGCCGCCGGTGGTGATGTCGAGGCCGCCATCCAGGCCCTACGAGAAAAGGGACTGGCCAAGGCCGCGAAAAAGTCCTCACGCGATGCAAGCGAGGGCGCGATCGTGTCCTACTTGCACGGTGAGCCGCCACGTGTGGGCGTCTTGCTCGAGCTCAACTGTGAGACGGATTTCGTCGCGCGCACCGATTCCTTCAAGGATCTCGGGCGCAACATCGCGATGCAGATTGCCGCCCTGAACGCCAGCTACGTCGATCCGGATCGGATCCCCGAAGATGTGCTTGCGCTGGAGAAGCAGACCCTGGCGGCGCAGATGGAAGGCGAGAACAAGCCGCCGGAGATTATGGAGAAGATCGTGACGGGCCGCATCGAGAAGTGGTATCAAGAAGTCACGCTCCTGCACCAGCCCTACATGCGTGACGACAGCATCACGATCGGCGAGTTGGTGAATCGCTCTATTGCAGAACTCGGCGAGAACATCGTCGTGCGGCGCTTCTCCCGGTACGAGCTCGGCGAGGGCGCGTAGCCTCGTGGCGTCTACCATGACGCCCCCTCGATTCCGTAGGGTCTTGCTGAAGATTTCCGGCGAGGCCCTGGCCGGACCTTCCGGCTTCGGTATCGATCCGAATGCCGTGTCGCGTGTCGCCGATCGGGTGCGAGAATTGGCCGAGATCGGTGTCGAGGTTGCCGTCGTGCTCGGCGCAGGCAATCTATGGCGTGGGGCAAACGCGGGCGGCCTCGACCGTCCGACGGCCGATCATATGGGAATGTTGGCCACCGTCATGAACGCGTTGGCCCTCCAGAGCGCGTTGGAAGCACAAGACCGGACCGTGCGTGTCCACACGGCCATTGAGATGGCCGCCGTGGCCGAGGCATACATTCGGCGGCGGGCCATTCATCAACTTGCCAAGGGGCATATCGTTGTGCTGGGAGCCGGGACGGGAAATCCGTTCTTCACCACCGATACGGCGGCGGCCCTGCGCGCCATGGAACTCGGCTGCGAGTTGCTTATCAAGGCGACCAAGGTGGACGGCATCTACAGTAGCGATCCCAAGCTCGACAGCGACGCGGTGCGCTTTGAGCATCTATCCTACGATCAGGCGTTGACCATGGGCCTGCGGGTGATGGATCTGACGGCCTTTACGCTCTGCCAGGAAAACGATATGCCGATCGTCGTAGTCGATCTCTGGGAGCCGGGTACGATCCCTGCCGCCGCGCGCGGGGAGCACGTGGGCACTCTCGTAGACGGCCAGGACGATCCCGCGGTCGCGGCGCGGCTCGAAGCCGCGCGAACCACCCGGCCGACGCGCGCCGAACTCGCCGGTGCGTGAGCGCTTTGCTCCAAGGAGATGGCGATGCTCGCTGATGAATTGAAGGACGCAAAGACCCGGATGCAGGGCGCGATCGAAGCACTCGATCACGATCTGGACGGATTCCGCACCGGTCGCGCTTCGACGGCGTTGATCGATCGAATTCTGGTCGATTACTACGGCACGCAGACGCCGATGAACCAGCTCTCGACCATCTCGGCGCCCGAGCCGCGGCTGATCACGGTCCGCCCATGGGATCGCAACGCGATGCCGGCCATCGAAAAGGCCATCCTGTCCAGCGCGATCGGCTTGACCCCCTCGAATGATGGGCAGCTGATCCGCTTGCCGATTCCGCAGCTGACCGAAGAACGGCGCGAGGAGTTGATCAAGCTCGTCGGCAAACGGGTCGAAGAGGCGCGGATTGCAATCCGCAACGTTCGGCGCGACATCCTTCACCACATCGATGGGCTCGATCTGCCGGAAGACGAATCCTACGACGCCGGCGAGCAGGTCCAGACCATCACCAACGAATTCATCCAGGTGGCCGACGAGCACGCGGAGCGCAAAGCCGCCGAGATCCGCGAGGTCTAACCCGATGGCAGCCGGCGCGCCCCGTAGCAACCGCGGCCGAGCCGCGGGAGCTCCCAGAGATGCGACCACGCCTTCGTCCGAGGCTCCGACGAGGCTGCCGTCGCACGTCGCCGTGATCATGGACGGCAACGGTCGTTGGGCGCGGCAACGCGGCCTGCCGCGCTTGGCGGGTCACCGTGCGGGCACGGAAGCGCTACGCAGGCTCATTGAGGCCTGCGTCGAGTTCGGCGTTCCGCGCCTCACGATCTACGCCTTCTCCACCGAGAATTGGAAACGTCCCGCGCACGAGGTGCGGGGCTTGATGTTCTTGCTGGAAGAAGTCATCGAGCGGCAGCTCTCCGAGCTGGACCGCAACGGTGTTCGCCTGCGCCACATCGGTTGGCTGGAGAACGTGCCGCACCATCTTCGGCGCGCCATCCAACGTGCCGTTGCGCGCACCGAAACCAACACGCGGCTGGAGCTCAACGTCGCGTTCAACTATGGGGGACGCCAAGAGATCGTGCGCGCAGTGCGCCGCATCGTCGAAGACGGGATCCCACCGGATGAGATCGACGAAGCCTGCCTGGAGCGCCACCTGGAAACGGCCGGCCTGCCCGACCCGGATCTGGTCATCCGCACCAGCGGCGAGATGCGGCTATCGAACTTCTTGCTTTGGCAGGTCGCGTATGCGGAGATCTACTGCACCCCGACGCTCTGGCCGGACTTCGATCGCGAGGAACTGCTGCGCGCACTGCATAGCTATGCCGCCCGCGATCGGCGTTTCGGCGAGCTCGAGGTGGATGAAGGCACGCCGCACGATGACGGGGAGACCGGCGATGCCAGCACCGTGCCCGTGAGCCGGGCGCGGTGAAGCGGCGCGTGGAAACGGGCGCGCACGCGGACCCCGAAGCAACGGCCGCAGCCCCAGCGTCGGGACCTTCGACCTTGCTGGTCCGCTCGCTGAGCAGCCTGGTACTTGGCCCCGCGATCCTCGGCGCCGCGTGGTGGGGCGGAATGCCGTGGACGGCAGTCGTGTTGGGCGGAGCCATCCTCGCGACCCGAGAAGCGCTTCACATCGTGCGCGCCGACGAACCCGCGTCCAATGTCCTGGCCGGCACCCTCGTCACGATCGGGCTGGTCGTCACTGCGGGATTCCCGAATGTGAGCCAGCCTCTGTTGCTGCGCCTTGCCGTTGCATACGCGGTGCTCCTCACGTTCTTGGTTCAAATCGCGCGACCGCAGGCGCAGCGTTCCCTGGACGACTGGTCGCGTACGCTCGCCGTGTCCCTGTACATCGGCGCGATGAGCGGCTTCTTGCTCGGCCTACGCACGCTGCCCGACGGAAAAACGTGGTTGCTGGCCTTGCTGGCGCTCATTTGGACGAACGACTCCTTCGCCTACTTGGGAGGCCGTCGATTCGGTCGACACGCCATGGCGCCCGCTCTGAGCCCGAAGAAAACGTGGGAGGGCTTCGCCATCGCCGCGCTTGCGACCACGGTTGTAGCCGTATTGGGTATGGTGCTGCTCGATCCCAAGTGGCTGGCCATCCAACACCCCTATCCCGCGGCCGTGGCTCTAGCCCTGATCGTGTCCACCGCGGGCCCGCTCGGCGATCTGTCCGTGTCCTTTCTCAAGCGGCAAACCGGAGTCAAGGATTCGGGCGATTTGATCCCCGGGCACGGCGGCGTGCTTGACCGATCGGACAGCTTATTGTTCGCGGCTCCGCTGGTGTACTCGCTCGCCGTCTTGCTCGCCGCGTACTAGGGCCCGTGCTCCGTACGGTCATGTCTCGGGGCTATCGCGGCCGGTCCCACGCCGGCCGTAGCACGCACCCCGCGTCCGGGCTCGCGATCGCGACCGTCAGTGCGCACCTACTTCTTCGCACCGCGGCGCCTCCGGCGGTCGAAGCGAGTGCGCGCAGTGCACGCAGACGGATCGCCCCATGCTCGAGCTGATCATCGAAGGCCTACGCCGGCTGAATGTGGTGCTGAGCAGCACGTCGGTGCTCTTCGCGTTCTCCTTGATGGCCTATCTGTTCGTGTACAACGTCCGCAACGCGGTGGCCCGCGCGTTCGTGCTGTTGCTTGCGTTGATGAGCGTGGTGTACGTGGGTGATCTCTTTCTTTCCACCGCACGGATCGAGGCCACGCATCCGGCCGCGGGGTTCTGGCTGCGCTTCGAGTGGCTGGGCATTGCCTTCGCGGCTCCTGCGTTTGCATTGTTCGCCAACGCCTTGTTGGAAGCCACGGGCAACCGCTCGAGGCTGCGGCGTGCGTGGCTCGCGGTGGCGTTCGGCCTCGGGGCCGTCGTGCTGGCTGCCGTGTGGAGCAGTCCGTGGGTGGTCGGCGCGGTCGTGGGTCTACCCGGCGTCGTGCACTTTGAGGCCGGTCCCGCCTTTCCGGCTTTCGCGGTCTGGCACCTCGTGCTGACCACCGTGGGCGCCGTGGGCATCGTCCGGGCTCGAAGGCGCGCGCTTACGCCTCGCACCAGACGCCGAACCACCGCCCTGTTGGTCAGCGTCATCGCGCCCTTGTCTGTCTTCCCGCTGCTCACGGCCGGCGGCGCAGGGCTCGGCGAGCGCGCCTTGCTGTTCCGACTACTCAACATGACGGCCAACATTTCAATCGCGGGCATGCTCTTGTTCGTGGCGTGGGAGGTCGCATACCGCGGCACGCTCACGCCCGAGCGCGCCGTCCGGCGCGACCTCGTCAAGTACCTCGTAAACGGCCCCCTCCTCGGCGTCTTCGTCCTGGCCACGATCCAGCTTGTTCCCGTACGCCTGCAGACGAGCCTCGGGCTGCCGCGCGACATCGTGTTGATGCTGTGGACGATCGGCGGAATCGTGCTCTACCAGTTGCTCGTGCGCGCGGCCAAACCATGGGTCGATCGCGCGATTTACAGCGGCGAGGGCGACGATGTGGCATGGCTTCGTCGCATCGACGAGCGGCTCGTTTCCGAGCGCGACCTGCGCCAGCTGCTGGAAAACGTGTTGGCTGTCCTCTGCGATCGCCTGCAGGTGACGACCGGCGCGATCCTGGTCTTCGAAGACGCCCAGCTGCGCGTCGACGCCGCCAACGGCGACACGTCTCGCATCGCCCACCTGCTCGTCGCGCTCGACGAGCAGGTGCTCGCCGACCTTCGCGCCGCACCTGGCCACGCGGGCGGTTTCACCGAAATCGAGGGGTTCCTTGTTCACCCTCTGGTTGCGAAGGGCGGCGAAGCGATCTTGGGCATGCTGGCCGTCGAAGATCCCGGCGCCGCCGTGGTCGGCGAGGAGCGAACCGCGGTCGCCCACCTGATCGCGGGTGCGGGGCGCGCCCTCGAACAACGGGTAATCCAGCGCAGCATTGTCGATGCATTGCGATCGCTGGCCCCGACGCTCGAGGGAATCCAACGCTTGCGGGGCTCCTTGGAACCGGCCACGGTGGCGGGAGGCGATCGGCGTCCGCTCGACGCCTTCGCGGAGCGCCCGATCGACGATCCGGACTTCTCGACGTGGGTGCGCGATGCACTCGGCCACTATTGGGGCGGCCCGAAGCTCGCGGACAGCCCCCTGCTCGGCATGGAGGTAGTACAGCTCGAGCTGGACGCCCACCGCGGAAATTCGACCAAAGCCCTTCGCGGCGTGCTCGATCAGGCAATCGATGAACTTCGGCCTAACGACGGCGCACGCAGCATGACCGCAAGCGAATGGCTGATCTACAACATTCTCGAGCTCAAATTCGTGCGCGGTCTGAAAGTGCGCGACATTGCGGTGCGCCTCTCGCTCAGCGAATCCGACCTGTACCGCAAGCAGCGTGTTGCGATCGATGCCCTGGCCGGACAGCTGCGAGCGATGGAGGATCGAGGGGGCGCCACAAAAGTCGTCGGTCCCACTTCGGACGTGGGCGACGTTGCAGATGGCGGAGGTCGCGGAGCGTGATACGCTAGGGACTGCTTCTACGCTTCGAACGATTTCGTACCCGGTTCCGAGTCCCAAACAACTCCCCACGGAGGAAGTCATGTCCGTTGCCCGTCGTCTGCTTCTGGTGGCCGTTCCGGCCATCTTCGGCCTGGCGCTGCTCGCGCCAAGCCTCGCGCCCCAGCTGTGGCCCGACGCCGCAGCACCCGTCGGCGCCGCTGAGCTGTTGGCCGACCTGACCCAGCTGGACGCCAGCGCCAAGATCGAGAGCGAGCTGAAGGTACTCGATGCCTCGGATCCCACGGCGCCGCGCGTGCCGATCGTCGTCCAGTCGACCCTCCCGGTCGCGCTAGACGGCTTCGCCGGCTACGTCCACGCGTTCCGCTGGCCCGCCGGCGAGTACGTTGCGGTCCTGGAGGCCCGCCCCGCGGACCTCAAGGCGATCGCCGATCTGCCCGGTGTCTACGCCGTCGACTCCGGTGTCGTCGATCGCACACGGCAGCGGCCGCCCGAGCCGGGCTTCGAGCCGGTTGTATCGACGACCGATCCCGAAACGCTCCGTGCGTTGGCGCAAGCAGCGCCCGCATGGCGCCAGGCTCCGGCCGATACAGCGGTCAACACGCTGGCCCAGGACGCGACGATCGATGCCGCTCGCCCCGCGGGCTGGTACGACGCGCGCGACGGCCACGCCGCGGCAGAGGCCTGGGAGATGGGCTATCGCGGCGAAGGCGTTACGGTCGGCGTGCTCGACAACGCCGTCGACTTTGCGCACCCGGACCTGCAGGGCACATGGCGTGTGCTGCCGGACGGTCATCCCTATGCGGGCTGGCCCCAGGCCTTCGATCCTCCCGCCGGCCTCGCGGCCACCCAGGACGCCGGCCGGGCGCCCGAGCTACGCAGCACGCGCACGGGTGCCAGCGGCCTGATCGAAGCCTACCAGACCGCCGAGGTCACCACGGGCGGCACCGTGACCGATCCGCTGACCGTTGCCTGCTTGCAGCCGCTCAACTTCTTCACCGGCCAAGGCAACATCCTGCAGGAAACGTGCGTCGAGCACGTCGTGCCGGAAACCTCGCAGGGCGGCACGGTGCGCTTCGGCCACCACCCGGATGGGCTGCTGCGCTCGATGAGCGTCGACGGCACGCCGGAGTACGCGGGCGTTCTGTTGGTTGATGAGGGCGAATCGGGTGTCTATGACACAGTGTACTTGGATATGGACGGCGATCGCGATTTCACCGACGAGAAGCCGCTCAACCAGGCGGACCCTGTCGCGTGGCGCGATGTGAACGGCGACGACATCGCCGATCTATCCGGCGGTCTCTTGTACTGGATCGCGGACGGCCAGACGAGCTTCCCCGGCGCGTGGGTATGGGGCCTGGATGACCAATTGCCCGAGCAAGGTCATATGGTGGCCTTCCTGTATGCGGGCGGCGGTCACGGCACGCTCTGCGCGTCGAACGTGGTCGGTCAGGGCCGCCTAGGCGTGCCGGAAGGGCGCGACCTGCGCTTCCGCGACCTACCCGGCGACGGCCAGCCCGGATCGACCAACCTCGGCATGTCGCCTGAGGCCGGCATGGTCTCGATCGGCGACGTGTACGTCGGCGGCCGCGTGCTCTTCGCATCGGCTTGGCGCTACGCCGTTCTCGGCCATGACGTGGACCGCGACGATGATCAGATTCAGGTTACGTCCAACAGCTACGGCTGGTCGGACGTGGATATCGACGGCTGGGAGGACGACGCACGGCTGATCGACCATTACGTGCGCACGCACTCGCCGACCACGAGCATGGTCTTCTCCACCGGCAACGGCGGACCGGGCTACGGCACGATCGCACCGCCCAGTCCGTCGGTCGGCATGGGCATCGCGGCGTCGACCCAGATGGGATCCACGGGTTTGGACTCCATCACCGATACGACGCAGATCACCTACGGCGACTACATCCCGTTCAGCAACCGCGGTCCCGGTGCAGACGGCCGCGTCGGTCCGACGGTCGGCGCAAATGGCGCCTACGCGTCCGGCGCCAACCCGCTGAACCTGATCGGTGGGACAGACGGGCGCCTAGCTAACGCTACGTGGGGCGGCACGAGCCGCTCAGGCCCCGTCGCCAACGGTGTGCTCGCGCTGGCCTACCAGGCCTTCATGGAGAAGCACGAGCGCTGGCCGACCTACATGGAAGCGCGTTCCATTCTCATGGCCGGCGCCCGTTACAACGGCTACGACGTGTTCACGATGGGCGGCGGCGTTATCGACGCGGCCGACTCCGCGAGCATCGGCGCAGGACGGCACGGCGTATACGCCATGCCGCCGGAATGGACGGCGGGCGGCTATCGCGGCGAGCGCTTTGAGGCCTTCGCCAAGATCTTGACGCCCGGTCAAAGCGATATGGTAGAGGTGACCCTACACAATCCCTCCGACGAGGACGTCGAGGTCAGCCTGAGCGCCATGACCTCACGCCGCATCGGAAGCCACGATACGAGCTTCGAGACGAACCAGCCGGACCTCAGCCCTTCGGGGCCGTCGCCCGACTACCTGCTGCCCATCGACGAGTCGATCGTTCCGGATGGCACGGAGATGATGATCGCGCGCGGCACGCACGCCTTCGATCAATACGATCCGGACGGCAACTACACAGCGGACAACTTCTTCGTGGCCGGTGTTGTCCAGCACACGGATATCAACGGCAACGGCCTGCTGTGGACCGATGCCGACGGCAACGGCGCCGTCAACAGCAAGGCGATGGCGCCCAACTACGTGGCGGTGAGCTACGAGGGCAACGAGGATGAGTACGACGCGACCGAGGGCGCAATCACGCGGCAGCTTGTGCCCGGCGAGCCCCTCTCGGGCGAGCTGGCTTGGTACGGCCTGGCCTGCGGCACCGGCGAGGCACACCCGCCGCCCGCGCAGGACGTCAGCGAGCGCATCGCGCTGATCGAGCGCGGCACCTGCAACTTCTCGGAGAAGGTCCTCAACGCCCAGCAGGAAGGCGCCATCGGCGTCGTGGTCTTCACCGACGCGCGTCCAGTGGTCGCCATGGGCGGCGACGGCACGGGCATCGAGATTCCGGGCGTCATGATCGGCCGTCCGGACGGCCTCGCGATCCGAACCGTGCTCGAAGAGGGCACCGCGGTCGATGCATCGATGGTGCGGCGCGACGGTGAGCTCAAGGGCCTCGACGGATCGGCGCCGCTTGTCTACGAGGAAAGCGAGATCGAGCGCTTCGAGTACATGCGGCTCAACTACGAGAACGGCGTGCGCAACCACTTCGCCGTGCCGGTGCATCATCCGCGTGAGCGTTGGGCGGACGGCCTGTACCTCGGCCTTTGGCACACCGGTCGCAGCCCGGCCATCACGAACACGCAGCTGACGCTGCGCTACGACTTTTATGCCTACGAGCCGTGGGACGTGGTCACACTCGGCTCCGACACGGTCACGGTGCCCGCCGGCGGTTCGGCTACGGTCGACGTGACGATGAGCATCCCGGACGACATGCCTGCCGGTGGCTACCAGGGCGCGATCTTCGCCGACTACGACCGGGCGGAGGGTGACACCGTCGCCCCGAGCGCGGGCGGTTGGGAGCACCCGCAGCAGCGGATCGTGATTCCCGTCAACGCCAACGTTGCGGCCGAGTACGATTGGAAGGGTGCCATCACGATGGGCGGCGAAGCCGCAGACGATTCCGATGCGCACTACAACAACGGCGCGGTCCAAGGCACCTTCAAGTGGAACTGGCGTGCCGAGTCCGGCGATTGGCGCTTCTTCTTCGTCGACGCAAGCCAGCCGGAGCCGGACACCCACTGGATCATGCGCACCACGTGGGAGGATGAGGACGAAGGTCATTCCGACATCGACATGCGCTTCCTTGGTCCGAGCGTGGACCGCTGGAGCAGTGCGGACCACGCGGACAACAAGGACGAGGATTGGAGCGATCCGGATTGGTTCGGACCGCACACCATGGCCTTGTTGGCGCGCAGCCCGTACCTGGCCGCCGGCAGCGTATGGCCCTTCGACACGAGCTCGGGCAAGCATGAGGACTGGCTAGCGGCACCGGCCGACGATGAGGGCCTGCACGAGATGATGTTGCACAACGTGCTCTTCAGCGGATCCCAACTGGAGATGCCCTTCGAGACGACGCTGAGCTCGGCCCGCCTGAGCGTCAACGGCGTCGGACTGCTGGGCGACAACTGTGTTGAGGTCAGCCTGAATTCCGAGATGGACCTACCGGGCTTCACGGCCTCGGGCCTTGGCCTCAGCGATCCGCCGCAGGTGCTCACCGATCAGCCCGTGGTGCAGGACGATCCCAACGACCGCACGTCTTCGAGCTACCGCTACACGATCACGCTCGGCGTCGAGACACCCTTCTTCACCGTCAAGTTGGCGGGCGAGGATGACGACGATCTGGATCTCGTGCTGCTCTATGACGCGAACCAGGACGGCGTGTTCGACTACGCCACCGAGCTCGTCGGCGAGAGCGCCGGAGCCACGAGTGCGGAGCAGATCGAGGTTCCGGGCGTGGCGGCGGCCGGCATGTACCAGGTCTGGGTACACGGCTGGGCGGTCACAGGCGACGACAGCAAGTTTGACCTGACCGTGGACATCGTCAGCGGAGACACGCTATCCGTAGACGGCGCGCCCGCCGAGGTCACCGCCGGTTCTCCGGCGACCTTCGAGGTCTGCGCTGATCTCGACGAGCTCGACGCGGACGCTGAAGGCCCGCTCTACGGCGTGATCCAGGCCGGCCCCTCCGGTGCGCCGGACCTGTTCTCGTTGCCCGTTTCTTGGGTGCGAACCGGTCCGACCATCTATCTACCGATGGTCGCGCGTGACGCGACGATCCGGGCCGAAGATATGCCGTAGCGTCTTACACGGTTTGGAGATTCGGGGGAGGGGCGCGCTGCGTCCCTCCCCCGTTTCGTTGTTCTTGCCTCGGTCCCGGCGCCGATCCTTGCCCGGGCTAGACCCCCCCGTTATCATCGCGACCCATGCCCGTTCTAACCAGCCACATCCAAATCGAGAGTCCGGAGTTCCGCGCGAACGTCGCCTATCACAAGGCGCTGTCCGAGAACCTGCGCGCGGACCAACGCCGGGTGGCAGAGCTGCGCAGCGAGAAGTCGCTGACGCTCAACCGCGAACGCGGCAAGCTGTCCGTGCGACAGCGCGTCGAGGCCGTACTCGATCCCGACACGCCCTTCCTCGAACTCTCACCGCTCGCCGCTTGGGGTGTCTACGACGACGCGTCGCCCGGCGCCGGCATCGTGACGGGCATCGGGCGGGTGCATGGCCGGGAATGTGTCGTCGTGGCCAACGATCCGACGGTCAAGGGCGGCACCTACTACCCGCTAACGGTGAAGAAGCATCTACGCGCCCAAACGGTCGCGTTGGAAAACCGACTACCTTGCATCTACCTCGTGGATTCCGGCGGCGCCTTCCTGCCCCT
>JAJCYU010000138.1 GCA_029262755.1 Anaerolineae bacterium
TGTTAGTTGTCCGGATTGTGATGAACAACTATCCGAACAGTTCGATGATGATTTCGTCGAGTGTCTCGGTTGCGGTCGCACTATCTCTGTCGTGCTCGGAATCCCCGACCTTCGTCGCACAGATCCGCCGTACAGCAGCCGCGAGGAGGATCTGGCGCGGGCGCGCGCCATCGCTGAGCAATTTGATGCGGTGGATTTCGCGGGGTTGGTTCGATTCACGTATCGCGAACTGCATCCGGAACTCGGCTCGGACGAGCGGGAGGAGTACGCATCACAGCGCTTGTTGCGACGAGACATCAATGCTACGCGTTGGGCGACCGTGCAGCGATTCATGGCAGACCTTGGGTGTTCGCCTCAGCGGGCGCGCGCGTTGGACGTCGGGTGTGGAACTGGCGGCTTTTGTGTAGAACTCGCGCAGGAGTTTGGTGCGGTGATCGGCGTTGATATCGCGATGGATGAACTGGTTCTGGCTCGGAAACAACTGGATGAGCTGGGTATCACGAACGTCGCGCTGTTATGTGCTGAGGCTGAGACAGTGCCGGTGGAAGACGGCAGCATCCAGTTAATCTCTGCGACGGACGTGGTAGAGCATCTGGCGGATCAACGGAAGGGACTGCGTCGAATGAGAGAGTTGCTGAGTGAGGATGGGGTGCTCTCCTTCAACTCGCCGAATCGCTTGGACCTGATCTACCCTGAGCCCCACGTCGGTATTCGATGGGTTGGGTTGTGGCCGCGCCTGCTGCAGCCATGGATCGTTAGGCGGTTATCCGGAAAGGCTTACGTCGGGAAGCGACTGTTGTCGTTGAGGGAGCTTCAAGGGATGTTGAGCGTGGCTTGTCCGGATGCTGCTTGGAGCGTGTACTACTGGCCACGCTGGAATGCGACGGGCGAACCACGGACGTTACTCGGGAAGATCGTGCTGTCCGTTCCGGTGCTATCTCGAGCGTTGAGTCGTGCCTGGGCGCCGTTCGTGAGCAATCACGAGGTCATGGTTGCCCCAAGTGGGACTATGAGCGGGCGGAGTCGAGTCAGGCCGGTCCCGTTGGAGACGCGAGCGTGAGCGATCCGCTGGGGCATGGAGGTCAGCCCAGTGTTGCCGTTGTCGTGCCCGTGTTCAACGGCGAGCGCACGGTAGCCGCTTGCCTTTCTTCCCTTATGCGGCAATCCGGTCCCTTTCACGGACCAAACATCATCGTCGTTGACAATAACTCGACAGACCGGACCCGCGAAATCGTGCAGTCGTTTCCCGTGACGCTCGCTACGGAGCCGGTGCAGACATCGTATGCAGCACGCAACCGCGGGCTGTCGGTGGCGACCTCTGACATCGTCGCGTTCACGGATGCAGACTGTGTTTCGCAAGCGGACTGGCTTGCTACGCTGGTCGCCTGTTTTGAGGATCCTGAAGTCGGTGCCGTCGCCGGCGTAGTCGTTTCGCAAGAAGAGCCGACTACTATCGTGGAACGCTTCTTCTTGGACATGAGCCCATTTGCGAACCTTCCTGAAGATGGCGCTCCCCCGAGAAGTTTGCTCACGGGCAACGTAGCCTATAGACGAACGGCTATCCTTGCGCTCGGAGGCTTCGACGAGGCGCTCTTTACCGGAGGTGACGTCGACATGGGCTGGCGAATTCGCTTGCAGGGGCGATGGCGCATCGCCCACGCCCCGGATGCGATTGTGCATCACACGTACCGCACGACGGTGCGCGGCCTATTCCGACAGTACAAGCGCTACGGCTATTCCGAAGTGCTATTGGATACCCTGTATCGGAGCGTTCCAGACTTTGGTCGGACCGCTGCCGAACAAGCGGCACGCATGATGAATCAAGTGCGCGCGTTGATGGTGTATGCCTTATCGGCCTGTTGGCGCCCCCTGGCGCTACTGTTGGGCGTTCACCGAAGCGTGGACCGGACCTGTCACATGCTTCGCCCCGTGTTGCTGATCGTCGCGGATGGCGGCTCGTTGGTAGGCAAGCTTCACGCCCTATGGGACACGCGTTTCATGCATCGAAATCCGTTCCCGTCCCGCGAAGCGATTCGACGCGAGTATGCCGGGTGAGCGAATCGAATACGAGCAAGGATCTCTAGCGATTTCCCATGCGTATCGCACTTCTCCACAACCTCCCCTCCGGCGGCGCCATGCGCACGCTTCAGCAGCAAGTGCGTCGGCTGGTGGGACCGCACGAGGTCGATGGCTACACCCTATCGAGCGCGGACCTCGAATTTCTGGATCATCGATCCGATATCCAGGCCTGGCATCACGAGCCCTACCAGCCCCTTCCGTTGGCCACATCGCCGTTTGGCAGAGCCAACGCTTGGATCAGGGTGCTCGACGTGGAGCGACGTCGGCGTGCGTGGCTACGGCTTGCGCGCCTCGTCGAGATGGGATCGTACGATGCAGCCTTCGTGCACCCGTGCCAGTACGGCAACGCGCCGCCCATCTCGGGCATGCTGCAGATCCCGGTTCTGCTCTATCTCCAGGAGACACTGCGCACCGTCTACGATCCGCCGGTGGCATCGAAGTCCAAACGCTCGACAGTGCGCCATGTGTTGGATTTCGTCGACCCGGGACCGAACCTGCAGCGACGAGCCATGCGGGAAGCCGATCGGGCGGGAGTCCTTGCAGCGGATCGGGTGCTCGTCAACAGCCGGCACGTACGGCGTGAGGCGCAACGTGTCTACGGAATCGACGCCCAGGTCAGCTACCACGGTGTGGATGCGGAAATTTTTCGACCGGGTGCGGGTGAGCGAGAGGGCTTCGTGCTGTCCGTTGGCGCGCTTCGGGAAGAGAAGGGATTCCATTTTCTGGTCGATTGCCTGGGCCGAATCGCGCCGCAGCAGCGACCGGAGCTGGTCGTTGTTTCCAACGCCGTCGATCCTCGCGCCGCGAAGAGCTTGGAGCTCCTCGCCGCGCAACGAGGAGTCGGGTTGACGCTTGAGAGGCGCATCGACGACCGGCGCCTGATTTCGTACTATCAGCGCGCAGCGTTGGTGGCCTATGCGCCCTATCACGAGCCGTTTGGCCTTGTTCCACTTGAAGCAATGGCTTGCGAGACGCCGGTGGTCGGCGTGCGCGAAGGCGGGGTGATCGAGACCGTGGTCGATGGCGAGACAGGCTGGTTGGTGGATCGGGATGCCAATGCCTTCGCTGTAGCGATTCAGGAAGCACTTGCCGGCTCCGCGACGCGGCGCGAACGGGGTCGCGCCGGACGCGCACACGTCCTTCGGTCATGGTCGTGGGACCGGGCGATGGAGGTCCTAGAGGGCCATTTACTCGCGGTGGCGGGCCGGTCTTGAAGGCGTCTGCGGCCGATCGAAGCGCTGAATCGGAGACTGCCGGAGACGTTCAGAGAGTTTCGAGCGGTGATGGTGCCGAGGTGGAAACTCCATTGTCCACGGCCAGCGAGGGCGGCCCGGCGGTCAATATCAGCATTCCCCTCCATGTCGTCGATGCCCCTCGACCAACCGCCGCGAACGATGCCGCCACCGTTGGGGTGGCCGTGATCGTTCTTCATTGGCGGCGCCTGGACGAGACACTAGAGTGCTTGGAGTCCGTCGCAGCCTTGCGGCCAGGACCTAGCGCGACCTATGTTGTTGTGGCAGAAGCCGATGGTCAGGTCGTCGATGCGCTCGCGGAGCGCTTTCCGGAGGTCATCACACTCTCGATCGCAGGCAATCCTGGATACGCGGCCGGCAACAACCATGGAATCCAGCGCGCGATTGCGGATGGCGCTGAGTGGCTGTGGCTTCTCAACGATGACACGCGAGTGGCTTCGGATTGCCTGGGCCATTTGATGAACGCGCACCGAGGAACGCGAGCGGCGGCTCTCGGTCCCATGGTAGTGCAGCGCGAATACCCGGCCCGCGTCTTGACCAATGGCGGCCAGGTCGACGCGCAAGGGCGCGCGACCCTCATCGGCCTTGATCAACGCGCGTCGGATATGGAGTTAGAGCCAATTCAGGTGGATTTCGTTTCAGGCTGTGCGCTATTGCTAGGCGCACACGCGATTCGCGACATCGGTGCTATCGACGAGGAATACTTTCTGTACTACGAAGAGGTAGATTGGTGCGCTCGTGCTCGACAGCGAGGATACGATGTCCTCGTCGTTCCGACCGCACGTGCGTCACATCCGGACACCCGGACCCGCGATGCGGAGCGCCCACACGTGACCTACTACACGGCCCGCAACCAACTGCGCTTCCTCGCGCGCGCGGGCTTTGGTAAAGCGGCACGGTGGCGGGCCCGTTTGCGACACGCGCGGACCCTACTGAGCTGGACGATTCGCCCAAAGTGGCGACATAAGGCTGCTCATCGCGATGCGTTGCTGCGGGCACTGTGGCATGAATTCCGCGGTCGAACCGGAGCTCTTCATTCGGCGGGCAGCCAATGACGACGTGGTCCGAACGGCGGCGGACGTCCGTTGGCGTGAGCATCATCGTGCCGACCTACCGGCGGCCGCATGCGTTGGAACGCGCGCTCGGAGCACTTCCACCCGCCTTGAACGGCGCGGATGAGTTGGAAATCGTTATTGTCGATGACGAGCCGTCCGATCGCACGCGCGAGGTAGCTGACCGTATGTGGGGCGTGCCGGTCCGCTACACCCCAACCGCCCATGTAGGTGCCACCCTCGCGCGCAACTTCGGCGCGAAGACCGCGACTGGCGAACTGTTGATCTTCATGGACGACGATATGGTCCCGGCCGTAGGGGCGCTGGCGGCGCTGATCGCGTGCAGTCGCGACGCGGGGCCTGGCGCCATTGTCCTCGGCAACGTCGTCGCGCCGGGTCTAGCACCGGAGATGTCCGAGCCGGGCGTTGCAGTCGAGACCGTTCACTATACCCATTGCCTGACTGGCCTGCTCGCCATTGGCCGCCGAGATTTCGAGCAGTTGGGTGGATTTAGGGATCCGAGCGGCGGCTGGCCCAATTGGGACGACGTCGACTTTGGCTACCGTGCTCACGTAGCAGGCCTGCGGCTACTGCGCGTTCGGGATGCGGTCGCCGAGCATTGGGACGAAACCCAGAGTGATCTAGCTAGCGCATCCGCGCGGTGGTACCGGGCCAGCCACGCCGCTGCTCGGTTGTTTGAACGTCACCCCACGATCGCGAACGAACTACCGATGTATCGGGACATGCTGCCAATAGCATGGGGTCAGGATTCTGGAACCCTGGTTGCGCGCAAGGTCCTTCGTCGCGCGAGCGCAAATCGAGTAGTTGGGGGAGCCCTGATGTGGTCCGCGCGCCTCGCAGGCCGCGTCGGAGGAAATTCTCGGTGGACGAGACGGCTGCGAGTCTGGGTGGTCGGGGCGCACATGGCCCGTGGTCTAGCGGACGGCCGACGCGATGTCGTAGAGGGCAAGCGGTCGGAGAGCCCAGCGTGAGGTTGTCCTCGTTGGCCCTGCCGCCGACTGTAGCTACTCCGTTGCGCGGCATCTTCCCGCGCTATCAGCGCCTTGCTGTCATCGCCATGTTGTTGGCCGTGTCTTGGCAGCTTGGTGCCAGCCCTTCACGCCGTCTGGTGATCACGATCTACGGGCTAATCGGACTTGGCTTGCTTGTACGCAAGCCCACCATGGGGCTCGTCGGGCTCTTCGTCGCCGCGGCGTTCCTACCGTTCGAGGTGTCTACTGGAACCGGATCAGGTGTCAACGTCGCAATGCTGGGGGTGCTCGGGCTCGCGGTGCTTTGGGTGATTCGTCGGACGACCTCGCGTAACCTGCAACTCCGGTCTTCCCTTGCGAACGGACCCTGGGTTGCCCTAATCGTGACTTCCGGAGTGAGCATCCTCGCAGGCGGCGCATTGTGGGATCCGCTGGTCTCCGTGGGTAGTAATTTTTTGGTCGTTCAGTTGGGTCAGTGGTCAATGTTCGTCCTGGCGGCGCTCGCGTTTTGGTTGGGAGCGAATGCCGTCGACGAACGCCGACAGCTCGAGCGCTTGACCTACGTCATGCTGGGACTCGGAGTGGTGTTCATTCTGTGGCAGCTGCGGTGGTTACCTGCGCCGCTCAATCGAGTGTTCGTCCTAAACGAGACTCTCTCCAGGGTCTGGTTCGTTGCCCTTGCCGGCGGATTGGCATTGTTCGATGTCCGACGCGACATACGAATTCGTGCGGCTGCCATGGGGTTCGCGGTTGCCATTGTCGTTGCTGGGTATTCGGCAGGATCCGGTTGGGCGGCCGGGTGGTTGCCTCAACTCGTGACGCTCGGCACTCTCGTCGCTTTGCGATTGGGCACGATATCGATCCGCGCAGGCATCATCGCTGCCGTGCCCGCGCTGATTTTTGCAACACAGTTGTTGCCGCGGCTCGTGTCCGCTGAGAGGTGGAGCTTCGAAACACGCCTGATCGCCTGGCGAGGCCTCGTCCAACTCGTGGGCAATCGCTGGCTGTTCGGTATGGGGCTGGCTACGTACTGGCACGCATGGCGGGACATCTTTGGTAGCTTTAGTTACCTGGATCCGGAGACTGGAATTTTTCACTTCACCCTGGATCCGCAGGTGAACATGCACAACAACTACGTGGATATCTACGGGCAGGTCGGTCTCATCGGGCTCGCCGCACTCCTTTGGCTTCTCGCTGCCCTCTCCGTTCAGGCGTGGAAAACGTGGCGTGCCGAAGAGCCTGGTTTCGGAGCCGCGTATGCCGCAGCATGCTTGTCCGCGTTGGCAGGAATGGTCATTGCCGCCATGCTTGGGGACTGGATCATCCCCTTTGTATACAACGTCGGGCTTGCCGGCTTCCGAGAGGCCGGACTCGCTTGGCTATTGCTTGGCGGAATGGTGGTCTTGGACCACACGCGGCCCTCCGCCTGACATGTCTCCCCTTCCGAGCACGGCCTTCCTCGACCCTGCGCAGCGGAGCAGATCATGGAACTGAAGGAATACATCGCGATAGCACGGCGGTGGATGTGGCTATTCGCCCTTTCGACGGCTGTTGCGGCGACCGGTGCGTGGGTCGGCACGCGGTTCATGAACGAGACGTTTCTGTCGCAGTCGACGGTCATGGTGGGACAGGCGGTGGCCGACCCCAATCCGAGCGGCATGACGATCTACATCGCCCAGCAACTTGCGGGCAACTACGCTCAGATGGCAACGCGAGGCGACGTCCTTCAGGGCGTTGCGGAGCGACTGGAGTTGGACGAGAGCCGGTGGCAACAACTGCGCGGAACACTGCGAGTGCAGGTGGTGCCCGGGCAGCAGCTCATCGAGATCCGTGCAATTCATACGAGCCCGGAATGGGCCCAGGCCATCGCGCAAGCCGCTGCATTAGAACTGGTTGCGCAAAGTCCCGGCGGCGAGAAATCGGAGCTAGCGGCGGACCGGGAGTTTGTTCAGGGTCGGCTCAACAAGATCAAAGAACGGATTACGCAGGCCGAACAAGAGACCGAGGCGATCAATCTACAGATCGAGCAAGAGACCAGTGCAAGAGGCATCGCCGAGCTTTCGAGCCGCAAACAAGCCTTGGAGAGCCAGACGCGCAGTTGGGACGGCCAACTCGCACAGCTTCGCATTTCCCTATCGGGATCGTCTGTAAACTCGATCGAGGTCATCGAGAACGCCGGGCCGGCCGTTCGCGTCGGACCGAACGTCCGGATGAATATTCTGCTTGCGGCGGCCATTGGTCTCGGCTTAGCGATCGCCGCCGTGCTGCTGCTCGAATACCTGGACGACACCGTCAAGACAAGCGAGGATCTTGACCGAAAGTTGAGCATTCCGAGCCTTGGCACGATCGCGTTGATGCCCGATCTCACCCACCGCGCTGAAGGGCTGATCACCGCGACATCTCCTCGATCACCCACAGCTGAAGCATATCGCGTCGTCCGTACGAACCTGCGATTCGGCCTTATTGACTCTGAACGTAAGGCGGTTGTGGTTACCAGCGCGAATCCGGGCGAGGGGAAGAGCACGACGGCGGCGAACCTGGCCGTTGTCATGGCGCAATCGGGTCAACGGATTATCTTGGTGGATGCGGACTTACGACGTCCGTCGCTTCACCGCTTCTTCGGTTTGACCAACGATGTCGGCCTGACATCCCTGCTCTTGGATGGGGAGCTGGATCGAAGCATGGTCATGCGTTCGATTCCTGATATACCAGGTCTTGAAGTGCTGACGAGCGGACCGCTGCCTCCGAATCCGTCCGAGACACTGCAGAGTGACAGGACGCGCGATCTCCTCAACCGACTCAAGGACGATGCCGACGTCGTGATCTTTGACAGCCCTCCGCTGTTGGTCGTTACTGACGCCGCAGTCCTAGCTACGTTTGTAGAGGGCACAATTCTCGTCTTCGAGTCCGGCGTCACGCGAACCGACGCGGCGCGTAAGGCAGTGGATTCGCTGGCCAAGGTCGGCGTGAAGCCATTGGGCGCAGTCGTGAACCGACTAGACCGAGAGCGGGTGGGTCGCTACTACTACCAGTATCGGTACAACGAATCATACGACAGCTACTATGGGGCGGCTACGGGTGATGATGAAGATCAGTCTGATCCGCCCTCCCCTCGGCGGAGAAACGCATTGGGCCGCTTCGTTGACGCGATCACGTCGTTGCTGAGCTGAAGGCGAGACACAGAACCCAATGGCAACCAACAAGATGCCGAGAGAGCATGAGCTCGAACGGTGGCTGGTCTATGGTGTCGTCGCGTTCCTGATCGCGGTGGTCACGTACTTCGCGTTCGTCGCACCCGCAGTCCGCGACGAGTTGGGCGATGGCGTGCCTACGCTTGAGCCCGGCATCTCCGACGCATTGCTGCGCCTTGCGGCGACGCGTACCGCGACCGCTACTCCGGCGCCGTCCACCACCCCGCGGCCAACGCGCGGTGCAGGCGATCTGTCTGCTCCGACCGTGGTAGCCCCCACTTCACTGCCAGGCGCATCCTCGATCACCATCGCACCGAGTGAGCGCGAGGTAGCCAGCTTCGATAGCCTCGATAAGCTGCCCGCTTACGGGGAACGGAGCCTACTCGTTGGCCGGTTGCAGGCGCAGAACGACAGTGGAAGTGGAGACCGACATACGGACTATTTAGGCGGGATCGCGATATCCCTGCGGCGCGTCCCGATGGCTGCGCGCTTGAGCTATGCCTCCCTCGAGCTCACCGGTCTATCTGATTTAGGCATCCAGGATCAAGGGGAATGGACGGTTGAACTTCTTGACGAAGAGGCAGCCCAAGGCTGGGCGGACCAGACCTTCGACTCCCTCCTTGCGGCCCGATCCACGGGAATCGAATGGCTGATTCGTACTTCTGATCTCGGAACACTACGGTCGAACATTCTCGAATTCTCCGAACAGGGTCGCGAAGTGCTGCAATCGCGACTCGCTGCAGGGGACGAACGGGTCGCTTTTCGAATCAGTGGTGAGGGCGGAATCGGAGGGCAAGACAATCTCTTCGTGTGGGACACCGGCTACGGTCCCGGATTCGGCTCCCGTCCCGTGCTGCGGCTGCAGTATTTCGCCCCCACCGCAACGCCCGGGCCGGCGCCCGGTGAGCCGACCACCGTTCCGCTCGTCGTGTGGGAGGCAGAACCATCGCCTGCGCCGAGCCCCACGCCGCTTCCGGAGGCGGTGCCGCGCGAACTTCGAGGGAACATCCTGTTCCTCTCAGACCGTTTTGGTGGCCCAGAGTTGATGGTGCTCGATGTCGAGAGCGGTCGGGTCGGTCGCGTGACCCAGAGTTGGCCATATGGGCTATCCGTGCAGCGAGAACGGAGCGTCGGCGATCTGCAGGTAGGCACTAAGGAGGTGCCCTGCGGGTCCGGTGACGCAACGATCCTCGTGGACGGCGATCCGCAACAGAACCCGGATCCCGCGCGTCGGTGCAACCAAGTGACCATTCGGCGTGAGGGAGGTGCGGAAGAAGAGCTCACGCCGAACGGATTCATCCACTACGATCCGGTCTTGTCGCCGGACGGTACATGGGTCGCGTACGTATCGCAGGCATCCGGCAACGACGAGATCTGGGCACATCGGGTGGATCGAACAGCATACCGCCGTCTGACCGACAACGAATGGGAATGGGACAAGCACCCCACCTGGTCACCGGATGGTACGCACATTGCGTTCTGGTCGAATCGCGATGGGCGCAAGCAACTGTTTCGTTTGGAGTTCGCAACCGGAGTCGTCGAAAGACTGCTTGCGAGTCCCTACAACGACTGGGATCCAGTTTGGGTGCGCTAGGACGATGATACTGCCCTTCCCGAAGCCGGAGCCGGTCGTGGCCGATCCCGACGTCGAGCCACGGTGCACAGGAGCTCGTTCCAAAGTGTTAGTGACCGGAGGTGCCGGTTTCATCGGATCGCATGTGGTCGATTCTGCGGCTGCAAAGGGCTATGACGTCGTCGTGGTTGACGACCTGTCTGTCGGACGGGCGTGCAACGTCCATTCGAGCGCACGACTGGTTCGTCTCGACATTCGCGATCCCGCGCTGATGGGGCTCGTGGCGGGCGAGCAACCCGACGTCGTCTGTCACTTTGCAGCCCAAACGGATACGCGGGCTGCGCATCGCGATCCGATCCTCGACGCCGATGTCAACACGATCGGCACGCTGAACGTATTGCGTAGTTGCGTTGCGGCCGGTGTGCGCAAAATTGTTTTCGCGTCCACGGCCGCCGTCTACGGGGACGCGAATTCGACGCCGATCGCTGAAACGCATCCGCCGATGCCCAGAAACGAGTATGGCGTCTCCAAACTGGCGGCGGAGCGTTACTTGCCGGTGTTCCACAGCCTCCACGGTCTAGAGTTCGTCGTCCTTCGGTTTGCCAACGTGTATGGGCCTCGCCAGCGCACCGACGGCGAGACCGGCGTGGTCGCCACCTTCGCGACCCGCATGCTCGAAGCGAAAGCCTGTACGATGTTTGGCGATGGTCATCAGTCTCGCGACTTCGTGTTCGTGGAAGATTGCGCACGCCTTGTGGCGCGAATGATTGCTGAGGACGGCTCGTTCCGAACCTACAACGTTGGGACGGGCTCGGCTACCACCATCTTATCTTTACACAGGGAGCTTGCGGAGTTGACGGGAGCAAACCAGATGCCTGTCTATGCTCCGAGGCGCCCGTTCGACGTCCACCATTTCCGACCCGATGTGACACGGCTTTGGAGCGATCTGGGGTGGCGCGCACAAACGACGCTCTCGGAGGGAGTGCGCCGCACGCTGAGCTACCTGCGGGCCGAGGTGTCGGCATGATCGTTGTACAGACTCCGTTGCGTATCAGCCTACTCGGAGGCGGCACGGACTTTCCCGCGTTTTACACACGCGATCCGGGATTCGTACTCAGCACGACCATCGACAAATCCGTGTTCGTGATCCTCAAAGGACGCTTCGACCGACGAATTCGTGTGGGATACACGCGCACGGAATTGGTCGATGATCCCCGTGCGTTGGAACACGATCTTGTGCGCGAGTCCTTGGCCGTGACCGGGGTGGACCATGGGGTAGAACTGGCCACGATGGCCGACATTCCCTCGCGTGGCTCCGGCCTTGGAAGCTCGAGTGCGGTTACCGTCGGGTTGCTCCATGCTCTCTGGCTCTATCGCGGCGTCCTGCCCTCGCGTCGTCAGCTAGCAGAGGGAGCGACCGAGATTGAGATTCAGCGTCTCGGACGTCCCATGGGCATGCAAGATCAATACGCGTCCGCGTACGGCGGGTTGCGCACGATCACGATGGACGGTGACGGTGTTCGCTCGGAGCGCGCCGCCGTCGACTTCGCGACGCGTCGGCGCCTGAGCGAACGTCTACTCCTGTTCTTCACGGGCATAACCCGACGCAGCGGGACGGTGCTTGCTGAGCAGGAGGCGAGCATTGAGGACAAGCGTCCAGAACTAATCGAAATGGCCTGCTTGGCACGTGAAGGGCGCAACCACTTAGAAGCCGGACGGTTGGACGAGCTGGGAGCATTGATCCTCGAGAGTTGGAAACTCAAGCGCGGGCTTGCGAGCAGGGTAAGCAGTCCGGAGATAGATGGCCTCGTGGAGCGTTCCGTGAACGCGGGTGCGATCGGCGCAAAGATTAGCGGGGCAGGCGGCGGTGGTTTCCTCTTACTCTACTGTCGGCCGGAACACCAACCTGCGGTTCGTACTGCATTGTCCGGCTTGCAGGAGATGGAGTTCAATCTCGAGGACGAGGGTTCGCTGGTCATGTTGGACGATCGGCGCCGGTAGGCCATGCCAAGTGGACGTCCAGCGGCCCGCTGGGAGCCGATGCTGGTCTTGCTCGCGGCGCCGTTTCTAGTCGCGCGCGAGTGGGCGTTATTGCCCGATTGGACTGAGATCGCAGCCTTGGCACTCTTGGCTGCTCCTTGGCTGGTGCGTAAAGCGAGGACGGGACGCTGGAGTGTTTCGACCGCGATCGACGTGCCGACGCTCGCCCTTCTATTAACGCTCCCACTCGCGATTTGGGCCGCGTGGGATGGACATCGTCCCGCGGCCATCTCGCGTGCTGAGAGTTTGCTGCTCGCTCTCGCCATGGGGTACGCCATCGCAAATTGGCTGACAACGCGACGCCGCGCCTGGCTGGCGGCTGCGTTCATCATCCTCCTCGGCATGACCTTCGCGGCCGCAGGGCTCTTGACCGTCGATTGGGTGGCGAAATATCCGGTGTTCGCGCCGGCTCTCGACTATCTGCCACGAGCCGTGTCCACCGTTCCGCATGCTACCTTGCGGACACCGGCCCATCCGAATCAGCTGGGTGGATTACTCGCTATGACGCTGGCCTTCGCTGTCGCGCTTTTGCTCGACCGGCATCCACCCCGATTCGTTCGTCAAGCGTCGTGGTTGGCCGTAGCCCTGCTCGGTCCCGTATTGCTCGTCACGCAGTCACGCACGTCTTGGACGGCGTTGGCGCTGAGTGTCGGCGCGATGGTCTGGCTGCGATGGAGCCGTGGTGACGAGCACGGCCGGCCTCGTCGCCGCGCCCTGCAGTATCGCATCGTGATTATTCCCGCCGTCCTGTCCATCGCCCTGATGGTTGCCCTCGCTCCGGCCGTCTATTCGCTGGTCAGCCAAAGGGGTCTCTCTACAACGACAGACTCGGTCGCCGGACTAGATCAACGCTCGATGCGATTCAGTGCGGTGAGCAGAGTGTACTTGTGGCGTGATAGTGTGCGGATGCTAGAGGAACGACCGGTGACGGGAATCGGCCTTCATAACTTCGTCTGGCGACAGGGCAATCGTATGGAGAACGAGGGACTGCTGATCTACCCCGGATTCTCGCATAGCCACAACCTCTGGTTGCAAGCCGCCCTCGACTACGGGTTGCCTGGTGCTGCGGCATTCGGCGGCATCGTGGCCGCTTTGGCCTGGGCCGCTGCGGACGCCCACCGACGCCTCCAGGATACCGAAATGTACGCACTCGTCATTGGTGCGTTCGGCGGACTCATGGTTTGGGGGCTACACGGTTTGACCGACGCAATCGCGGTCGGTAGTAAGGTAGGGTTGCTGCCTTGGTCACTATGCGGTCTGCTTATTGGATTGCAGGCCCATGCACGCTCTCTGCGCGACGAACCCGGAGCTGAAGGGGCGAAACGTTCACGCGTATCGCCAAAGTCCGCTGCAACCCCACCGCTTGACGCACGTGGAGTTTCATTATGACCCAAAGTATCGAGCTTTCGACCGACCAAGGCTCGCGCGCAAGCCTCGAAGCGGTCATCAATCGGTATCTTGAGGAAGCTTCGCGTACGATCGCCGCGCTCTCAAGTGCCCAGGTTGTCCAGGCGGTGGAAATCCTAGAGGCCGCTTGCGCGGCGGGACGCCGCGTCTACGTGTTTGGGAACGGAGGCAGTGCGGCGACGGCTTCCCACATGGTTAACGACTTGAACAAGCAGGCAAGAGTGGCGGGTGCCAGGCCGATGCGCGCGATGGCGCTCACCGATAACATGCCTTTGATTACCGCGTGGAGTAACGACGTCGATTACGCGGACGCCTTCGCGAGGCAGCTAACCGACCTCGTAGACCCCGGGGACGTCGCCGTCGGCATCTCCACCAGCGGCATTTCCCAAAACGTGCTGCGCGCGCTGATCGTTGCCCGCGAACTCGGTGCCGTCACGATCGGCCTCACCGGAAACGATGGGGGTGAGCTGCCCGCCACCGTTGACTGCTGTTTGTATGTGCCGAGCGCGGACATCGGCCAGCAAGAGGATGGTCACCTCGTGCTCAACCATGTGATCACCGTCGCGCTTCGCCATCACCTAGGCGCATGAGCGAGCCACGGTCACGAAGGCGAGATCGTCGTCTGCACGTAACTCGTGCTCTTGGCGTTTGGCTCGTTGTATCCAGCCTTTCCGTCGTAGCGGCCGCGCTTTTTGGCGGTATGAGCGGGCTATTGGTCGCGGTCGGAGGCGGTGCTGTTTTCGGTTTTTCCTCCGCTCGAGCCGGTACACGCCGGCGGCGCCGACACCGTAGCCAGTGATCGGCTCGCACATGCCGGGAGACGATCCACGACCTGCGGCCGATGATACTGGACCAATAGCGTCTGTCATCGTTCCTTGCTGGCAAGCGGAGTCGGTGTTGGCTGAGTGTTTGGATGCACTCGGCCAACAATCGTTGGCAATCGCCGTTGATGGGCGAACGCCGCCAAGCCTCGAGGTCATCGTGGTGAATGACGGTTCAACGGACCAGACGGCTGCCATCGCGGATGCCTGGTTGGACGGACTCGGCGCCGAGAAGATTGAGGGACAGGTATTGCAATGTCCGCACAAAGGAGCGGCCGCTGCACGCAACGCCGGTGTCGCGCAAGCGCGTGCTCCAATCCTTTTGTTCACCGACGCGGATTGTAGGCCGGACGTTGAATGGGCAGCACGCATGCTGGCCGCTTTCGAAAATCCTGCAACGGCTGCTGCGATGGGTAGGTTTCGAACGGATCAGAGAGCTCTAGTGGCGCGTGTAGTCCAGGCTGAGTATCAGGACAAGGAGATCGGAATGTTGTCGCGCCCTGACGTGTCGTTCTTCGATACGGCCACGGCCGCGATTCGAAAAACCGTGCACGTGTCGGTGGGCGGATTCCGCTCTTCGATGGCTGCGGTGGAAGACACGGAGTTCGCGTTTCGACTGCACAAGGCGGGCTACGGTGTTCACCTCGTGCCCGATGCCTTTGTCACCCACCGGCACCCCGCGACATGGCGGACGTACGTGCGTCGCAAGGCACGTTTCGGACGTTGGGGCGCGCGTGCGTACGGAGCCTATCCCAAGCGGGTGGTCGGCGACAGCCGCACCCCTTGGGCTATGCGCATCCAGATGTTGATCATGCTTCTTGCGCTGCCGGTCAGCGTGACGGGCGCCTCGGCAGGCCTGATACGTGCGCGTCCAAACACACTCGGTTGGGTGCTCGCCACGGTACTTGCCTCATTCACGTTGACCACGATTCCCGCCTCCATTCGATACCTACGACGCGGGCATGGGCTCGCGGTCGCCCTCGCCTGGCCATTGGCCGCGGGGCTTCGCGCGCTGGCGCTTGACCTCGGGCTGCTGTACGGGACGATCGAGGGCATGCTTCAGCGTACACGACGGGAAGGGGAGTCCGATGCCGAACACCGCTAGTCCGCTCCGCCGTATCCTGGGGCGATGGTACTCGACGATACTCGCCCGCTTGATGCGTCCGAGTTTCGCGCACGACCCGGTGAGCTTCGACATCTGGGAGCGAAGGGGACTGCATCTCACGCCGGCTCATTTCTACTCTCCCATTCCAGATACGCGAGAGCTCCGCGAACGGCTCCGCCCGACGCTTCGCGTGGGTGGTATTGACCTTCGAACCGATGCGCAGTTGGCTCTCCTTGCACGCATTGGGCGCGAGAGCGCGCCGACCCTTGGAGGTTTGCCGAAGACCGGCAGTCCAGAGCATGGGTTCTTCCTCGAAAATGATGCGTTCACCGGAATCGATCCCCTGCTCTACGTCGGCGTCTTGGAGGCCTACCGACCGCGTCGGGTCGTAGAAGTCGGGTCCGGATTCTCGACCATGCTGGCCGCACAGGTACTCGCCAGCCGTCGCGACGCATCGCTTCAGAGCATCGATCCATGGCCACGGCCGTTCATCGAACAGGGCGTGCCCGGGGTCGACCTCGTGAAACACAGGGTCGAAGAGCTGCCTCTCGACCATTTCACTACGCTCGAAGCCGGCGACGTTCTGTTCATCGACAGTTCCCACGTCGTGCGCGCAGGTAGCGACGTCAACTACTTGTTCCTTGAGGTATTGCCGTACTTGGCCGAAGGAGTCTTGGTCCACGTTCATGACATATTCTTACCGGATGAATACCCACGGGCCTGGCTCGTCGAACAGAAGCGATTCTGGTCAGAGCAGTATCTTCTCGCGGCGTTTTTATGCCACAACTCGCGCGCGGAGGTGCTGCTCGCGGCCCATTTCCTTGGCACGAGGCATCGGCCCGCGGTCGTGAAAGCGCTGCCTTGGGCGACACGCTTTGATGGCGGCAGCTTCTGGATTCGGATGCTCGGATCTTGACCGTCGAGCGGATCGGGGTCGTCGTCGTCAGCTGGAACACTCGCGACCTGCTGCGCGCCGCTCTTACATCGATTCAGGCCGCCGGGGAAGATCAGTCGGTGCGAACCTACGTAGTGGACAATGCTTCGGAAGACGGCAGCCCAGCAATGGTTCGTGCCGAGTTTCCGCACGCAACTTTGATCGAAAACCCGCGCAACGAGGGCTTCGGGAGCGCCAACAATCGGGCGTTCGAGGTAGGAGGCGAAGTTGAAGATGCGTACCTACTCCTTAACAGCGACGCGGAGCTCTGTCCTGGTGCGTTAGCGCATGTCGTCAATACGCTGAATCACTACCCCCGATGCGGTGCAGTCGGTGCGCGATTGGTGAATCCTGACGGAAGCTTCCAGGCGTCCTATGCCCGCTTTCCCACTCTTCGCGACGAGGTGGCCGGGATTTTGGGCCTTACGCGCTGGGTGGCACGACCGGGGTTTCCCACGTACGACGAGGCAGCGAGCCGACATTCTGCCGACGTCGATTGGGTAGGAGGGGCTTGCATGCTTGTGCGTAGTGTGGCTCTGCGCGAAATCGGTGGCTTCGATACCGGCTACCACATGTACAGCGAGGAAATGGACTTGTGTCGCAGGCTCCGTGATCAAGGCTGGTCGATCCGATACGAGCCGGCGGCGGTGGCCCTGCACCATGGTGGCCGGAGCACGGACCTAGTCCCGGAACGTAGAGCCGCAGATCTGTGGTCAAGCCGGCTGCAGTTCCACGCGCGACATGCATCGTCCGGACGCGTCGTTGCGCTTCGCGTTGTGCTCGGTGCCGCTTACGCAGCCCGGGCGATGCTCTGGAGCGCTGCTGCCTTGCTCTCTAAACGGGACAAGCGCCGACAGAAGGCACGTTCAGCACGCCGGGTCGTGCGCGTTGCTTGGGGCGTCTGAGCATGGAGCGCACATCCTGCCCCTTGGACGGTACGTTCGAGGCGACGATTGTCCGCAAGGCGCGTGACGTCGAGTTTGGCGGCATCGAGCGCTTCTCGATCGTTCGCTGCACGCGTTGCGGGATGCACTACCTCAACCCGCGCCCGGGCCTTGCATCGATCGGCGCCTATTATCCCGCGGTCTACTACACCCATCGCGGGCCAGATCTGCGGCGCGATGCGCGAGTTTATCGTCTTCCGGCACGCCTCGTGCACGAGCACGGGCGTCCCGGAACGTTGATGGACATCGGAGCCGGGGGCGGCGGTCTCCTCACCGTTCTTCAGGATGAAGGCTGGCCAGAACTAGCCGGCATCGAACCGGATCCTGAGGCGGCGCGTGCCGCGCAAGGGCGTGGGCTGGATGTGGCGGTCGGTGGATTTCCGCACGCACCGCTCGATGTGCTGTCGATCGATACGGCAACCATGTTCGAAGTGCTCGAACATCTCCACGATCCTGTTGCTGCGTTGCGAGAAGTCGCCACCGCCTTGAAGCCGGGCGGTCGGCTCATCCTGTCGACACCAAACTACGCTGGGTTGGAGTTTCGACTGCTGGGGGCCCACAGTGTTTCCCTACAGGTTCCACGTCACCTGATGTTCTTCGAGCGGCGTAGTCTGGACTTCGCTCTTCGGGCGGCCGGCTTGGAGCCGGTCCTTCTGCGCACTACCGGCACGCTGACCGGGTTGACCCGCAGCCTCTGGCTTTGGGCACGGCCGGGGAACGGAGGGTATCTCGACGGGGCCGCCGTTGCACTTGCTTCGGACGGCCCGAGTTGGCGAGGGCGCATCCATGGCTTGCTGGACGTCGTCCTGCTGCCCGTGGCGTGGATTGCGAATTCCCTGGGATTCGGGCCGACCCTCGTTGCGGTCGCACGTAAGCCATGAGCGCCGAGTCCCCGGATCTCAGTGTGCTCATCGTCAACTGGAACGGTGGCCGGCTTCTCGCGAACTGTGTGGCGAGCATCACGGCCGCCTCGACCGGAATGCGGGTCGAGATCCTCTTGGTCGACAACGCCAGCACCGACGATAGCCTGGAGCGCCTGCCTGACGTAGATGGAATGCAGTTAATCCGCTTGCCGGACAATCGCGGCTTTGCCGCTGCCACGAACATTGCGGCCGCCCGTGCGCGCGGGCGCCTCCTGCTGCTCCTGAATCCAGACACGGAGTGCCGACCCGCCTCCCTCAAGTCATTGGTGGGTGCATTCGATGCGGCCCCGAACGTCGGAGCATTGGGACCGCGCTTGCTCCACACCGACGGTCGAGTGCAACGTTCAGCCTGGCGCGGCTATCCAGGCGTGCGCTCTACTTGGCTGGACGCTTTGTACATGTGGAAAGTGCCCTGGCTACCAGGCGTCCGCCATTCCGAGGTTGCAGCGCGTGAGAGGGCCGCGGATGTCGACCATTTGCTCGGCGCGTGCATCCTCACCTCGGCGGACGTTTGGCGCGACGTCGGCCCATTGGACGAGGGGTACTTTCTCTTTCTCGAAGAGACGGATTGGTGCCGGCGCGTCCGGGCCACGGGCCGGCGCGTGATCTTCGACCCTAGTTCGGTCGTCGTGCATCACGGAGAGCACAGCGTCTACCAGGCGCCGGCGAGCAGCCTTGTGCATTATGCGCAGAGCCTGTTGCGCTTCGTGCGCAACGATGGGGCCGGGCCCTCGCGCATCCTTGCCCTCAAAGCAGCGATGGCCACCGGGGCAATTGTCCGCCTCGGGCTTTGGGCCGCTCGACTCGGCGGCGCGCGCCGCTCGTTGGCACGGGGGATGATACGGGGTTACCGGAAGGTGCTAGTCGAGATTGTGCATGGATAAGCGCAAACGGCCGACGGTATTGTTCCTGACGCAAGTGCTGCCATGGCCTTTGGACTCCGGTCCCAAGGTGCGCGCCTATCATGTTTTGCGTTGGCTGGCGGAGAGGTCCGAAGTCGACCTCGTGTCGTATGTTCGGCACGACGATGCGCCGTCGTCCATCGCGCATCTTGAGTCCGTATGCCGATCCGTGCGCTGCGTACCGGTGGCACGTGCCCGCTGGCGCGACGTCCGGGACGTTGTTCGAGCCGTGCTCAGCGGCCGGCCGGCCGTGCTGCTACGAGACGATCAACCAAGGATGCGTGCGGCGATTCGCGCAGCAATAGTCGAGTCCGGCCGCGGGGGCCCCGAAGTCGTGCACGCCGACCAACTGTGGATGGCGACATTGGCTCTCCGCGTGCCTGCGGGACTTCATGTGCTCGATCTCCATAACGCGACTTGGCTCGTGTTCGATCGGCTCGCG
>JAJCYU010000139.1 GCA_029262755.1 Anaerolineae bacterium
ACGGTCAAGGAACCATCGGTTGACCGCTTCCGGCGCCCGCCGCGGAAGCGTTCCGAGCGCAGTAGGCGCGGACCCAGCGTCGACCTCCGGCGGCGGCGCGTCGAGCCGCCACAGCTCGATCGACGTCGGCTGACCGGCCGGTTCTCCGGTTGCGTCCAGCATGTAGGGCGCGGTTGCCCAATGGAGACGTTCGTCGTTGTCGAACCACGGAATCACGGGGCCGTCCATGCTGAGCGCCCACTGGACGTCCGCGTCTTTGGTCCGGACCAGCCACAGCGCCCCCGACCCCACCCCGTTTTCCACGGCCAGAGCGAGGTACCGCCCATCCCGCGTCCAGGCGGCCTGACCGCCCGGCGCGCCCGACACGAGGTTCATCGTGACGCCGGCGACGACGATCGGTTCGCCGAACGTAGTCGGATCGGACGGGGACCGCGTGGTCGAGGAGCCAACAACGGCGGTAAGGGTCTCCGTGCTACGAGGGGCAACGGCGTTCATACCGGCTCCCTCGCCGTCGGAGAGCGCCCACACGCGCGGCGCGCCGTCCAAGCCGATCCACGTCACGATCTTTCCGTCGGGAGCGAGGAAGACGCGCATCGGCGCAGCGCTGGGCTCCGGGCTGTGCTCCGCGACAACCATCCCGTCCCCGTCGAGCACGACGAGCGCGGACGCTCCGGCCGGCTCCTCCGGACTAGGTTGGTTGTATACGATGGCCACGTGCTCTGACGCGCTCGCACAGGCAAGGTCGTCGAGACGGGCGCCGTCGAAGCGCGTTTGGGCCGGGTCGAAGAACAACGTCGCGTCGCGCAACACGGTCTCGGGATCCGGGTCATCCGTCGCATCGCCATCGGAAACACGGAAGACGCGGTTCTCCCAACCGCCATCCTCCCCTGCGACCTGTACGTACGTGCTCCCGGTCTCGTCCCCCTGGCAAGCCATGCGTACGTCGGGCCAACGCAGGGCTCGGTCGGCAAGCGAAGGCGCGGGTGCGGCCGGTTCCGCAGGCGGGTTGGATGCCGAGGCAATCGCTCCGCCCGGCGTCAACGACTTCGACGCGGGGCTGAGATCGCCCGGTGAGTCCGCGTTCGGGGTCGTGATTGCGGTCGCGGTTCCGGCCTTCCTCTCATCGCCGCCGGAACAGGCGATGAGCAGCGAAGACGCAAACATGACGAGTGCGATCAACGATACGAGGCGCATGGGCGGTCGGTCCTTGGGCTTGCGAACGGGGATCGTTCGTCGTGGGTATCGGCACTCTCGGCGCGACGTCCGGACGGTAGCGGACGGGCGTCGCGTGTTCGTCGCACGAGCGTTCGAGCTGCGATGGTTGCTAGCGTGCGGGGTTGGGGGGGTCACGGGATGCGGGCGGTCGTAGGGGATCGCGGGGGACGGGGGGACGGAGGCTGGTGTTCAGGAGTTCGCGGGCACGCAGGGACACAGGCAAGAAAACCGGCTTCCGTGAGCGCACCCTATCCGGCCCGCGGCCGATACTGCAGCGCTTCCGCCACGTCGGCGGCGCGGATCGCATCCGTGCCTGCCAGGTCGGCGATCGTACGCGAGAGTTTGAGCACACGGTGGTAGGAGCGCGCGGAAAGGGAGAGTTGGCGCATGGCCGCGCGCAGGAGGTTCTCGCCTGCCGCGTCGAGGCGGCAGTGGGCGTTGACCTCCTCAGTACCCATCTCCGCGTTGCAGGTTGCTCGGCGGGGCGCACGGGCTCCGTTCAAGCGGAATCCATCGCGCAGATCATCCGCGTACGCAGTCACCTCGGGCTGCGAATCGGCGCCTCCCGGCGCGCCGCCGGTCGCGCGTTGGACGGACGAGCGAGGCTGCGTGGCCGCATGATGCTCGCTGGTCGCGCGTGGCCCGTCATCGGCCGCCAAGGCGACGAACTCGGCCACGGCGCTTTCGACCGCGCGTCCGTTTTTGCCGGCGACGGAGCCGGTGAGCCGACGATCCCCGCGAAGGCGTGCGCGTTGGATGTTGCGGGCCGTAACCACCCGCTTCCGGACGGCGGCCGATGCTTCGCCGTGTGCGCGTCCCATCAGCTTGTCGGTCTCGACGCGTGGCACGTCCAGCTGTAGGTCGATGCGGTCGAGCAACGGGCCGCTCACGCGGCGCTCGTAGCGCAGGACAGACGCGACGCTGCACGTGCAGGCTTGGGACGAATCGCCGTAGTAGCCGCAAGGACAAGGGTTGCGCGCCGCGACGAGGGTGAAGCTGGCGGGAAAGGTCGCGCTGCCGGCCGCGCGCGCGATCGTCACGACGCGGTCCTCGAGTGGTTGGCGCAGGGCCTCCAGGACCCGCGCCTCGAACTCAGGTAGCTCGTCGAGAAACAGCACGCCGTGGTGGGCGAGCGAGACCTCGCCCGGACGCGGCCAGGTTCCGCCGCCGATCAGGCCGGCGCCCGAGATCGTATGGTGCGGGCTGCGGAAGGGGCGGGCGCGGACCAAGGGCGTGTCGGCGGGCAGCTGCGCGGCGATCGAGCATACGGCGGTCACCTCGAGGGCCTCCTCCAGCGACAAGGGAGGCAGGATGGAGGGCAGGCAGCGCGCCAGCATCGTTTTGCCGGAGCCCGGAGGTCCGGAGAGCAGGAGGTTGTGCCCGCCGGCGGCGGCGATCTCCAATGCGCGACGGGCCTGTTCCTGCCCCCGAACATGGCATAGATCGGCGCGGTAGGCCGGTGGCTGGTCCTGCTGGGGAGGCGGAAGAGCGTCCACGGGAGCCAAGACTGCCTCGCCGCGCAGATGCGCCACCAGGGATCGCACGTCCGGCGCCGCGATGACCTCGACACCCGGCACCAGCGCTGCCTCCGCCGCGTCGGCGGCCGGCACGATGAGGCGGTGGAAGCCGCGCGCCCGCGCGGCCACCGCCACGGGTAGGATGCCGTGCGTGTGACGCAGGCCCCCGTCGAGCGCGATCTCCCCGATGACGATAGTATCCGACAGGTCGGCGGACAGTTGTTCGCTCGCTTGGAGAATGCCCAGCGCGATCGGCAGATCGTAGGTCGGTCCGGCCTTGCGTAGGTCGGCCGGCGCGAGGTTGATCGTGATACGAGCCAGGGGATAGCTCAACCCGGCGTTGCGCAGCGCCGCATAGAGGCGGTCTTTCGACTCGCGAACGGCGGCATCCGGTAGGCCGACGATGGTGGTGTGCGGCAAGCCCTGGTGGATATCGACCTCGACCTGGACGAGCTCCCCTTCGAGTCCGGACAGGGCGCAGCTGTGGATGCAAGCGAGCATGAGGCGCTCCGCACGCGGGCGAGAGACCGGGTAGACCCGGCGTCGAGGTCGGCTTGGCTCCCAGGCTACCGTGACGCGCGGGGTTGCGGGGAGGCGGGGCGCGCCACGTTTGCGACACGCGTGCGCCATGAGACGACGGTTGGGCGGCGGGTGATCGTGGGGTTGGGTGCGTCCGGACGAGAACCGGTGCGGCTAGGCTGTCCGTACGCAGACCTTCGCCGCCGCGAAGGAACCGGAGGGGGACCCGTCGCCATGCACCGTAACCTCATCGCGATTCCCAGGGCCGGGGGCATGGGATATACTGCCGCGCGCAAGCTGGATCAGCGGTTTCCTCCCGCCGCAGCAAGAACCGAGGCCCCCCCGCCATGGCTGTTGCCCTCGAGAGTCCTCCCGCCGCACCCGCACCCGCGGCCGTCGCACCGTCCGAACGTTGCTACCACGTGCACGGTGGCGTACCGCTGCGCGGCGAGATCGCCATCCGCGGCGCGAAGAACGCAGCGTTGCCGTTGCTCGCGGCCACGCTGCTCACCGAAGAACCGTGCACGCTCGAAAACGTGCCGGACATCGCCGACATGCGGACGATGATCGAGGTGCTGCAGCATCTAGGCGCCCAGGTCGAGTACGATCCGAGCGCGCACCGCATCACGGTCGAGGCGCGTGACATCCGCAGCCGCACGACACCCTTCGAGCTGGCCCTGCGGATGCGCGCCAGCTTCCTCGTCATGGGGCCGCTCCTCGCGCGCTTCGGTCAGGCCAGCGCGCCACGTCCGGGCGGCTGCGCCATCGGCGCACGCCCGGTCGACGTGCACAGCCAGGGCTTCATTCACCTCGGAGCCCAGGTGGCCACCGTCGACGACCGCTTCTCCGCCAGCGGCGAACTGCGCGGCGCCCGCTTCATCCTGGACTACCCCAGCCACACCGGCACAGAGAACGTGATCATGGCCGCCGTATTGGCCGAGGGCTTGACCGTCATCGACAACGCCAGCATCGAGCCGGAAGTGCTCGACCTGGTCGATTTCTTGCGGGCGATGGGTGCCCGGATCGCTTGGACCGGTCCCGGCCGCATTTCCGTGCAAGGGGTCAGCCGGTTGCACGGCACGACCTACCGCCTCATGCCCGATCGCCTGGAAGCGGGCACCTATCTGCTCGCCGGCGCCATCACGGGCGGCGATGTCACCACGCGCGACATCGTGCCCGAGCACCTGCGGGCGGTGATGGCCAAGCTCGAAGAGGCGGGCGTGCGGGTGCGCGAAGGCGGCGATTGGCTGCAGGTCTCGGTGGACGGTCCGCTTCGCGCCGTCGACATCACGACCTACCCATACCCCGGCTTTCCGACCGATCTCCAGCAGCCCTTCAGCACGCTGTTGACGCAGGCCGAGGGCGAGAGCGTCATCCATGAGACGATCTTCGAGGGTCGGCTCGGCTTCGTCGAGGATCTGCGCCGGCTCGGCGCCGACATCGACGTCACCGGCCAGACGGCGGTCGTGCGCGGGCCGACGCCCCTGCGCGGCTCGACGGTGCAGGCCCTCAACCTGCGCGCCGGAGCCGCGGTGGTCATGGCCGCGCTCGCGGCGCACGGCGACTCTGTGGTGCGCCACGTGCATCACGTCGAGCGCGGCTACGGCGCCTTTACGGAGAACCTTTTGGCGTTGGGCGCCCAGATCGAGGTGGCGGACCAGCTGCCCGAGGTGACGCCGGCCTAAGGGCTCGTCAAACAAGTAAGAGGCGCTATCCGGCGCCGATCGCGTCGGCCGTGCGATGGCGTCTTCTATCGTCCTCGGCGGCCCATGATGTACCATCAGCGTCCTCGTACTCGTACTCGTCCCCCTCTTCAGCGCGAATCCAACTCCTCGTACCACGCCGCCTCGCGCGCGGCGGCACGGAGGCCGCATGTTCACCCGCCATATCGGCATCGACCTGGGCACCGTCAACGTGCTCGTCCATGAGCGCGGCCGCGGGATCGTGCTGCGGGAACCGTCGATCGTCGCGATCTCGGTCAACGACAATCGGATCATTGCCGTGGGCGACGAGGCGCGCGAGATGCTCGGACGCACGCCGGATACCATCGAGGTGGCGCGGCCCCTGCGCGACGGAGTGATTGCGGATTACGTCGTGACGGAAGCCATGCTGCGCTACTTCATTACGAAGGTCTGCGGGCGCATGTCCTTCTTCAAGCCCGAAGTGATGATCAGCGTGCCGGTCGGCGTGACGAGCGTCGAGAGCCGCGCCGTTCGCGATGCGGCGGAGCAGGCGGGCGCGAAAGAAGCGTATTTGATCCCCGAGCCGATGGCGGCTGCGCTCGGAGCAGGTCTGCCGGTGGGCACGCCCACGGGCAACATGCTGCTGAACATGGGCGGCGGCACGAGCGAGTCGGCGGTGATCTCGGTCAACGGCATTGTCGTCGCCAACTCGGTCCGGGTGGGTGGCAACCGGATCGACGAGGCGATCATGGCCTACGTGAAGCGCAAATATAACCTCGTCATCGGCGACCGGACCGCGGAGCTGATCAAGATCGAGATCGGCAGCGCGATCAAGCCCGATCGCGCGGAAGATGAGCGGCACATGGACGTGCGTGGCCGCGACCAGGTGACCGGTCTGCCCAAGACGATCGAGATGCGCACCTCTGAGGTCGCCGAGGCGATCGGGGAGCCGGTCCAAGCGATCGTCGGCGTGACGCGTGGCGTGCTCGAGCGCACCCCGCCGGAGCTCGTCAGCGACATCATCGACCGCGGCGTGGTCATGACCGGCGGCAGCGCGCAACTGCGCGATCTGGATCTGCTGTTGACCGAAGAGATCGGTGTCCCCTTCTACGTAGCCGAAGACCCAATGGCCTGCGTGGCCTTGGGCGCGGGCCGCGCGTTGGAGAACTACGCGCTCATCCGCCGCACCTTGCCCGCACTCGAGTTCTGAGCCGGGCCGCGGAGGACACGGTTCTTCGCCCGATCATGAGTAGGATCGAGCATGTGCGGGAGCGTTTGCGCTCCGCCCGCCCGACCAGCGACGAGGCGCGGCGGCTACTAGCCCTCGGCCGACCGGAATCGCCCTCCATCGCGGCGGCGCTGGTGCTGCTCGCGGGCCAGACGGTTGCCAGCCTGTCCGTTCCGTGGCTGCTGGCGCAATTACTCGACCAGCTGATCGAGCTCGGCTTCGACTCGGTCGCCGGCGGGTTGATGACGCTCGGACGATTCACGACTGCGATCCTGGTGCTCTTTGCGGTGCGCGCGTTGCTCTCCAGCGGGCAGTCGTACCTGCTGGCACGCGCCGGTGAGCGGGTCGTGCTGCGGCTACGGCGCCGGCTCTACGCTCACCTGCTGCGCCTCGGCCCTCCGTTTTACGACCACCAGCGCGTGGGCGGGCTCGTATCGCGTATGACCGGTGACGTAGCGCGGCTCCAGGCTGCCGCGACATCCGACGTTGCCGCGGTGCTCACCGCCTCCGTCACGCTGGCCGGCGCGTTGAGCCTGCTCATCTGGCAGAACTGGCGTCTGGCGGCACTGTTGATCCTCGTCGTGCCGCCCGTGGTGGGGCTGGCGCGCTTCAACGGACGGCGGCAACGCAAGCTGGGCGAACAGGTGCAGGACCGTCAGGCGGCCATGGCGGGCGCCGTGGAGGAGAGCCTCGGCGCGATCCGCCTGTTGCAGAGCTTCGTGCGCGAGCCCCATGCCCAAGCCCGATTCGAGGACGCATCGCGCTCGTTGATGAACGCGTCGCTCGAGCGAGCGCGGGTGGTCGCGATCTTCGGCTCATCGATCTCCTTCCTGGTCTTCGGCGCGCTCGCCGGCATCCTGTACGCGGGTGGCCGCGAGGTCATCCTCGGACGCCTCACGCCGGGCGAGCTCGTCGCGTACGTGGTCTACACGCAGATGGTCGCGACCTCGGCCGGCCAACTGGTCGGCTTGTACGGTAATTGGTCCGGGGCGCTCGGCGCGGGGCGAAAGGTCTTCCACCTGCTCGACACGCCGCCTTCCGTCGAGGATCGGCCCGCTGCGGTCGGCCTCGTCCATCCCGTAGAAGGACGGATCCGCTTCGAGGACGTGTCTTTCGCGTATGGGCGCGGGGATGCGGTGTTACACGGCATCGACTTGGACGTGGCGCCGGGCGAGACCATCGCGCTCGTGGGCCCGAGCGGCGCGGGCAAGTCCACGATGATGCATCTGGTCGCGCGCTTCTATGACCCGCAGGCCGGCCGTCTTACGCTGGACGGCCACGACCTGCGCGCGCTGCGCCTTGCGGAGCTCCGCGGGGCGATCGGCCTTGTGCCGCAAGAGACGACGCTCTTCAACGCCACCGTCGCGGAAAACCTGCGCTACGGCCGCCTTGAGGCAACCGATGCGCAGCTGCGCGCCGCCGCCGAAGCCGCCTTCGCGGCGCCCTTCATCGACGCGCTGCCCGACGGCTACGCGACCGTGGTCGGCGAGCGTGGGATCCGTCTCAGCGCCGGCGAGCGCCAGCGGATCGCGATCGCGCGGGCGTTGCTTAAAGATCCACGCATCCTGTTGCTCGATGAGGCGACGGCCAGCCTCGACAGCCGCAGCGAATCGCTCGTGCAGGCTGCGTTGGAGCGCTTGATGGCCGGTCGGACCAGCCTCGTCATCGCCCACCGATTGAGCACGGTCTACTCGGCCGACCGGATCGCGGTAGTCGAACGGGGCCGGATCGTGGAGGTCGGAAGCCACGCGGAGCTGATTGCGCGCGGCGGGCTGTACGGGCAACTGCACGCGCTGCAGTTTCGGGAGCCTGAGGCGGAGTAGCGGCGCGCTTTTCGTCCCGTGCGCCCCGCGATGTAGCGCCTTGTCGGGCGTGTCTTTCGACCACCGTGCGGGGTCTTTCGGCTGCAGGCAGCGGGGAGTGCGGGTGGAAGATGACATCACGCTCTTTACCCTCGACCGAGCGCGGCATATAATCCCCGTTCGCATAAAGACAGCGTTGTAGTGAGGAGCACGGTCGATGAAGCGCACATGGCAACCTAAGAAGCGCAAGCGGATGCGGACGCACGGCTTTCGCAAGCGCATGGCAACGAAGAATGGCCGCTCGGTGCTCAAGCGCCGACGGGCTAAGGGGCGCAAGCGCCTCGCAGTGCAGCGCTACTCCAAGTAGCTTGCGTCGCGAGCGAAGGCTTCGTCACGGCAGTGACTTTCGGCGGGTGCGGTCTCGGGGTCGATCCTGGGCGCACCCGCTGCTTGTGCTGGTTGTGGCAGCGCATCCGGACGGACCGGAGGCGATTACGCGCGTCGGCTTCGTGGCCGGCAAGCGCGTGGGCAACGCCGTGATCCGCAACAAGGCACGGCGCCGCGTACGCGAGGCCGTGCGAGCACGGTACGAGCAGCTTCCTTCTGGACGCGATCTGGTGTTGATCTTGCGATCAAGCGCTGGTGCTGCTTCCTTCGAAACCTTGGATCAAACCGTCGTGCAGTTGCTCAAGCGCGCCGGTTTGCTGGAGATACGCACCCCCGAATGCGCCGCCTCGCCCTCGGGCTGATCCGGCTTTACCAAGTCACGCTGAGCCGCGTCTTGCCCGCCTCGTGCCGCTTCACCCCGTCGTGCTCGCAGTACGGCTACGAGGCCATTACTCGTCACGGGCTGATGCGAGGCGGCATGATGACGATCAAACGGCTGGGTCGCTGTCACCCATTCCACCCCGGTGGACACGACCCTGTTCCCTAGGGTTCGCGCGCGGCTTCTCGCGCCGTCTCCCCCAACCGACGTCCGGACCGTGTTTCGATGAACCCCATCAATTGGATCGCAGACTGGGTAACCCGGCTGCTGCAGTATTTGGCCGACACCACGGAATCCTTGGTGACGCTGCCGGATAGCATCTCGTCGTGGGCCGTAGCCATCATCCTCATCGGCATCCTGGTCAAGATCGTCACGTGGCCGCTCAACGCCACCCAGATGCGCTCCATGAAGGCGATGCAGGAACTCCAGCCGCAGCTCAAGGAGATCCAGGCTGCGCACAAGGATGATCGCGAGAAGCTGGCTCAAGCGCAGATGGACCTGTACAAAGAGAATGGCGTCAACCCCTTCGGGGGCTGCTTTCCGCTCTTGATCCAAATGCCGATTCTCTTCGGCTTGTACCGCGCGATCTTCAAGCTCGGACCGCCGCCCTCCGGCACGGGCCAGCTCGTGGGCGAGCACTTCTTTTGGATCCGCGATCTGGGCGAATGTGAGCCCAGCCCTCTCTGCGACGCGGTCGGCGGCCCCTTCGGATTGCCGATCCCGATCCTCTTGATCGCGATGACCATCGCGCAGATGGCTTATCAGAAGTGGATGACGCCCCCCTCCACCGGCGGTAGCGACACCCAAGCGCAGGCCATGCAGTCGGTGTTCAAGTGGATGCCGCTGATGTTTGCGTTCATCTTTGCTTCCCTACCCTCGGGCCTCGTGCTGTACTACACGGTCTTCACCGTCGCCAACATCGTGCAGCAGCTGACGCTGCGCCGTGGCCAGAAGTCTCCCGCCGCTCTGTCCGCCGGTGCGGAAACCGCGGACGAGAGCCCAGATACGTCGAAATCCGTCGAGCAATCGGCGCCCGCACAGGAGAAGAGATCCCATGAGCGAAGCTCGTCCCAATCCCGGAAGCAGCGGAAGCGACGGAGCAAAGACGCACGTCGAGGTTAAGGCGCGCACGATCGACGAGGCCATTGCGCGCGGCCTCGTTCGTCTGGGTGGCCTGTCGCGAAGCGAAGTCGAGATTACGGTGGTGAAGGAAGGCAAGGCCGGCGTGCTCGGCTTCGGCGCCGAAGAAGCGTTGGTGCGCCTCACGCCCTTGGGTCCCGGTGAAACGTCCTCCGCCGCGTCATCGGCAGCCAAGGCCGAGCCGGCGTCCGGACGCGGCGGCGACGCCGGTGAGACGGACGGCGGTCCCCGAAAGCGGCGGCGGCGACGACGGCGCGGCGGTGGTGACGAAACGCGGGAGCAGCAGCGTGCGGCCGAACCCTCCCAGCCCGCTCAGGCTGCCGCGCCCGCGCCGGCGCCTGCACGAGAGCCGGATGCACCGACCCGGCGCGAGGATCGGCCCGCACGAGAGCGCGTCGCGGCACGCACGCCGCAACCGGCTGCGCCCCGCGAGCAGGCGCCGCGAGAACAGGCGCCACGCTCCACAGCGCCCGCTCCGAAGCCTGCCGCGGACGATGCCGCCGTGTTGGAGATTGCATCCGAGGTCGTGGGCGATATGCTCGCCAAGTTGGGCTTCGAGGACGTTCGCCTCCAGCCGGAAGGCGGACTGTTGCCGGATGAGATGCAGGAGGACAGCTCGGCCGTCCTTTGCATCCGAGGCACAGGCACGGATCGTCTGCTCGGCCGCGACGGCGAGTCCCTCCGGGCGCTGCAGTTCATCACCCGCCTCATGGTCAGCCGCCGCACGGAACAATGGACAAACCTGCTGATCGATGTCGACGGCGACCGCCGCCGTCAGGTCAAGGAGCTGATCGCCCTGTCCCAGCAGTCGGCCGACCTGGTCGAAAGCGACGGTCGTCCGGTCTCGTTGCCGCCGATGGGCGCCTACGAGCGCAGGGTCGTGCACATTGCACTGAAGGACCACCCGACGATCGCCACACAGAGCATCGGCAGCGGTGATCGCCGCAAGGTCACCGTTCGGCGCCGCGTTCAGCTGCTGCCGGAACTCTAGGCCGGCAGGTCCCCCTGACACAGAAACCGCCCAACGACGTGTCGCGACGTGACGCGAACCGGGCAGCAGCAAACGCGGCGCACGATAGCAATCGTGCGCCGCGTTGCGTTGTCGGCCGGAACTCTGCATGAGCACGAAGCGATACCTGGCAGTCGGCCACGTCACCCTCGATATCGACGAATCACGGCCGGCCGAGCCAAAGCTGGGCGGAACGGTGGTGTATGCGGCGGGCACGGCGGCGCGACTCGGTTGGCAGGCGGCTGTCGCAACGCGGTCCACTCAGCGCAACGAATTGGCGTCTCTGTTGCCTGGTGTGGATATCGCCGGTCGGCCCACGCCGCGTGACACACGCTTCGCCCATTCCTACGACGCCGTGGGCAATCGTAGCCAACGCGTGCTGGACCGGGCGGCGGACATCGGCGTGGCCGACCTGCCGTCGGCCTGGCTTGATCCGGACGTTCTCCACGTCGGGCCCGTCCTCGACGAGGTGTCGGCCGCGACCGTCGCGGACGTACGGGCCTCGTTCGTCGGCCTCACCGTTCAGGGGTGGCTGCGCCACGCAGCGCAAGACGGCACGATCCACGTCCGTGCGCAGAGCGTACCGCATGCGATCCTCGCGCGCGCGGACGGCATTGTGCTCAGCGAGGAAGATTTGGCGCCCGATATGCGCGACTGGCCGCGACGAACCGTGCGCCCCGGAAGGTGGGTGGCCGTTACCGGCGGTATGAACGGAGCCACCCTCTGGATCGACGAAGCCTGCCTCCACCAGCCCGCGTTCCCCGCGGCCGCCGTCGACCCGACGGGCGCGGGCGACGTATTCGCCGCGATCCTCTTCCTTCGCATGGCGAGCGGGGCCAGCGCCCGGGAGGCGCTACGGGACGCAGCAGCCGGCGCAGCATGGAGCGTCGAGCATCGTGGACCCGACGGGCTGCCGGACGAACGCGCGATACGGGAGGTGTGTGGGCGCGACAACGCGTAGACGTGGGTTAACGCTAGTGGTGGTCGGCCGAGAGTTAAGGGAACAGCCGCGTCCCGACGACCTAGTACGGCCCCTTCCCTTTCGGCTTGGCCGGCCTTGTCGGCCCCGCTATCCTCTCCGCCCTCGTTCCGACACGCCCCGCGGAGACCCCGACGTATGACCCATGTACTGGCCATCGTCAACCAAAAGGGTGGCGTCGGCAAGACCACGACGGCCGTCAACCTCGGCGCCGCGCTCGCAGAGGCGGGTCGTCGCACCGTGGTGCTGGACTGCGATCCGCAGGCCAACGCGACCCGCTCGCTCACCCCGTTGCAGCCGGTCGAGCGCACGATCTATGACGTGCTCGTCGACGGGGTCGCCATTGCGGATGCAATGGTGCAGACGCAGGTGGAAGGGCTCGACATCGTCCCCGCCTCGCAAGCGCTCGCCGGTGCCGAGATCGAGCTGGTCAACCTGGCCGGCCGCGAAGCACGGCTGCGCGATGCGCTCAAGGTATTGAGGCAGACGGGCGATCACGATATCGCCCTCATCGACTGCCCGCCTAGTTTGGGCCTGCTCTCGGTCAACGCCTTGGTTGCCGCGGACGGAGTCATCGTTCCGGTGCAATGCGAGTACCTGTCCCTGGAAGGTCTTGGGCATCTGGTTCGCACGCTGGAGCTGGTCCAGAAGCGTCTCAACCAGGATCTAGAGTTGACCGGACTGCTGATGACGATGTTTGATCCGCGCACGAACCTGTCGAGCCAGGTCGTGGAAGAGGTCGGCCGTCACTTTCCGCGCAAGCGCTTCCACACCGTGATCCCGCGTTCCATTCGCATGGGCGAAGCGCCGAGCTATGGGGAGCCGATCACGAGCTATGCGCCGCGTTCCCCGGGCGCCTTGGCCTACCGCGCACTCGCAGGCGAGCTGATCGGCCGTCTCGACGCACCGAACGGGCAAGCCTGAGCGCTCTGCTAGGACTACGTCCTTCTTGCAGATGCGGGCACTACCGATTCACCACGATTTCGGACGAAGCGAGGCCATGTCATGACCAAGCAACGACGCGGGCTGGGCCGCGGACTCGATGCCCTACTCACCGGCACGGAGTCATCGACCGGTGAAGAGCGGGCCGCGCCGACGGGCACGACACGCACCGTGCCCGTTGCCTCGATTCAGGCGAACCCCTATCAGCCGCGGAAGGATTTCGACGAGGATCAGCTCGCGGAGCTCGCGGCGTCCATTCGCGTCCACGGCCTGATCCAGCCGCTGATCGTCAAGCCCGAAGGCGACGGCTGGACCCTCATCGCCGGCGAGCGACGCCTACGGGCCTCGCAGCTGGCGGGACTCGACGAAGTGCCCGTCGTCGAACGCGAGGCCGACCCGCAGCAGATGTTGGCCGTCGCGATCATCGAGAACGTACAGCGTGCGGACCTCGATCCGCTCGAGTCCGCCACGGCCTATCGACGCCTGATGGATGAGTTCGGCCTCACGCAAGCGGAGGTCGCAAAGCTGGTAGGCAAGTCGCGCGCGGCCATCGCGAATACCGTACGCTTGCTGGGCCTGTCGGAGGACGTACGCGCCCTCGTTGCGGCCGGACATTTGAGCGAAGGGCTCGCGCGCCCACTCCTGACACTTCCATCGGACGAAGCACAGCTCGCGATGGCGCAACGCGCAATCCGTGAAGGCTGGACGGCACGGCAGGTCGAGGCGGCGGTCCGCGCCTTCATGGCGCCCGCCGATGCCGATCCCTCCGAGGCCGTTGGCGCATCGAAGGCCGGCAGTGACCCCAATACCGTCGCGGCCGCTCGCGCTCTGGAAGATCATCTGGGCACGCGGGTCGACATTCATCGGAAGGGCGCCGGGGGCTCGGTCGTGGTGCACTTCTATTCGGAAGAGGAATTGTCGAGCCTCTATGATCGCCTGATCGGTACGTAGGCGGCCCTGCCGAACGCACACCCGGCTACGACACCTGCCCTGCCGAGCGGTTGTGTTGCGCAAAGCCGGCCCTCCGCGTTGTCTTCCTCTACCGGAATCATCGGCCCGCCGTGAAGGAGTGTTTCACGTGAAGCAATCCGAGCACCGGATCTGCGACTACGAGGGCAGCCCCTACCGCCGCGTCTTCTGGGAAGAGGCGGATCGAAGCTACGAGGACCAGGCCGAACGTCTTGTTCTTCGCGCTCTTTTGCCGCAGCAAGGCCGTCGCATCGTGGAAATTGGTGCCGGCTTCGGGCGTCTTGTGGATGAGTATCGAGGCTACGATCAGGTTATCTTGCTCGACTACGCCCGTAGCATGCTCACCGATGCGCGTGAACGCCTTGGTGACGCCTACACCTATGTGTGCGCGGACCTCTATCGCCTGCCCTTCGCGGACCAATCTCTGGACACGGTGACGCAGATCCGCGTCCTGCATCACGTAGAGCATATCGAAGACGCCTTCGATGAGGTCGCACGCAGCCTCTGCGCCGGCGGCTCCTACGTCCTCGAGTTCGCGAACAAGCGCAATGCGAAGGCGATTGCCCGCAAGCTCACCGGAGCACAGGACACGGATCCCTTCTCCGAAGAGCCTTTGGAATTCGTCGAGTTGAATTGGAATTTCCATCCCCGGCACGTTGAACGGGCTCTACGCGCATCGGGCCTGGAACCGCGAGAGCGCCGTGCTGCGTCTCACTTCCGCATCCCCGCCTTGAAGCGGATGGTGCCGGCAGCGGCGCTCGCCCGCATCGACTCGCTCCTCGGCGCTCCCCTTGCGCCGCTCGCCCCCTCGCCCAGCCAGTTCGTGCGCTCGGCGCGCCTAACGGGCGGCGCGCTCAACCGCATGCAATGGCGCTGCCTGGCCTGTGGTCACGGGGCATTGAACGAAGAGACGGCAGGTCTGCGCTGCCCCGAATGCGACCATCTCTGGCCCTTGATCGACGGCGTGTATCAGTTCCGTTGATCGACCTCCGGAGTGACGCGTCTTCTACATCTCGTGGCGTTGCGGCCACTCCCCACACTACATGTTGATTCCACGGGCTAGCCCGTTGCTATCGCCTAGGCCCTGACCTATACTCGCCCGGACCGCGCGTGGATCCCGATCCCGCGTCGCGATCGACCGTCTCGGGCGGGCTACAGCCCCCCGCATGTGGAGGCTGCCATGAAGGTCTCGTGCCCGCAGGACGCCCTGGCGCGCGGTCTCGCCACCGTGCAACGCGCCGTGGCAACGCGTAGCACGCTGCCGATCCTGTCCAACATCCTGCTCGAAACCGAGGAGGATCGGCTCAAGATGTCGGCCACCAATCTCGAGATCGGGATCAGCTGTTGGATCGACGCCACCGTGCGCAGCCCGGGCTCCACCACGGTGCCCGCGCGACTGCTCTCCGACTTCGTCAATTCTCTGCCCGAGGGCCAAGTCGACATGGACCTCAACGGGCGCAACCACACCCTGAAGCTCAGCTGCGACCGGTACAAGGCGGATATTCGCGGCATCAGCGCCGACGACTTTCCGCTGCTGCCTACCGTGGACGAAGGCGTGCGCTTCTCTCTCGATCCCATCGAGATGCGCTCGATGATCTCCCAAGCCATCATCTCCTCGGCGCATGATGACGCGCGCCCCATCTTGACCGGTGTCCTGATGGTTGCCGATCCGGACCTCGGCAAGCTCACGCTCGCCGCCGCGGACGGCTTCCGCTTGTCCGTGCGCGACGGAGAGCTCGACGCACCGATCGACGGGCGCGTCAGCATCATCATCCCCGCACGTGCCCTGGCCGAGTTGCAGCGCGTCGCCAACGACGAGGATGACCGCATCGACGTCGCGATCACGCCCAACCGCAATCAGGTCCTCTTTCAACTGCGGGACGTCGATATCGTTTCGCAGCTGATCGAGGGCAGCTTCCCCGACTACGAAAAGATCGTGCCGCCGTCCTACACCACACGGGTCGTCGTGAACACGAAGGCGTTGCATTCCGCCGTGCGCATCGCCAGCTTCTTCGCGCGGGACGCGGCCAACGTCATCCGGATTCGGATCGACGCCGGCGACGAGCTGGGAGGCACCCTGACCGTCACGGCGCAGGCCGCCGAGATCGGCGGGAACGAGAGCGAGATCGAGGCATCGGTGGAAGGCGAAGGGCTTGAGGTCGCGTTCAACGCCAAGTACTTGCTCGACGTACTGAACGTCGTCGGCAGCGAACAAGCGGCGTTGGAATTGAGCGGTGCTTCGAGTCCGGGTGTCATCAAGCCGGTGAACGATACGCCCTTCACGCACGTCATCATGCCGATGCATATCGCGCGTTGACGTCGAGCGGCGCGATGTCCCTTGTGCCTCGATTGTCGCGGTGACCACCGCCCAACCCTATAATCGCCGGCCGTGTACCTCCGACGGCTGACCCTAGAGCACTTTCGCTGCTACGCGCGGCTCGACCTCACGCTTCCGTGTGAGACCGTGGTCATCGCGGGCCCCAACGCGCAGGGAAAAACGAGCCTCCTCGAGGCCGCGTATTTGCTCGCGACCACGCGCGCCCCGTACAGCGTTCCCGACCGCCAGCTGATCCGGTGGGCCGCGCTGGAGGAAGAGGTCCTGCCCTTCGCCCGGGTCCGCGGCGAGATCGCCATGGCGTCCGGTAGCCGTACCATCGAGATCCTTACCCTCCGTCAGCCAGGGGAGGGCCGAGAGCAGGTCACGAAGCGCGCGCGTGTCGATGAGGTGCCGCGGCGCGCGATGGACGTCCTCGGCCAACTCAATGTGGTCCTCTTCACACCCCGCGACGTCGAGATCGTGGCGGGCGGCCCGGTCGAACGGCGCCGCTACCTGGACGGCCTTCTCTGCCAGGTGGATCGCCACTACTGCCGCACGCTCGCCCGCTACAACCGGATCCTCGGTCAGCGGAACCATCTCCTGCGCGGTCTTCGAGATCGCCGCGGAGAACGCGGCGGGCAACGCGAAGAACTGGCCGTATGGGATACGCGCCTCGCCGAAGACGGTGCTCACCTGCTGCTGCGCCGGCATGCGCTGCTCGCGCGTCTCGAGCCCATCGTCTCCGAGATCCACGCCTCGCTCGCCGGTGAGCCCTTGGTCACCCGCTATCACGACAGCCTCTCGGAGGCTGAACCCACCCCGTCCCCCGAGGACCGACAACCCGACACCGGCGATCCGCTGCCGCCCGGAGTCGCCCCGGTCTCCGCCACGGCACCGTCCGCCAAGGAGCAATCAGCCCGCTTCGAAGCGGTCCTTCGTGCCCGACATGACGAGGAGATTCGGCGCGGACAAACCGCCGTCGGGCCACACCGCGACGACCTCTCGTTCACGGTGAACGACGTCGACATGCGCAGCTACGGCTCGCGGGGCCAGCAGCGAACCGTCACCCTCGCACTGAAGCTCGCCGAAGCACGGTTGATGTGGACCCTTACCGGCGAGCGCCCCGTCCTCTTGCTGGACGACGTCCTCGGCGAGCTCGACGGGCAACGCCGGGCGCAGCTGCTCGCCCACATCGACGGGCGACAGCAGGTGCTGGTCACCACGACGGACGCCGATACGCTCCCACCCGACTTCGCGGGCGACGCCCTCGTCCTCCACGTGCTCGACGGCGCGATCCAACGCGCGACCCGCGGCGGCGTTGCGGTCACGGTGCCGACGCACGATGGCTCCTCCCCCGAAGCCGTGCCCGCCGGCTGAGCTACAACGCCGGCAACGACGCCGGCTACGTCCGCCAGCCTCGCGACCGGCTGTCCGAGGCACACTTCGAGCCACCCATCCGGCGAGAGCTTCGACGGCTTC
>JAJCYU010000140.1 GCA_029262755.1 Anaerolineae bacterium
GGACGCAAATTACGACCCAGCGCACCGGCATTGTCTGTCACATCACGTTCCGCTACAAGCAGATCTAGCCGAGTTCCGACCTGCGGCTAGCCGCCCAGCACACGCGCGACGACCCCCCGCCACGCTTCATCCGGCGGGGGGTCGTCCGCTTTTTGCGAGGCGGCGTGCCTGCTCTTCGCCGCGTCCTTCGCACGATCGGCCCGCCCGTCGACGTGGCCGGCACCAGCATGCGGCTCCATACCGGCACCCGCCCCAGCATCGGCCCCGGATGAATCCACGGTCGTCCGATCCGCGGCGTCGTCGCGGTCGCCGCTTCCGGACTGTGCTTGCTCCTCTTCGCCCCGCGCCCCCTCCAGCCCCGCCGCTCGCAGCGCCCGGTCCATTGCGGCCGTCTGATGGGCCGGTCGTGGGCAGCCGAGGCGTGCGCGCAGTTCGTGCGCGCAAAGCACCGCGTCCTTTGCGAGAGCGGTGTCGCCCTCCGCGGCCAGGCATTCCGCCCACGCCTCCAAGCTCTCGGCAATGCCGACGCGCGCCGCGATACCCGCCCGGTAGCGCAGGCTGCGTTCGAGAAGGGGGCGCGCCTGTTGCGGGTCGCCACTGCGCACGTATGCGACGGCGAGGCACTTCTGGATGCCCGAGCTTTCGAAGGCCAATCCGCCTGAGCGCGCCAAACGGAGCGCGCGGCGTAAGAGTGCTTCCGCCTCCGCCAGCCGTCCGCGGTCAAACGCAAGCTCGCCCTGGAATCGCAAGGTGCTCACGATACAGCCGTGGTTCTCAACCTCGCGGGCGCGAGACAGCGCTGCCGCATAGTGGGCCGCTGCCTCGTCGAGGCGGCCCGCCCAGTGGGCCGCGAAACCGGCCTGCTGGATCAGCTCCGGTTCCATGAACGCCTCGCCGTGGCCGTCGAGGGCCACGGTTGCGCGTTCCAGAAGTAGCGCCGCGCGATCGAAATCTCCGCAATGGGTGCGCTCCATCGCTCGAAGGACGTGAGCTTGCGCGATCATGGTCGGCTGCTCGCCTTCCTCCGCGATCTCAAGTAGTTCTTCCACCGACGAGGCGAAGCGGCGCTTGTCGTCGAGCAGCATGCAAATGCCGGCGATCACACCGAGGGTGGTGGTCATGCTGAGCACGTCGCCCGTCGACCGCTTGATCTCGAGACTCTCCTCGAGCACCGGCAGTGCGCGCGCATAGTCTCCAAGACGGTATGCCACATTGGCGAGATTGTTGATGGTGTACGCGGCCTGCCGGCTGTCGCCCAGCTCCCTGCGGATGGCCAGCGCCTGCTCGAGAAAGCGCAGGGCGTCTTCCGAATGTCCCATGTAATCGGCCAATGTACCCGCGCCGTGCAGAGCGAGGGCATGTTCCGCGCTGCGGTCCGAGGGGTCGATGGCCCGGAGGAAGCGCTCTGCGTGGCCGCGCCCTTCTGCAAGCTGGCCGCGCTCGAACCAATAGCGCCACAACGCGCCCGCCAGGCGCAGTCCTTTGGACAGCTCGCTCTGTCGGTCCAGCCAATCCAGCGCCGCGCGGATGTTGTCGCGCTCGTCGTCGAGCAGGCGCAGCCACTGTGCTTGCACGGGCCCCGGTCGGATTTCCTCCAACGCTTCTTCGCCAAGGTGAAGGAAGTGCTCGGCATGGCGCACTCCGAGCGCAATCCGCGCCTCTTCATCGGCCACTTCGTCCAGACGCTCACGCCCGTACTCGCGTAGCGTCTCCAGCGCGCGATAGCGTGGCTGGGGACGCCCGTGCACGGCGCGCATCATGGCCGCGTCGCACAGCGTGGTCAGATGCGCGAGTGGGTCGGGCTGGTCGCATACCGCGTGCAGCGCATCGAGCGTGAAGCCGCCGTGGAATACGGAGGCCTCCGCAAACAGCGCGCGGGCCTCCGTCGGCAAGAGGCTCCAGCTTGCGTCCAGCACGGCATGCAGGCTGCGATGTCGTTCTGGTAGATCGCGCCGCGCGGGTCGGCCGTCTCGTTCGCCGTCGAGCAGCTGAAAGCGGTCGGCGAGCAAGGAAAGCATTTGCTGCGGACTCAGGACGTTCGCTTGGGCCGCGGCGAGCTCGATGGCCAGCGGGATGCCTTCCAGCTGGACGCAGAGTTCCGTGATTGCATCCATGTGCGCATCGGCGTCGAACCCGCGCCATGCGAGCCGCGCGCGGTCTACAAAGAGTGCGACGGCGCCTTCGGCGTCCGGTTGACCAGCCGTCCCGTCCGAGGGAGGTTCCCCCGCGGTCTGCGCATCCGAAACCGACGTGCCGGCGAGATCGCTCTTGGTATAGGGTAGGCCCATGTCCCCCGTCACGACGCCCTCGACGGGCAGCGGGTCTAAGGCGAAGACGTGCTCGTCCTGCAAACGCAGCACGTTTCGCGACGTAACGAGGATTCGGACCGTCGGTACGGCGTCGAGCAGCGTGTTGACGAGAGCAGCGACGGCGTCTACGACTTGCTCCGCGTTGTCGATCAACAACAGCGTCGGCTGCTCCTCCAATGCCTTGATGGCCGCAGCGAGCGGGTCGCCCGTCGCGGTTCGGGGACCGGCGAGTGCTTCGAACACGGTATGGGGAAGCACGGAGGCATTGACCACGGCGCTGAGATCCACCCAGCGCGCGACGAGGTTCATCGTATCCGCCAGTGTTTCCGCGACTCGCAGCGCCAACCGAGTCTTGCCGATGCCGCCCGTGCCGTGCAGCGTCACGAGCCGCGCCTGCTCATCGACGAAGGCCGAACGAATCGCGGTCCGCTCGCCTGTCCGTCCAAAGAATCGGTCGCGGGGGCGTGGTGGCGCGAGGGGATTGCTGTTGCCGAGGACCGGGAACGCCGATCGCCGCGTCCGTTGGGAGCGCAACGTGAAGAGCTCATGGACCGCTTCGCTCTGCGGAAGCGTCGCACGCCCGGCATGGTCGAGCCAGAGGCTGTAGGGCAGGCTGTCTTCCGCCAGATAGCGCGCTACGTCGCTGACCAAGATCTGGCCGGCCGCTGCTAGCCGGCACATCGCTACGGCTTGCGCGCCCACATGTCCGACGTAGCCACCATGTGGGTTCGGCCGAGCGTCGCCGACGTGGATGCCTGCGTGCAGCACGATCGGATGGCGCATGCCGCTGAGCGAACCGGCGAATTCCTCGGCCGCCTCCATGGCGTCGACGGTCAGGTGGAAGGCGCAGACGATGAGCCGGTCATCCTCTTGCGTCAGGGTCGTGCCGCCGAGCTGGCGCGCAAGCTGGTTGAGCATCGCGCGCGCTACCTTCCGCCCGTCTGTTCGCCCGTCAGTGCGACCCGTTGTGTCGGCGCGTAGACCTGTGCCATCGGTAGCCTCAACGGTGGCACCATCGGTTGAGGCTTCGGCCGAATCGAGCGGCTGTTCGAGCCGCGCCGCGAGGAATGCCACCGTACCGGTAGGACCGGTATGGACCGGCTCGTGACGCCCGAGGCCGTGCGGCGATGGCTCTCGCACGGCGCCCGTAGCCGCGCCACCCGAACGGATCCTGGCGGCCAGCGCGCGCGCATCGTCAGATAGCGGAAGTCCGGCCTCCTCTCGCGTGTTGCGCAGCTCCTCATACACCTTCAACGCACCCGGGCCGTCGCCGAGGCCGAGCAGGGCATGCATCAGGGCAAGGCAGGGCCATTCGCTCTCTGGATCGGAGGCGCGCGCCTCGCTCGCGACAGCAAGCAGGGCTTCCGCGGCCTCGTGTGCCTCGTGGATCTCGCATAGCGCGCGCAGCACAGTGAGGTATTCGCGCTCCAGCTCCGCGCGACGCTGATCGATCCATTCCCATTCGTCGAGTCCGTGCAGAAAGGGGCCGCCATAGGCGGCGTGAGCACGAAGCCACGCGGCCTCACGGGCCTCGGGCGCCTGCGCGGCGCGGGCCTTTGCAATGGCCTTCTGAAACTCCTGGACGTCGGTCACCACGCGATCCGCACGCAGCGATGCGTGGTGCGCAGCGTGGGCGTAGGGCTCGTCAAGGCGCGGGTCGTCCGTCGGTCCCGTAACGGCTCGGCGTCGCGTGCCGAGCAGGAACTTTTTGAGCCGGGTGAGCTCCTGGCGAAGCGCGCCGTCGCCGTGGCTGTCCGGCCAGAACTGCTCGACCAGCCATTTTCGCGAAACCTGGTGCCCCACCCGATCCGCAAGGGCGCCGAGCAGCAGCCGTTCCTTGGTGGTCTCGAATTCGGTGAGCCGTTCACCAAAGCGCCGAACGGCGACATCGCCGAGGAGCTGGACGTGCCAGCGATCATCCTCGGCGGGGTCGCGATCGGGCGCGATTGCCGTGTTCTTGTCAGACTCGACGTCGGTCACGCAATGGCCTTGCTCGAGAATCGGTCCGAAGACCGGGGGCATCTCGGGTGGCGGCCGTTGCGTGATGAGGGGGCGCCCCGTGAACGGGACGGCGAACCCTGGACGATGTGCGGGGGCGGACGCCAAGCTGGAAGGTATCCCGCGATCGCTCGACGCGCAAGCACTGTTTCCTGCATGCGTTGTTGGGCGGAGCGTCGCGGCCCAGGCATGCTTGTTCGGTCTCGCATCTTCCATGCACCGTGAATCGCGAATCGCACCATAATTTGCGAAGCAAATGCGATCGATGCTGATGGCCTCAATCCCCCACGAAGCCCGGCCTCCGAACTAAGCCCGGCCTCCGAGCCGTACACCGAGGAAACCTCCATGCATGACGTCGTCACCATCGCAGGCTCGCCCACCGATCAGGGCCTCGCGCACGGCCGCGCCGCGCGCGCGCTCGTTCACGAGAACATCGAGGTCTACTTCCGCCGCTTCGCCGTCGAGGGCGGGCTGGACCGCGCGACGACGCTTGCGCGTGCCGACCTGCTCTGGCGCCGCATGCAGGACGCGCATCCGGACTACGCGGCCATGGTGCGCGGCGTCGCCGAAGGCGCGGGCGCCGATCTGGCCGAGATCGCGGCGCTCAACGTACGCTACGAGATTCTCTACTCGGCCTTCACCGAGCGCGCGATGGCCGACGGCTGCACGGCGTTCGCCGCCCTGCCCGAAGCCACGGCAAACGGCCACACCCTGATCGGCCAGAACTGGGACTGGATCCCCGAGGCCCGCGGCATCGTGCTGCATGCCGTGGAGCCCAACGGCCACGCGCGGCTGTGCTTCACGGAGGCCGGCATCGTGGGCGGCAAAATCGGGCTCAACGACGCCGGTCTGGGGCTGGTCATCAACGGCATGACCTCCACCAACGACCGCTGGGACCGCGACGCGACGCCCTTTCACGTCCGCTGCTGGCAGGTGCTCGGAGAACGTAGCCTGGAAGCGGCCATCGGCCGCATCGAAGCCGGCGAGCGCCCGTGCGCGGCGAACTTCCTCGTCGCGATGGCGCGCAATGGGGAGGCATCGGGCGGTGGAGTGCATGGCGAAACAGACGGTACCGCGATCGGCGACGAGCATGGCAATCCAGCGGATGGCAGGATCAACGGCGACGCGAACACCAAGCGAAACGGTTCGTTGCCCGAGTCAGCCTATGACATCGAGACCGTGCCGCTCGCCTGCCACCGCATCGCGCCGGACGGCGGCCTGCTCGTGCATGCCAACAACCTGCTCCACGCCGCCGAGCTCGGCGCGATCGAGCCGCCGAACCCACGGCGGCATCTGTCCATTCACCGGCGTGATCGTCTGGCCGAGATCCTCGAGGCGCACCGTGGTTCGTTGACGGCCGAAACCCTGCGCACGCATCTGCTCGACCACGACGGCAGGCCGAACTCCGTGTGCCGCCACCCCGAAACGGATACTGAAGGTGTCTTCCCCTACGAGACGGTGACGTCCGTCATCATGGATCTCGACGAGCGCGCCCTATGGCTCTCCGAAGGGCCGCCCTGCACCAACGGCTACCGATCGCTGCAACTACGCGGCGCGCAGGTGCACGACGAGGGGATGGTGGGGACAGACGCGCCGCGATCGCCCGCGTGAGCATGGTCGTGGGCGAGAGCGCGAGCACGGTCGATGAGGCGCAGCGGATGCTGGCGGCTTCGCGATCGGCCCGCGGCACACGGCGAGCGGCGATCGTAGCTGGTGCGCTGATTTCCGCTCTCGCGGGGCAGGTCGGTCAAGCGCGGGTGGGGCCGATTGGATCCATTGCGCCGATCGCGTCGATTGCGCGGGCTACGTCGTTCGCGCTGGATACTTCGATTGCGCCGGTGGCGTCGATCGAGCGAAGCGAGTCGATTGCGCTGGTGACGTCGATCGCATCGGTCGAGCCAATTGCGCCAGCCTCGAATGTGCCGTCGAGGACGTCGATCGCTTCGACTTCGCCGCGCAAGTCGACCGGCCTGCGCACTTCGACCGCGTCGCGCACGTCCCCTGCGCCCGCCAACGTCGCCGTCGCGTCCGCGCTGCAGGCGCAGCCCGCGCCGCCGCCGATCGACCGGTCCTCTCCCGGTCCCTTCGCGGTCGGCCGACGCTCGGCTCTGGTCCCGCGTGCGGAAGGCGAGCCCTTCTCTGCGCTGTTGTTCTACCCGGCGGCCGCGGAGTCGGGCGGCACCGTGGAGGCACCCGTCGACGACGCGCCCATCGCGACGGACGGCGCGCCCTTCGCGGGCGTGGTCTTTGGCCACGGTTTCGCGCAGGAACCTTCGCGCTATGCCGGCCTTCTGGCCCACATGGCCTCGTGGGGCTACATCCTCGTCGCGCCGGAGAGCCACACGGGGTTGGTCGTGGACCACGCGGCCTACGCGGCGGACTTCTCGGCCGCTCTGGGTTGGCTGGAGCAGGTCGGTGACGCGGCGCCTGACGATCCCGCGCCGGACGATCCCGCGCATGCCGGTCTCGGCAGCGCGGTGGACGGTACGCGGCTCGGGGTCGCCGGGCACTCGATGGGCGGCGGCGCCGCGCTGCTCGCCGCCGCGGCGGACCCGCGCGTGAGCGCATGGATCGTCCTCGCGCCCGCCGAGACCAGCCCGTCGGCCGTAGCGGCCATGGCCGACGTGACGGCCGTCGGCGCCGTGCTGGCGGGCGATGAAGACGTGATCACGCCGCTACCCGACCACGCCCGCCCGATCCACGAAGCCGGCCGTGACGCGCGCCTGCTGACGGTGCTGCGCGGCGGCTCGCACTGCGGCTTCCAGGACGTGCCGTTCCCCCTCGCTTGCCAAGAGGGCAGCCTCCCGTGGGCGAAGCAACTTGCCCTCACCCGCAACGCGCTGGTCGCGTTCCTCGATCTGCACCTCGGCGTCGTCGATCCTCTCGGCGCCGGGTCCGGTTCCGATTCCGAAGACCGTGAGGCGGGCGACACGGCCGTCCACGGCCCATACGGGATTTCGCGCGCGACGTGGCGCCACGTCTGGGGTCCGGATGCGGTCGCGGATCCAGTGGTCGACGTCGATCCCCGCCCCGGAATCTCAGTGCACGCCGAGCCCTTCGTCGCACAGGCCCACGGCATCGTTCGCGCCCCGGTACGTGTCGCGCGCGGGCCGGACGCGCAGGGCGCGCCTATCGTCGAGCTGCACGCCGACGCGGGCGCATGGCCGGTCCTCACCCCGCGCCTCCGGACGCCGCCGCTCGCCGCGGGTGAGAGCTATACGCTCACCGTCGAGCTCGCGGTGCCCCTGCGGGATCCGGGCGCAGTCGAAACGGACGTCGACGAGGTGCTGGTGAGCACGTGGATCGACGGTGAGCCGCTCCAGCGCGTACGCGCCTGGACGCGCCTGCGCATCGAGCGCACGCCCGCCGCGCCGGACGCCGGGCGGGTGTGGCTGCCGTGGGCGGGGCGTGGGGCGACGGGTGCCGGCGCGGTGGGCGCGGGCGCGTTGGAGCGGAGCCTGGTGGATGCGGGCGGGGCGAGGATCGCGCGGTAAAAGTGCGGGAGCGGTTCGCCGGTCGGTAGCCGGTCGGTAGCCGGTCGGTCGCCACGTCGGTTGCCGGTCGGTCGCCCCGTCGAGCGATCGCCCTGCCACCGGACCGAAACGTTGCCCGGTCGCAACACCACCTGTACGCCCTCACCTCGCGCCCGCATCTCGCGCCCGCCGGATCGCCCTTGCCCCTACGGTCGCTTCCCCCAGAACCAGCGGCCCGGGCAGGGTAGGCGTGCCGCGATGCGCTCGTACAGCTCGCCGAGGTCGTCGTCGTCCGTTGCGTGATGGAAGCGGCTGCGGTGGCCGGCGATGCGCTCCAGACCCGGCTGGTCGATCGTGTCGCCGAGACCGACGGTGTGGATCGTGATGCCGAGTGCGCGCGCCGCGTCCGCTTCGGCGACGGCTACGTCCATCGGTACCGGGTTGGCCAGGCCGTCGGTGAGCACGACGATCGCGCGCTCGACGTGGCCGCGTCCGTTGGTGGCGAGCTCGTCGCGCGCCACCGCGATGCCGAGATCGAGGCGGGTCTGCATGCGCGATTGAATACGCGCCAGCGCGGCCTGTACATAGATGCGCTCGCCCGTAAGACCCTGTAGCAGATCGGCCTGGCTGTTGAAGGACACGACCGCGGCCCGGTCGCCGGGCATCACCAGCTGGCGCGTGAAGCGCTCCGCGGCCATGTAGGCCGCCTCGAGGCGCGAGCGCCCCGCG
>JAJCYU010000141.1 GCA_029262755.1 Anaerolineae bacterium
CGGAACCTCCGTCGGCATCGGCGTCGGCGTTGCGGGTGCCTCCGTCGGTGCGGGCGGCTCGGTCGGTGCGGGCGGCTCCGGGGTCGCGCTCGGGCCCGGCGCAGGCTCCATCGTGATGGTCACCGTAGCCGTCGCCGTCACGATGGCCGTCGGCAACGGCGGTGCGGCCGTATGCGTCGCGGTCGGGACGATACCCGGCTCGACCGTGGCCGTCGGCGGCACTGTAGGCTCTTCGGTCGGCGGCGTATCCGGACCGTGCTGGCCTTCCCGCCACGCGTAGACCTGCACGCGGCTGTTGCCCGAGTCGGCGACGGCGACCTGTCCATCCGCCGCTACGCCGATCCCGCGCGGCAGCCACATCCGTCCCTCGGAGGCGCCCGGCCCATCCGCCAAGGTGCTGACCATGTGCTTCTCCAGCGCCGTGCCCGGCTCCGGGTGGCTGTAGACCGCCAGGCGAGCGTGGGCCCGGCCGTCGCTCTCGAGCACGTATAGGAATTGCGCGTCGGCGGATAGCGCAACCGGATTCCAAAGCGCGCCGCGCTCAGCATCTTCCGGCGTGGCGGCGCCCGTCCAGTAGCCAATGAGTCCGCCCGTGGGCGTGAAGGCCTGTACGCGCGACTGGTTGCGCTCTAGGGAGTACACCCGCGTGCCCTCGCCCTCGATATCCGCAACCGCGACGGCGACGGGATAGCGCAGCTCGCCCGGCGCGTCGCCGGCTTCGCCGACGAGGTTTAGCACCGCGCCGTCCGGCGCGCGGCGCACAATGCGGCTATTCAAGCTGTCCGCGATGTAGACCTGCCCCGACGGCGAGACGGCGACATCGACCGGCGTGTCGAAGCCGCCCTGATGCTTGACCGCCTCGTCCTCGCCCCATCGATCCAAGGGTGTGCCGTCAGCGCTGACGACGAAGACGGCGTGCTGGCTGGGATCCGCGATAAAGATTCGTGCGTCGTCCGGCTTCGGCCCGCTGCGGTGCACGGCCAATCCGGCCGGCTGCGCAAGGGGCGCGCCGGACTGATACAAGCCGCCCACGCGCACGCGCGCCTGGCCGGAGATGGGGTCCAGCAGGAGGACACGCCCAAGCGCCGCATCGGACACGGCGAGGAAGTGCGGGTCCACCGCGACGTCAACCGGCAGATCAAAGTGATCGTCGCCCCGACCGCGCAACCCGAATGGACGGGCTTGGGCCGCGGCGTTGACCAGCCAAAGCGCGAACTGCGGCTCGCGCGGATCCGCGACGACCGCCGTATCTTCGTCGACGATCGCGACCCCAAGTTGGGGATACGAGCCGCCTCGTGCAACGCTCGCGCCGCGCAAATCCCGCGTCCACGAGAGGCGCCGGCTGGGCTCGAAGCGCGCAACACGCGGCTGCATGCCCTCGGGTCGGTAGTCGGCGATGACAAAGCTGCCGTCCGCGCCGACCGCGATGCCGGCCGGTCGGTAGAGGCGATGATCGCCCCCGCCTTCGAAGGCGCCGCGCGCATTGCCGTCCGCGGAGAATCGTTGGATGCGGTGGTTGTCGTGATCGGCAACCCAGATCTCACCGTCCGGACCGATGTCGAGATCGGTCGGGCGGAGCAACTGGCCGAGCTCGCTGCCTGCGCCACCAAAGGTGCGTAGCCACGTGCCCACCGGATCGAAGACCTGCACGACATGACGGTCCTGGTCGGCGACGTAGACGCGCCCCCCACGATCGACGGCGACGGCGACGGGCGCCTCGAATAGACCATCGCCGTTACCGCGACCACCCCATGACTCGGCGAAGCAAGACTGGAGTTGCTGCGGAATGTAGCACAGCGGTGACGGCCGGAAGCGCAAGACGCGACGATGACCGGTGTCCACAACGTACACCGATCGTCCGTCCGAGGACACCGCGACATCGCTCGGCTGCCAGAACTCGCCGGCGCCGGCGCCGCGCCCGCCGAAGGAGCCAAGCGGCACGCCCGCGGCCGTGAAGACCTGGATGCGTGCGTGGGCCGAATCGACCGCGTAGATGGTTCCGTCCGCCTTCGAGACAGCGACGCCGCGCGGATCGTTGAGCATCCCGGCTGGCGGGGCCCCCACGACCACGCGGAAACTACCATCCGGGGCGGCCAACACCGGCGTCATGACCGCCACCGTGATGAGCACGGACAACGCCACGGTGAGCAGGTTCCGCGAAGCGGGCCCACGCGACCACCACCGGTTGTTTGTTCCTACTGCTTGGGGCATCGAGATTGGCTCAGTCGCGCATGCGCGGGGCAAGAACAGCTTGGATCGCGGCTGAATCGGACAGAGCGCCGTTCAGGCCATGGGGTCTCGGGCAGGCCGTGCAGTTTCGGGGTCCGCGTGGAAAGACGTCGAGACGCACGATCCGGATACGGTCAACGTTGGGGTCAACGTTTGGGGCGACAGATCCGGTGATTACAACCCTGGCATTATACGGTCGGAGGAGGGGGGCTGTCCAGCGATTGATGCGTCTCCAAGTCGAAGCCGGGAGGCCTTCGGTAGCGCAGGCGAACGCCGCCGAATCCTTGACGCTGATAGGCTCGCTACCGTAGGATCGCGCGCCGTGTATCGGTGGTTTCGCGGACTCGACTTCATCCTGCGCATGCCCGACCAACCAATCGTGCAGTGAAGGCGCGGGACTCGATCGCCCCAACCAATCGTGGTGCGAAGCATGCCCGAATTCAAAAATGACCCCCCTTCCGGAGGTCGAGCGGCCCCGATTGCAAAGAGGGCACCCAGCCACAGGCGCAGTAATGCAGCCGAATCGGGTTGCGCCTCCCACGGATTGGCCTCATGACGCGCCTGAATGACGCATCCGTTATCGAGGCGTTGCGGGCTTTGATACCACCGCCGAGAAGGGTTGAGGCTCTCATTGGGGGAGTCACAGGTGTATGACCTGCGATTGCCCCGCGAAGTCGCGCGCAAGAGGGCTCGTCGGTGGCCGCCCGTCCTTGCGCTGATCGCGCTTGCCTGTGTGTTGTGGTTGCGCGATCACCCGGCCGTCGTGCGTGAACCCTTGGCGCGCTTCCTCCCGTCGGCCACGCCCTCACCGACCGCAACGCCGGCGGCCGCCGTGGCGCGGGCGACGGCCGAGGCCGCCCGCGTGTCCGGCGATGCGAGCGCCGCCCTCGACGCATGGGCCACCGCGGTGGATCGCGAGCCGAGCTCCGTCGAAGGCCACATCGCCCTGGCCGAGGGCTTGAGCCGCCGCCGGCTTCACGACCTGGCGCTCGCTGCGAGCGCAACGGCGGTCGCGCTCGCGCCGCGGGACGCAACGGCGCATGTCGCGCACTCGATGGCGCTCGACTGGGCGGGTAAGCCGAAAGAAGCGGTAGCGGCCGCGCTCGTGGCAATCGACCTGTCGCCGGAGGACGCGGCCGCCTACGCGGCCTTGGCCGAAGCCTACGCCGGCGACGGCCGGTGGGACCCCGCCTTGGCGGCGGCCCGTCGCGCGGTCGATCTCGACCCGACGTTGCCGTCGGTCCACCGCGCGATGGGCATGGCGCGTGAGACCAGGGGCGACGCCACGGCGGCGCTCAGCCACTATCGCGACGCCCTCGCCCTGGCGCCGAGCGACGCGGCGCTCCACGTTGACATCGGTCGTGCGCAGCGCCTCGCGGGCGAATTCGACGCCGCGCGGGAGTCCTTCCGGACCGCGTCGCGGCTGGACCCCGGCGATCCGGTTCCCTATGACCAACTCGGGCTGATGGCCTACGGGCAAGCCGATCACGACACGGCGGCCGCCTTCTTCCAACAGGCGATCAGCGCACGACCCGATTACGCGCCCGGCCACGGTCACCTCGGGTGGACCTACTACGCGCAGCTGAAGTGGCCGGATGCCGCGCGCTACTTCGAGCGCGCGATCGAGCTCGGTGCGCGCTCGCCCGAGTACTACTACGAGCTCGGGCTCTCGCTGGTCTATCAAGGCGATTGCGACGCAGGCCGCCCGTGGTTGGAGCAGGCCTTGGTGCTGGATCCGGGCGCCGAACCCGCCGTCGAAGGCCTTCGGCTATGCCCGGAGGACGCGGACGAGGACTGAAGGGGCTCGACCGGGCCCGTCGAAAGCCGTCTGTCGAAAACAAGACTCCGGGCGAAGCAACGCGCAATGCTCTAGCAGAGTGCTAACGGACGGGACCTTGCCCGGCCGCAGCGCGGCGTCCTATACTCCGGTTGGCACTCTCGAAGCTAGAGTGCCAGTACTTCCGGCGCTCGTTGCGACGAGCGCCGTCTGCATGGCGTCGCAGTGCGGCGCCGCTCCCCATTCTTCATGGGGTTCCCCATCCGATATGGGCGGCAGCGTCCGCCGTATTACCAAGGAGGCAGTGGTACAGGCATGGCCGAAATGAACCTTCAGCCCCTGGGCGATCGCGTGATCGTGGAGCCGATCGAGCAGGAAGAGATGACCGCTAGCGGCATCGTCCTGCCCGAGAGTGCCAAAGAAAAGCCGCAGCGCGGCACCATCGTCGCAGTCGGCCCCGGCCGACTCGATGAGGACGGCGACGACCGCCTTCCCATGGATGTCGCCGTCGGCGACGTCGTGATCTACGCGCAGTATGCGGGTACCACGTACAAGATGAACGACATCAAGTACCTGGTTCTCAACGAGAAGGACATCCTGGCCAAGTTCGTTTCCTAGGACCGTCGCTTCCGGGCACGGCGTCCGGATTCGACCGCCTGTGGTACGAACACTCGGCCCATCGACATAGGAGAACGTGAAGCCTCATGGCGAAGCAGCTGGTATTCAACGAGGCCGCCCGCCGCGGCCTGAAGGAAGGCGTCGACATTGTCGCCAACGCGGTCAAGACGACGCTAGGCCCGAAGGGTCGTAACGTCGCCCTTTCCCGCAAGTTCGGCTCCCCGACGGTCACCCACGACGGTGTCACCGTCGCCAAGGAGATCGAGCTCGAGGAGCCCTACGCCAACATGGGCGCGCAGCTGTTCAAGGAAGCTGCGATGCGCACGAACGATGTCGCGGGTGACGGTACGACCACCGCGACCGTGCTTGCCCAGGCGATGGTCACCGAGGGGCTGCGCAACGTGGCCGCCGGTGCCAACCCCATGCAGATCAAGCGCGGCATCGACATGGCCACAGAGGCCATCGTCGCCAAGATCCGCGAGCTCGCTCGCGAGCTCGACGGCAAGGACGACATCGCTCACATCGCGTCGATCTCGGCCCACGACGATCACATCGGCAACCTGATCGCCGAAGTCATGGCCAAGGTCGGCAAGGACGGCGTGATCACGGTCGAGGAGTCGAAGAGCCTCGAGTTCGAGACCGAGTACGTCGAGGGCATGCAGTTCGATCGCGGCTACATCAGCCCCTACTTCATGTCGAACGCGGAGTCGATGGAAGCGGTGATCGAAGATCCCTACATCCTCGTCACGGACAAGAAGATCAGCGCCGCGCAGGATTTGGTGCCGGTCCTCGAGAAGCTCATCCAGCTCGGCAAGCGCGACATCGTCGTGGTCGCCGAGGACGTGGACGGCGAGGCGCTGGCCACGTTGGTGCTCAACAAGCTGCGCGGCACCTTCAACTGTCTTGCCATCAAGGCCCCTGGCTTCGGTGATCGCCGCAAGGCGATGCTGCAGGACATCGCAATCCTCACCGGCGCGACGGTCATCAGCGACGACATCGGCAAGAAGCTTGAGTCGGTGACGCTGGACGACTTGGGCAAGGCAGGCAAGGTCGTTTCGACGAAGGACGACACGACGCTCGTCGAGGGTCGTGGCTCTACGGATTCCATCAAGGGCCGCATCGAGCAGATTCGTGCTCAGATCGAATCGACGACGAGCGACTACGACCGAGAGAAGCTCCAGGAGCGTCTGGCCAAGCTGGCAGGCGGCGTCGCGATCATCCGCGTCGGCGCGGCCACAGAGGTCGAGCTCAAGGAGAAGAAGCACCGTGTCGAGGATGCGCTTTCGGCCACGCGTGCCGCTGTCGAAGAGGGTATCGTGCCCGGTGGCGGCGTCACGCTGCTGCTCGTGCGTGAAGCGCTCGAGTCCATCAAGGTTGAGGCGGGCTCCGACGAGGCCACGGGTTTGCGCATCGTCGATCGCGCCCTGACCGAGCCGGTGCGCCAGCTCGTGCGCAACGCCGGCGGCGACGGCGCGGTGGTGATCGAAGAGATCGCCCGCCGCAGCAAGGAAGCCGGCAAGCCCCTGGGCTACAACGTTTTGACGGGCGAGTACGTGGACATGGTCGAGAGCGGCATCATCGATCCGGCCAAGGTCACCCGCGCGGCCGTGGAGAACGCGGCCTCGATCGCTTCGATGATCCTCACGACTGAGGCGCTCATCGCGGACATCCCCGAGGATGACGATCACGCAGCCGGCGCCATGCCGGGTGGCATGCCCGATTATTGATCCCGTCGCGCCTTGCGCGCGGCGGTAGCGGCGGCTGCAAGGCAGCACGGCAGTCGTAGGAGCAACATCAGCAACATCAGCCAACGAAAACGGGGTGGCCTTCGCGGGCCGCCCCGTTTCTGTTTGGTCGAAGTTCCGTTGCGACGCTGTCGTTCCGTCGCTACGCCCTCCCTCAGTCGCGTCCGCTATCGAGGAAGGAACCCCCCACCGCGGTGATGAGGCTGTAGATCAGCGAGCCCCACAGCGCGGGCATGAAGCCCGTCACCGTGAAGCCAAGCCCGAGCAGCCCTGCGACATAGCTCGCGATCCAGAATGCAACCGCGTTGACCACAAACGAAAACAATCCGAGGGTCATGATCTGCAACGGGCAGGTCAGAGCGGTGAGAATCGGGCGGACCAGGCTCATGACAAGGCCGAGAACGAGGGCCAGGATGGCGTACGTGGCGAAGGGACTGTCGAGGCCGAAGCCGGACGCACCGTCGGGTGCGACGCTCACGCCGTCCACAAAGTACTGGGCGGCAAAGAGCGCGGCCGCGGCGAGAACCCAGCGAAACAACATGCCCATCGGCGATCTCCTGGAAGGGTGCTGACGAATTCGAAGAACGCGTCCGCGGTCATTGGAAGGGCGAACAAGAACGGTGACCGCGGAGCGACAAGGACGCTGGACCACGCGCCCAGGCGCTCGAAGGGTGCGTCCGGGGACGGTGTGCGTCAACCCGCCGTTCTTCGGGCGCTTTCGCCGCGCCATGTACAATCCGGGCCCCCGATGCCCGTCGTTGGGCATCGATGCGCCACCAACCCACCAGGCGAGCCGAAACCCATGCGCGACAAGTCCCGCTCCAAACGCCGTATTCTACGCCGACCCAAGAACGGCGGCCCGCGACCGGACGGCATCATCATCAAGACGCCCGCCCAGATCGAAGCCATGGCGCGTTCCGGCCGCCTCGTTGCCGACTGCTTCGCGCTGTTGGGCGATGCGATCCAACCCGGCATCCGCTTGGACGAGCTTGACGAGCGCGTCGAGGCGCTCATCGCAGAGCGCGGCGCGTTGCCGCTATACAAGGGCTATCAGGGCAGCCCGCCAAGCCATCCGCCCTTCCCCGGCGTGATCTGCGCGTCGGTGAACGAGGAGGTCTGCCACGGAATCCCCGGACCCCGCGCCCTCGAGGAGGGCGACATCGTCGGCATCGACATCGGTTTGCGCTACGAGGGCTGGTGCGGCGACTCGTGCGTGACCTTCCCCGTCGGCAAGGTCTCCACCGAGGCCGATCACCTGCTGACGATCACGCGTGAGTGCATGGAGCGCGGCATCCGGATGGCCCGCGCGGGCAACCGTCTCGGCGACCTCGGCCACGCGATCCAGCGCCACGCCGAGCGCAACGACTGCAGCGTGGTTCGCGTGTGGGGCGGCCATGGCATCGGGGAGAGCCTGCACGAGCCACCCTCCGTGTCGCATACGGGGGAACGCGGTCAGGGCTTGCTGCTGGAGGAGGGCATGGTCTTCACGATCGAGCCCATGATCAACGCCGGCGCGCACGAGTGGGAGATCCTCGACGACGGATGGACCGTGGTCACGTGCGACGGCGCCCTCTCGGCGCAGTTCGAGCACACGATTGCGATCACGCCCCACGGCCCGCGGATCCTCTCTGCCTAAAGGCTGTGCGGGGAGTCGAGCGTCGGCGCGTCGCACGACGTTCTCGACGCAGGCGTGCCGAGCTCGCAGCCTCCCTCGCCGCATCCTACTGGCTCGATCGAAGGGGGCCGGGTCGATCATACGGGTCCGGTCGCCCGACCTGTGTTCCCGTGCGGACCTACCGTAACGATATCTCGATCGCAGCGCTCGTGCTGCGGCGCTTCGACTCGATGATCGGCCAGTCCCGTGTTTCGCGCTGCGTCGCCCTATGCTACCCTGGCGCTCGGCGCTCGCGGGGCGCCGCCCGTCCGCGGAAAGGGACACAGTCCCACCCGCCTTCGCTGTATGCGAAGCACCCATGTGTGACTTCCTTCTCGTACTTGGTCCAGCCCGTGCCAACAGGCCGGCCGATGTACGAAGCCCGAACGGTGCGGACGCCGGGCTACGCGGCCGAAGGAGGCTCGCATGTCCCAGGATGCCATCCCTGCCTCGACCCCGGAGCGCTCGCTCCCGCCCCGCCCCAACCTCGATCGCCTGAAGGACGAGGCGCGTCGCAGACAGCGCGACGGCGAGTTCGCCGTCCGAGCCGACGCCCTGTTCGCGATTGCACGAGAGCACGGTTTCTCGAGCTGGCCGGCGCTCAAGGTCCATGTCGAGGCCATGCGCACCGCCGCATCCGACCGGCTCGACGTCCTGCTCGACGCCGTCGTTCCGCGCCCGACCACCGATCATCGCGGCGGCTCGCTGCAGCGTGTCGACGCGCTCCTGGCGGTCGATCCCGGCCTGGCCGGCGCGAGCATCGCCGCTGCCGCGGCCACCGGTGACACCTCCGCCGTCGCATCGTTCGTCGGCCGGGACCCGGCCCTAGCCGCCCAACCGAGCGGCCCTCGCGCGTGGCCTCCGCTGCTGTATGCGTGCTTCTCGCGCGTTCTTCAGCACCATCCGGAGAGGCAGCCTGACTTCGACACCGTCGTCGCGCTGCTACTTGCTGCGGGCGCGGACGCAAACGCGAGCTTCCACAATCCCGAGGACCCGGTGGGCACCGAAACGGCCTTGTACGGTGCTTCCTCCGTGGTGCGCAGTCCTTCGATCACGCGTCGTCTGCTCGAGGCCGGTGCAAGCGCAGACGACGAAGAGGTCGCCTATCACGTGCCGGCCCACCCCCCTTGTCTGGCGGTGTGGCTGGATCACGCGCCACCAGCGAAGCTGCTGACCACGGCCCTGCTGCGCACCCTGGACTTTGATGACATCGCGGCTACACGTCTGGTTCTGGCCCGCGGCGGCGATCCCGCGGCCGCGGGCATTTGGTCCGGGCGCACCGCGTTACACATGGCTGTCGACCGCTGGAAGTCCATGGAGTTCACCGAACTCCTGTTGGCCCATGGCGCGGACCCCAACAAGGCGGATCTGCACGGCGTGACCCCCTACGCCCTCGCCATGCGCCTCGGCCGCAGCGACATCGCGGCCCGCCTGCGCGAGGCTGGTGCGCGCGATGAGCTGGCACCGCGCGACCGCTACGTGGCCGCATGTGCCGCTGGGGACCGCGCGGCGGCAGACGCGATACTCGCCGCGGACCCCACGTTGCGCGACTCCCTGCGCATCGCCGACCACTGGGTCCTGGCCGAAGCCGCCAAGGCCGGCCGCCTCGACGCGGTTGCGCTCATGCTCGACATGGGCTTCGACCTGCGCCAGGGCCAGCACGGATACACCCCGCTCCATTGGGCGGCCTTCCACGGCCACAGCGCGGTCGTCGAGCTCCTGCTGGAGCGCGGCGCCGATCCGTCGCTGCGGGACCCGCACTATCACAGCGCCGCCTGGGGCTGGGCCGAACACTCGGGCCACGAAGCCCTCGGCATCCGCTTGCTGCGCGCCGGCGCCGAGCGGGGAAGTCTGATCGCGGCCGTGGCGCTGGACGACGGCGAGCGCGTGGATGCGCTCTTGGCCGCGGATCCCGCGGCGGCGGCGCGGAGCGACGGCTGGCTGTCCCCGTTGCACGTCGCGGCCGCGATGGGCCGTTTAGCGCTGATGGAGCGCCTCGTCGCGGCAGGCGCGGTGCTCGACGCTCCCGGCGGCGACGGGATGACGCCGCTGGAGCGCGCGCTCGATCAGGGCCAGGACGAGGCGGCGGCGTGGTTGCGCGCTCGGGGGGCGGCAGAGCCGAGGGTGCCGATTGCGGGGGCCGAGAAGGGGCAAGGTTGAACAGGGGCGCAGGTCGGCGCGCTTCGCCTCGCTCACCCTACCCAATTGGCCAATACCATTCGCCCCCTTAAGCTTGCGACATGCCGATTGCCAACCCCTTCAGCCGCTTCCTGCGCACCCGCCTGGCGGACGCCGTGACCTCCGGATCCTCCGGAATCGGCGTCGCGGGCGACACGGATTCCCGCGAGGACTCCGCTGCGCCCGTCACCGGCGTTGCGCGGGAGACCGCCGAGCTCGAAGCCTTCGCCCGCTACTGGGACGACGTCGAGACGCTGATCATCCAGGTGTACCGACGGCCCGGTGCACGGCGTGCGGATCGGCGCGATTGGCTATTGCTACGCGAGGACTTCGAAGCGATGTACGCCGCCGTCGCAGACACGCTCGAGCCTCATTGGCGGGGCGTGCTGGCCGGTGGCGCACCGTTGAACGCGGACCCGTTTCGCTCGTTGTTGGACGCGGAATCCGCCCGCGCCTTCGCGGACGACTGGAACGCAATGCAGCGACTGCCCGCCGCACGTGAGGCGCTCAACCGAAGGCTGCTCGCTCTCAGCACGCTCGTGGAGGGCAGGACCTAGCGAACGGCCTCGGCTTCAACGCGGCCGTAACGGGTCGCGTTCTTCGCATACCCTACACACGGCACCGCATTATTGGCACCGCTCCGACGTCGGACGTCCCATTCCGGTCGCCTGCAATCGGCCACCCGCGCGTTGCCAACGCCGGACCGTATTCCTCGCATCGCAGCCAGGAGCTTGTTGCATGACCATCGACCTGAACCGGCCGTCCTCGAACGGCAGCCCGGCTGCGCTCGCCTCGTCCCCAACGCCGCAATCCGAGACGGACTCGGCAGCCGCGACAACCGCGGCAGCCACGACAGCCGCGCCGACCGATCTCGACCCGGCGGACCTCCTCGCGCGCTTTCGCAGCGTGCGCGCCCTCACCGAGCATCTGTGCGAGCCGCTCGAGGTCGAGGACTACGTTATCCAAACGATGCCGGATGTCAGTCCCGCCAAGTGGCATCTCGCGCACACGACGTGGTTCTTCGAGACCTTCCTGCTTCAGGCGCACGCCTCTGGCTACGAGGTACTGCATCCGATGTACAACTACCTCTTCAACTCCTACTACAACGCGGTCGGCTACCGGCATTGTCGCCCGAAGCGCGGCCTGATCTCGCGCCCGACGGTGGCCGAGATCTATGACTATCGCCGTTATGTCGATCAACATGTCGAGCAATTCGTCGAAGAGGTCGATCCCGCTACCTGGGCCGCGGCCGCATCCGTGCTCGAGCTCGGCCTGCACCACGAGCAGCAGCACCAAGAGCTGATGCTCATGGACCTCAAGCACGTATTCAGCGAGAACCCGCTGTTCCCCGCGTATCGTGAGCGAGACACGGTCGAGAAGACGAGGAGCGTGAACAACGCCCCGTCGGCGCCGACCGCCCTGCGTTGGATCGACCATCCGGGCGGCATCTCGTGGACCGGGCACGCCGACGACGATCCCGGCTTTCACTTCGACAACGAAGGTCCGCGGCACCGCGTCTGGCTCGAGCCCTTCTCGATCGCTTCGCGAATGGTGACCAACGCCGAATACCTGGCCTTCATCGCCGACGGCGGCTACGAGCGGCCCGAGCTGTGGCTGTCCCTCGGCTGGGACTGGGCTCAGCGCGAAGGCTGGACAGCGCCGCTGTACTGGCAGGATCACGGAGCGGGCGCGGGCACAGATACAGGCTCGTTCGCGGATACGGGCACGGCCACGGAACGGGACGCCCCGTCCGCGGATATCGCCGATTGGAAGCTGATGACCTTGGCCGGCGTGCTCGCGCTCGATCCGGAAGAGCCCGTCGTCCACCTCAGCTACTTCGAGGCCGATGCCTACGCTACGTGGGCGGGCGCGCGGCTGCCGACCGAGCATGAATGGGAAGCCGTGGCGGCGGAGCGGCCGATCCGCGGCAACCTCGTCGAGTCCGGCCGCTACCATCCCGCCGCGACCCCGGCCCCGGCCGAGGCGCGAACATCGGACGACGTCCAGCAGCTTTTCGGCGAGGCATGGGAGTGGACGGCAAGCGCATACGCGCCCTATCCCGGATATCGTCCCGCGGAGGGCGCGCTCGGCGAATACAACGGCAAGTTCATGAGCAACCAATACGTGCTACGCGGCGGTTCGTGCGCGACGTCGCATAGCCACCTACGCGCCACCTATCGCAACTTCTTCCCACCGGACGCTCGGTGGCCTTTCACCGGCCTGCGCCTGGCCAAGGACGCCGGTTGATGGCTGAGCCGACGAGCCCGTCCATCGAGCTGCTCGACCTGCACCCGCCCGCCGGAGACTTGCGCGCCGACGTGCTGGCCGGGCTTGCGGGAGACCTACCGGGTGCGGCGAGCGACGCGCCCGCACGGCGCATTCCGCCAAAATGGTTCTACGACGAACGCGGTTCGGCGCTCTTCGACGCGATCTGCGACCTGGACGAGTACTACCCGACGCGCACGGAGCTGGCCATCACCCGCGATTGCGGCGGCGAGATGTCCATGCACATCGGGCCGCGCGCGCTGCTGGTGGAATACGGCAGCGGATCGAGCATCAAGACGCGCGTGTTATTGGCGCATTTGCGCGACCCAGCCGGCTATGTGCCCATCGATATCTCGCGCGATCACCTGCGCGCCTCGGCGGCCCGCTTAGCCGCGGAGTTCCCGGGTCTCGAAGTCCTTCCCGTCTGCGCGGATTACACCCGACCATTGGACTTGCCCTCGCCCAGCCGCATTCCGGGTCGCACGGTGATCTACTTCCCCGGTTCGACCATCGGCAACTTCGTGCCCGCGGATGCGGTCGATTTCCTGCGCGTTGCCCACGATGAGGCCGGGCCGGCCGGACAGCTGCTGATCGGCGTCGATCTGGTCAAGGACCCGGCCGTGTTGGTGCCCGCCTACGACGACCCGCGCGGCGTCACCGCCGCGTTCAACAAGAACCTGCTCACACGGATCAATCGTGAGGTGGGCGCGGACTTCGATCCCGACGCCTTCGCGCATCGCGCCTCGTGGTGGCAGGATCCCGCGGTTGAAGGGCGGGGCCGGGTCGAGATCGAGCTGGTCAGCCGCCTCGAGCAAACCGCCACCGTCGATGGGCACGCGTTCACGTTCGCGGAAGGAGAGAGCATCCTGACCGAATATTCCTACAAGTATTCGACCACCGCCTTTGCGCAGTTGGCCGCCCAGGCGGGATGGTCCGTCGTGCGTGTATGGACCGACCCCAATCGGCTCTTTAGCGTCCAGCTCCTCGATCGAAGCGAGGCCCGCTGATGCGTACGCCTGCGGGCACCGAATGCCCCCACTACTACGAGGACTTCAACCGCGGCCGGCAAACGCAGGAGTGTCGGCTGGTGCAGCGCAATCGCGCATCCCTGCCCTGGCGCCCTGCCGATTGTGAGCGCTGCCCGGTGCCCGAGATATTGCGTACGAACCGATCCTCCGATCTGCGCCTTGAACTCACGATCGAGAAGCGCTTCGGATTCTTTCGGCGCAATCGCGTGGAGGCATACTGCCTGGCCCACGTGCGCGGCGTCTCGGATCCCATCCGCGGTTGTCCGGACTGCGCCGCGGATCGCAGCCAGGTCGCCCCCTAAGCCCACTCGAGACGGCGCAAGATGGGCGCGACCGTGTCGCCGGAACGGCGCGGGTCTCCTTGCGGGGCGGTGGGCGGGCACTATAATCGGAATCGTCGCCCCGTTTCGTTGGCAGCCGAGTGGGGTAGGCCGCCGCAGCGTAGTCACGCACCGCCGGAAGGAGTCCGTCCGGCGTCGCACACCCGCGGCGCGATGGAGTTCCGTCGCGCCGTTTGCGGTTCCCTAGGCACCGCGAGCCCTCCCCAGGGGCCGCAACGTGCCACGAATTTGAATGGAGCGCGCACATGCAGGGCAAGTACGCCTTTTTCGACGGCGGCATTGTGCCGATCGAAGACGCGAAGGTCAGCGTCCGTACCCATTCCTTCAACTACGGCACGGGCTGCTTCGAGGGGATTCGCGGCTATTGGAATCCCGAAGAGCGGCAGATGCTCGTGTTCCGCATGCGCGAACACTACGTGCGCTTCCTGCAATCGTGCTCGTTGCTGATGATCAAGCTGCCCTACGACGCCGATCAACTGTGCGCCATCACCCTCGATCTTCTGCGCAAGGAAGGCTTTGAGTCCGATACCTACATCCGCCCGTTGGCCTACAAGTCTGACGAGCTAATCGGCGTGAAGCTCCACGGCCTGACCGACGCCCTGACGATCTTTGCCACCCCCTTCGGGCGCTACGTCGACGCGGAAGAAGGGGCGCGCGTGCACGTCTCTTCGTGGCGTCGCATCGACGACAATGCCTTGCCGGCGCGCGGTAAGATCGTCGGCGCCTACGTCAACAGCGCCTTCTCCAAGACGGAAGCCCTGCTCAACGGCTTCGACGAGGCCATCGTCCTGACCCAGGACGGGCACGTCAGCGAGGGCAGCGCAGAGAACCTGTTCGTCATGCGCGACGGCACGGTCTACACGCCGCCCGTCACCGACAATATCCTGGAGGGCATCACCCGCGACACCGTGATGCACCTGCTCAGCGAGGAGATGGGTCTGCCCGTCGTGGAGCGCTCCATCGACCGGACGGAACTGTACTGTGCCGACGAGGTGTTTATGAGCGGCACGGGCGTCCAGATCGCGGCCATCATCGAGATCGATCACCGACCGGTCGGCACCGGCGCGATGGGTCCCACCGTACGGGCGCTGCGGGATCGCTACTTCGACGTAGTCCGAGGTCGCGCTCCCCAGTACCGGTCCTGGTGTGAGCCGGTCTATGTCGGCGCGAACGAGAAGGTGACCGCTTGACCTTCCACCCGCCGTTGGGCGAAGTCACCCGCTGACCATGGCAACGCAAACGCCTTCTCCGCACACTTCGCGCACCGCTCGTCTGCGCGCAGGGATCCCGCTCATCGCCGCCGCGGCGATGCTGGCGATGATCTTCGCGCCTACGTTGCGCTGGCTGGCCGATACGTGGCGGGTTCATCCCTACTACGGCCATGGACCGCTCGTCGTGGCTGCGGCCGTCTTCCTCGCCTGGCGCGCTCGGGATGCGTGGCGGTCCAACACACCATCCGCGCTGGGGCTCATCCCGCTTGGCGCGGGGCTGGCCCTACACGTGATTGCGCTACCGATGTCCGCGCGGCTTGTTTCCGCCGCGGGCCTGTTGCTCGCCCTCGCCGGCCTCGCCCTCTTGGGCGGCGGATTGCCGCGGATGAGGGCCCTTTCGCTGCCCTTGCTCCTGCTTGCCTTGGCCGTGCCGCTCCCGCTGGTCGAGCGAACGGCGCCGTTCTTGGCCGCGCGGGTCGCTAGCGTCGCCGCCTGGTCTGCCGGCGCATTGGGCGCTGTCGTTCAGCAGAAGGGGGCGCAGCTGATCGTCGGCGACGGTGTGCTCGCGGTGGGCGCACCGTGCAGCGGGCTGCGATCGCTCGTCGCGCTGCTGACCCTGGCCGTGTTCTTGGCGGGGGTGCTGGACGGCCCGCCGATGCGCCGCTCGCTGATCGTGCTTGCTGCGCTCCCGCTGGCCCTCGTGGCCAACGGCGCGCGGCTCACGGCATTGCTTTGGGTGGCCCATGCTCAAGGCACAGATGCCGGCCTGGCGCTCTTCCATGGCCCGGTTGCACCGCTGCTCTATATGGCTGCAGCGGTCGGTTTGGTCGCCATCTCGCGAGGCTTGGGCTTTGATGTCCGCCCAAGCGCCTGATTCGTCCGACATCTCCGCGGACGGTCTGCCTCCCGCCGAGGACGATCGACGGTCCGCGCAGCATTGGGCGTCGGACACCTCGTCTGAGCCGAGCATGCTGCCTGCAACGGGGAATACGCGCGCGGCAGGCGATACCGTGGGCGACTCGCTGCGCGACTCGGTACGCGATGACGAGCTCGACAACACCGCGCCACCGGTTCCGCCGACGGACCTACGTGCCGCCGGGGAACGCCTCGCCGCGGTCGATAGCGAAGCCGGAACGACGACCGGCGCCGACGACGACACGGCCGCGCGCTCGCGACGCCTCTGGTGGGCGGGGGCGGCCGTGGCGGCCGTCGGCCTGCTCGCCGCGTGGTGGCCGCGCGATGAGGCTGCGCCGCCCGTTTCCTCCGTGCCGTCCGCGCGCCACGTCTACTTCGCCGACGTCGCAGGCTGGTACAAGCAGACGCCGGCCGAGGTGGCGATCGCCTCGCCATACGACCTCACGCTGGCCGCGCTGCCTGCCGGCCTCCCCATGGCTCTCGGGCCGTGGCAAGGAGGCGAGCGCATCCACGATCCCGCGGTGGACCAGTGGTTCCGCGATCCTCCCGTCTCGATCGAGCGCACGTACCGCAGGGCGGACGGCGAGCTGATCTGGCTTTCCGCCTTCGGGCACGAGGGTCGGCCGAGCTACCACCTCTTCGAGCATACGCCGGAGATCTGCTATCCGCTCGGCGGCTGGGAGGTCGAGCATTTCGCGCCCGCCAAGCTCTCGTTCGGGGACGGACCTCGCCCCTTCACCGTCAACCACGGCATCGCAACGAAGCCGGACGGCTCACGTCTGGTGTTCGTCTTCTTCTACCTGTGGGACCAACCGGCCCGCAACCCGGAACGGGGTGTGCTCTCGATTCGCATCGCGGCCCCCGTGCGCACCAGCCCCGAAGCTACGCTTGCGCTGCTCGAGGACGATTTCTTAGCGCGGATCTTCGACGGCACGCTCGCCTGGCGGCGGTTCTAGATGGACTTCGAGGCCGCTCGATCCCGCGGCGGGCTGATCGGCGCCGGCGCTGCGATCTTGTGTCTCGCGCTCTCGATCGGCCTCGGTTGGGCCGCGGCGCAAGCCGGTCCGAGCCCACGCGCCGTGCTGTTGCTGCTGCCCCTTGTCGCGCTGCTGCCGCTAGGCGCATGGTTGGCCTACGGGGCCGTCTCCCACAGTTCGTTGCGCTATCACGTGGGGCGCGACGGCGTGATCATGCGTTGGTCCGGCGCCCGACAGGTCGTGCCCATGGCCGAGATCACGCACCTGCTCAACCGCCCTGTGGACGAAACCAAGGGCCCTGCGCGGTTGCCGATCTGGCGCGCCGGTCGGGCCGTCGTGCACGGCGAGGACTTCGGGGAGCGCGAAGCCCTCGTCCTCGCCACGGTGCCGCCCGCGGAGCAGCTGCTGATCGTCACGCGCGCCCTCGCCTATTGCATCTCTCCCGCCGACCCGGCCTCCTTCGTCGACGAGTTCAAGCGACGTCGCGCCCTCGGCGCACGGCAAGCGCTCGAAGAACGTACGGAGCCACCGCGCTGGGCGCGGTTCTCCATCTTGGGCGATCGTCTGGCCGGGCTGCTGATCGTCGCGTGCGCGGCCATTTGTGGTCTCGCGTTCGCCCTGTTGGCGTGGCAATATCCTGACCTTCCGGGCGAGTTGTCCCTACGGTTCCGTTTCGATTCCGTGGTCGGGGCGCCCCTTCCCGGCCCCGGTGCGCCAACGCGCATTGCCTGGCGATTGCCCATCCTCGGCTTGGCGGCACTCGTGTTCAACGGACTGCTCGCCTTTCGCGTCCACGACGGGGCACGCCTGGCCGCCAGGTTGTTGTTGGTCGGTGCGTTGCTCGTGCAACTCGCCCTCGCCGTCGCGGTGATCCGCGCCATCTAGCCCGCAGCATCCGTTGCGCACTCAACACCGTGGCACACTCAACACCGTTGCACCCTCGGCACCGTGTTCCCCCGTGCCCCACGACCATCGTGGCGGACTTCAAAATCGGAGCGCACCGTGACCCCGACCGTCACCGAACGAATCGGCATCGACATCGGCCACGCGGAGACGGCCCCGGAACGCGCGGCCGCCGCCGCACGCGCCGGCGCGCGTATCGTGCGCCTGCGATTCGCGCTCTCGGGCAGTTCCGGCGTCGACGACGCCGTGCTCGCCCGAGCCCGAGCCGCAACCAAGGCCGCACGCGACGCACGAATACGCGTGCTCGCCGTGCTCGACCACGACCTGACCGTCGCGCCGGGCGGGGCGGCCGGTTTGGGTGTATCACCGGCCGTCGCCGAAGCGTGGGGCCGTGAGTTGGCCGGCAACGCCGAACGGCTCGCCGCGGCGTTGGGCGATCAAGTCGCTGCGTGGGAGGTGCTGCCGGGGCCGAATTGGCGCGGCCCCTCCGGCTCCGTTCCGCGTCTGCCCGCCGCGCGCTGGGCCGCCTTGCTCGCCGAGGTCGCCACCGCGCTGCGCGACGGGCATCCGGAAGCGCAGGTCGTCGCCGGCGCGTTGATCAGCGACGACGAGGACGATGGCGTCGCGTACTTGCGTGAAGCCGCTTCCGCCGGTGGATGGCGTTCGCACGCCGGCGCGCCGGTCGATGCCCTCGCCGTTCAGCTGGCCGTGCTGCCCGAAGGCGGCCCGTCGGAAGGCGTGGTGGCCGCCACGGTCGCAGAGCGTACCCAGCGCCTGTGGCGTGCCGCGGAATCGTGCATCGCCGGCGCACGCCGCCCCAAGGGCTTGTGGGTGACAGGCGTTAGCTGGGACGCGATCTACGCCGGCGAAGCCGCCCAAGCCCGCAACCTGTGGACCGCGCTGGACACGCTTTCCGCCGACCCGAGCATTGCGGCCGTCATCTGGACGGCCCTCGTCGACCAGAATGCGTCCAACGGGCTCTTCGCCTCCTCCGGCTCCCTGGACGCCGCATCGCGCCGACCGGCGTGGACGGCCTTCCACGACTTCGCCACTTACGCACGTCAGATCAGCCCACCGATCGGCGCCGCGACCCTCGTTCTAGGCGCGGACGGCACGACGGACGGAGACGAGGCGCTCACGGATCTCCCATTGACCGGCGAGATCGTCGACGCAGCCTTGCCCGGTATCAGCGAGGCACGGTCGACGTCGGATTTCGCGCCCTTGGGCGAGGACGATCCCACGTCGGCGGCAAACGATCGGCACGCGCAAGCCGCGGATGCGCAACAGGCCGCCACCGACGCGCTCCCGGTCGGGCATCGTGCGCACGAGGACAACGAGGCTTCGGCCACGGAATCGTCCGTGCTGCCGACGGCCGATGAGGCCTACGTCGAGCCGCCTACCGAGCCGATCGCGACGCCGGTAGCGCAGGCGGCGAGGACGGTCCACGAGCCGGACGGCGCGCTCGACGATGCACGCGCTAGCGGTGACGGGCGCACGGGAGGCTCGCAATCCGAGAGCGCCATCGATGGGAGCGCCATGGATGAGAGCGCCAATGCAGGAGGCACGGATGCCCTCTCCGATGCGGATGCCGGTGTCGGTCGCGACTTCGCGGCGGACGGACGTGCGGATCAGGCGGGGCCCGGCGCCGGCGATGGCGATGGCGCCGGCGATGGCCCGTTTGTAAGCGGGGCTTCGTCCAAGAACCCAACGCCCCCCGAAGACCATGGCGTCAGCGCCGGCGCCGTGCGCTTCCGCATGCCGACGATCGCAGAAGTTCTCTCCGCCACGGGCCTCAGCGGAGCGCGCCATGCGGCGGCGCTGGCGGAGATCGACCGTCGCTACGGCAGCCGCGAATGGCTACCGCCCGGCGCGTACGATATCGATCTGCCGCTCGTGCAGGATGCGGACATCGACGATCCGGAGCGCGGCGCGTCGCCCGCGTTGGCTTCGCGCCCGACGCCGACCAACCAAACCGTGCTATCCGCGCTCTATCAAGTGGGCGGTGGATCCTGGGCACTGCTCGAGCGCGTCGGTCTCGATCTAGCAACCCTCGTCACCGGCCGCGACGCTCCCTACGAGGGACCCGACCTGACGCGTGCGGAGGGACTAACGTCCGAACAGCGCGCGGCCCTGGCTCGAGCTCTAGCTGGCCCGGCCCCGGAGTAGAGGTGGGTCGCAGGCGCAGGCGCAAAAGTGGCGACGCGCGCAGTGCGAAGCGATATGCACCAAGGGCCACGTCGCATCGTGCGCGGAGTTGTGCGCGGAGTTGTGCACGGAGTTGTGCACGAAGCAGTGCACGGGCGTCCGCGTAGCGATGGGTTGCTGGAACTCGCTGCGATGTCCGGCAGCGCGCTCCCTACCCTAACCTCCGCTCCGGTCCCGTTTCTTCTTCGCCTTGCTTGTCCCGTTGAGGCGGGCTTGCTGCGCGCGGTCCTCCGGTAACTCGGCGCTGCCGTTCTCCTTCGCCAGGCGCCTGCGTCGTGCTCGGCGCCGCATTCGGATCTCCCAGAACCGCACCTCGCGTTCCGCACGGTGCGCGAAGCTCTTGACGCCTGCAAGACCGAACCGCGCGCCCTGAACGCTGCGCCGCCACATCGACCACTCGCGGTCCGCCGGATCGTAGGTCCACTCCACGAGGGCCGCACCCCATGTAAGCCCGCCGCCGAAGCCGACCATGACCCCGTGGTCTCCGGCACGTACGCGGCCCTCCTCAATGGCCTCGACCAACGCAAGCGGCACGCTTGCAGCGGAGGTATTACCGTAGTTGGCCAAGTTGCTGTAGATCCGCTCCAGCGGAATACCGAGCTGCTGGGCCGCCTTCGAGAGGATGCGGCTGTTCGCCTGGTGCGGGATGATCAGGTCGATGTCCTCGATCTCAAGCTCCGCGTCGCTCACGACTTCTCGCGTCACACGGTCCACGATCCGGGTCGCAAAGCGGTACACCTCGCGGCCCGCCATTTTCATGAAGGGGCCATCACCCTTGGCCTGTCGCTCCGCAGAGACCGGATTGCGCGTTCCAAGCCCTACGGTGAGCACATCGCCGCCCGAGCCGTCCGAGCCAAGGCGGAAGCTCAGCACGCCACCGGCCATCTCCGATGCCTGGAGCACGACAGCGCCCGCGCCGTCTCCGAAGAGCACGCAGGTGCTGCGGTCCGTCCAGTCCATGACGCGCGACATGGACTCGGAGCCCACCACCAACGCGTTCTCGTACGCTCCCGAGCGCACCATGCTGGACGCTACGGACAGCGCATACACAAAGCCGGAACAGGCCGTGTTCAAGTCGAAGGCCGCGGCATGGGTAGCCCCAAGACCGTCCTGGATCAGGCTCGCCGTGTTGGGCATCAGGTAGTCGGGCGTCGAGGTCGCGCACACTACCAGATCCAGACGACCGGGGTCGAGGTTTGCCCGCTGCAGGGCCTTGCGCCCCGCCTTGATCGCCATCGTCGACGTATGGTCTTCGTCGTCTGCTATATGCCGCTGTCGGATGCCGGTTCGCTCACGGATCCACGCATCGGATGTGGGCACCAGATGCGACAGCTCTTCGTTGGTCACAATCCGCGGAGGGACGTATGCGCCCCAACCCGTAATATGCGCATAGCGCATGGTCTACCGTCCTTCCCTGGCTGGGATCTCGTCCCTCAGGCGCGGCGGAAGATCAGACAGGCGTTGTGGCCCCCGAAGCCGAGAGAATTCGACAAGACCACGTCCACGCCCTCCGTGTGCCGAGCCTGGTTCGGCACGTAGTCCAGATCGCACGTGGGATCCGGCGTCGTCTGGTTGATCGTCGGGGGCAAGATCCCCGTCTCGATAACCTTGCAGCACGCGAAGGCCTCCACAGCGCCACCGGCACCGAGCAAGTGGCCGATCATCCCTTTTGTCGAGCTGATCGGCACGTCGTGGGCGCGATCTCCAAACAAGGTCTTCATGGCAACCGTCTCGGTCTTGTCGTTGAGCTCCGTGCTCGTACCGTGTGCGTTGACGTATTGAATGTCGTCCGGCGTGAGCCCGGCTTCCTCCAGCGCTGCTTGGATTGCGCGCAGGATGCCGTCTCCGTCCTCCGAAGGCGCCGTGATGTGGCCTGCGTCGCACGTGGAGCCGTAGCCGGCCAGCTCGCAGTAGATCCGGGCGCCACGCGCAACGGCGTGGTCCCAGCGTTCGAGAACGAGAATGCCGGCGCCCTCGCCCATGACGAAGCCGTCCCGCAGACCGTCGAAGGGCCGGCTGCCTACTTTCGGATCGCCGTCCCACTTCGAGAGCGCGCCCATGTTCTGAAAACCCGCCACCGTCACGGGGATGATCGCCGCCTCCGCACCGCCGGCCACCATGACGTCTGCACGGCCGCGCTTAATAGCCTCGGCCGCCTCGCCGATCGCGTTGGCGCCCGACGCGCAGGCCGATACGTGGGCCATGTTGGGCCCGCGCAGGTTGTGCTCGATGGCCACCGCACCAGGCGTGGAGTCGATGAGCACCATCGGCACCGCCAACGGGCTCACCCGGCGCTGACCCCGTTCTTGCAGGACCGCCTCCGCCTCGACCAGCGTGCCCACGCCGCCCACGCCGGAGCCGACGTAGCAGCCGACCCGCTCCGGCGCCATGATATCCGGATCGATGCGCCCATCTTCCCCGAGCAGCCCCGCGTCGTCCAGCGCTTCTCGGCCGGCCACCAACGCAAACTGCGTGACTCTGTCGTTGCGCTTGACCGTCTTGCGATCGAGATGGTCGGTGGCCTCGTAGTTGTTGATCTGCCCAGCGATGCGGGCGCTGAAGCCCATGCCCTCCGCGTCGAAGTGGGTGATGGGCCCGATACCGGACACACCCTCGACGAACGACTGCCAGGTTGCTTCCGTATTCAGGCCGACCGGTGTGATCGCACCGAGCCCGGTGACCGCGATCCGTATGTCTTGCGTACCGCTACCTGCGTGGCGTTCGTTGCTCATGGGGACGTGGCTCCTGGTGGGAACGTCGGGCAAGTATACAGCGTCGCGCGGCTCCGCATCGGGCGTGGGCTCTCGTGGGAGCATGCTAGTATTGGCCGCCGCCCAACGCTCACCCCCGCCATGCGGCCCTTCGGTCCATGTTCCGGAGCTTCCCTTGATCGACTGGACCCTGGCCGACCCCCTCGTTGCCGGTGTGGAAGACGACGTGACGGACGTGTTCGCCGTCCACGACGCGCGCCTCCAGAAATTGCCGGGTGGGGCCAAAGCGGTCGTGCTCTTCGGCCGCTTCCTGCGCAGTTCGTCGATGGTATACGAGACCGTCGCGCCGCGCTTGGCCGAGCGCGGCCTCCTGACGTTGCTCCGCCGCGAGGGCGACCGCGACGTGCTCATCGCCCAACCCGCGCCGCCGGCTCGTGGCCGCAGGCGCGTGTGGATCAACGCCTTGCTGTTGATCGCTACGATCGCGAGCACGATCTCGGCCGGTGCCTTCCAGTCCCTTTCCGAAGCCGCGAACGAACGTCTCAACGCCGCAACGGGCGAGTTTGACCTGATGTGGCGCTTGGCAGCCGAGGTCGCCGCCGACTGGACGTCCGGGATCCCGTTTATGCTCGCCTTGCTCGGCATCCTCGGGGTGCACGAGCTCGGCCACTACTTCGCGGGCCGCTACTACAAGCTTCCGGTCAGCCTACCGTACTTCATACCGTTCCCGCTCAACTACCTCACCGGCACCCTCGGCGCGGTCATCCGCATCGACGGCCCCTTCGCGTCCCGCAAGGCCTTGTTCGATGTCGGCATCGCGGGTCCACTCGCGGGCCTCGCGATTGCGATCCCCGTCACGATCGCCGGCCTGGCGCAGGCGGATCTCGTGCCGGTCCTGGGCGAAGGTTCGATCGTATTCCAGGAACCGATGCTCTTTCGCGCCATTGCGCATTGGTTGGTCGGACCTCGTCCGCCCGGCATGGACCTGGAGATGAACCCGCTGCTCATGGCCGGCTGGTGGGGGCTGCTCGTGACCGCCATCAACCTCTTCCCGGTTTCACAGCTGGACGGCGGCCACATCAGCTACGCGCTGTTCGGGCGCGCGCACCGCTGGGTGGCGTGGGGCATGTACGCCTTCGCGTTGGTCGTCACCTTCTCCAACGCGGACGGCATGGCCTACGTCCTGATGCTGGGGCTCGTGCTCTTCATGGGCATCACGCACCCGCCCGCCCTCGACGACGTCACGCCCGTGGACGGATGGCGCCGCTTGCTCGGGCTGGCCACGCTCGCGCTGTTCTTCCTGTTGATCACCCCGCAGCCGATCACGTTTGGCGGGCCGTAGGCGGTTGGTCGTGTCGGACGAGCGTGTGGATTGGGCGATGGCGCGGATCGATGGTTGGGGCGCGTGGATTGGGACCCTCCGAACGATAAGCAGGGCGCGGCGGAGAAACAGATTGGGAGGGGACTATCGGCCCTGTGGCGCTGGACCGAGTCTTTTCGGAGCTAGGCGGGCGCGCGCATCGTCGATCGGGTTTGAAACCGCAGGACGGGCATCGCGAACCTGTGGCGCTAGTCCTTGTCCTCGTCCTTGTCCTTCTTCGGGGCTAGGCGGACGGCGGCTTCGGCGTCCAGGGCGTCGCGGAGGGCGCGTTGGTCGGCCGGCTTGAGCGGGCGGTGGCCGAAGTCGGCGCGTAGGGCGCGCTTGAGGTCGGCGGCCAGCATGACCGGTACGTTCGGATCCTCGGCGTGCAGGACGGCGCGGGGGTGGGTCAGGACCATGACGCGTTCGATGGGGACGTCGGCCAGGTCGGGGGCGTGGCGGCGCAGGTCGTCGCGCAGGGCCTCCACTTGGATGTCCAGCAGGCGGGACGGATCACGCACGGGGCGGCGGCCGATGCTCAGCAGTCGGCGGACGATGGATCGTTGGTCGCGCCAGCGTTTGCCGTGCACGGTCAGCGGGCCGTCGAAGTTGTAGGGTTCGATCACGGTCAGGCCCCACGGGGCCAGCGCGACGTGATCGGCGCCTAGCACCCAGTGGTAGAGCTTCCAGCCGGCATTGCTGCCAGCCATGGCTTCGCGGATCGCGATCTCAGGGCGTGGCGGGAGCATCCAGCGGTCCATGAGGGCCACACCGCTCCAGCTCAGGATCGTGCCGACGATCAAGGCGCCGTAGGAAAGGGCAAGGCTGCGCGAATCGCCGGAGCCGATGAAAAGGCCGCCGATCAGGATGATGAAGCCGAAGAGCACCATGCGCCGGGCGAGACGCCGGCGTCGCATGGCGAGGTCTTCGTGCACGACCACCTGCATGGCGGCGCTCATGCTTCGACCGGAGCCGGGTTGGTCGACCGATCGGCGCGAGCTGTGTGCTCGGATGATTCGTCGGGCTGCAGCGACGCGGCTTGTTCGGCGTGCAGCGTCGCCTCCGCGACGCCGCGCTCGATGGCTGAGACCAGGTCGAGCTCCGCGGCGCGGCAGGCCACGTCGATCATCGACACCACGGCTTGTGCATCGGAGCGGCCGTGGCCGATGGCCACCGTTCCGCGTACGCCGAGCAACATCACGCCTCCATATTGCCGGTAGTCCCACCGCTTCTTCACACGGCCCATGGCGGGCCGCATGAGCAGGGCTCCGAGCGTGCTCATGGGATCGCGCAGGGACTCTTCGCGCAGCGTCACCCGGACGAGATCGCCGATTCCCTCGGAGAGCTTGAGCATGAGGTTGCCCGTGAAACCGTCCGTCACCGCGACGTCCACCCCGCCGAGCGGCACATCCATGCCCTCGACGTTGCCCACGAAGTTGACCTGGCTTGCCTCCAGCAGGGGCGTCGCGCGTTGCACGACGACCGTGCCCTTGCCGCGCTCCTCGCCGATCGTCAGCAGGCCCACGGTGGGACGGGTCTTGCCGAGGATGTGGCGCG